>JALYZV010000152.1 GCA_030948685.1 Vulcanimicrobiota bacterium | reverse complement strand
GAATATGCTAATCTCTTGTACGATCTTCAGATAGCGAGGATCACGCAACGAGTGCCCAGCCGATGCGATATGGCTGAGGTTGAAGCCGTGCATCGATTTTGCAGGAAGGCGGAGTTGAAATTCTTGTGCCTTTGTGGCGGCCCAGTAGCGCGGATCCGAGAAGCTGAAGGCGCGGCTGCCGCCTTCATCGCCCAATGTCTGCGCGACTTGAACGATGTACTGCTCGGTGGAATGGGGCCGCACCGACTTGTCGTCGAGATCCCAAATGCCGTCGGCGCGCAGCTGTTCAAACAAAAACGTTGCCGCCGGCCCGGTCAGCGGTACCTCGAACCACTTTGTAATGGTGCCATCACGATTACTGGCTGAATAGAACACCTTCGAGGCGCCATTGTCATTGGAAATGCGATACGTCTCTTGCGAGACCGCACCCTTGTCCTTGTAGGCCTGCATCGTGACACTCCACGTGCTGCGCGCCTTGAGTACTTTGTCGAGTTCAGGTTGCTGCTTGAGAAAGGGTTTCATGAACATCAAGTAGCCGAGGGTTGCCAACGTCACAAACGCAAAGACCACAAGCCAGGATCGCATTCTTTCCGTCAAGGTTATGCCGCTGCTCCGAGTTGAATGATGGCAATGAGCGCGCGGTAGGCGGCGAGCATGTCATCACCGCTAAATGCGACGCTCCGCGAGGCTGTGCGAGAAAAACCGTCGAGAGTATCGAGCCTATCCGCCTGCGCCGTCGTCAGGGTATCGATCTCGAGGACCACCGGCGCCGGGAGCGTGTACGGTTGCATCACGGTTCGCTGCCGGACTGCCTGTGCTCCAGCCGTGGACAACGCGTCCTGCACGATGGCTGCTGAGCGGCATTCGGCTGCGTAGTAGCTCAGGCTCCTTTTTGTTTCTACTCGTAACGCCCAGGGAATGTTGCGCGCCGCTTCAGCAAGCGTCGTGCGGTCGCCGGAAACGAGAGCCACCGGCACGCCGTAATGGCCAGCGAGCGCCGCGTTGATCGTAAGCTCACCAACAACCTGACCGGCCAGACGACATTCGAAGATGACCCGCGGACTATACGTATGGCCCATGACGGCATCGCGATCGCCGATGGCTCCATGATAGCCGATGAAAAATGCAAGGGCGTGGTTGAGCGCATCAACCCCTTGCAGCATGTAGAGCGGCTTGGAGCGTCCCGTCACGAGCTTTGCGCGCTTGTCCAAACCCTCCAGCACGAGATTGCGCATACTTGAATGGGAGTCGTTGACCACGGCCGCGCTCGCGCCGGCGGCAAATGCGCCACCCAGCGCCGCATTCACCTCTGCCACTAGGATCGCGCGCGTGCGCCCGTAGGCTGCAGACGCGCCTGGTTGCACTTCATCCCAGTGCACGATCGTGGCGCAGCCTTCCATGTCGGCCGAAACAAAGACCGACGGGCCCGAAGACGTGTCGTTCATGTGTCCAGGCTGCGTTCGGTTTGCGCGCAACAGCATCCTAGGGTCTCCGCTTCGGAGTGGGGGTCGCGCGCGTTCGTGACGCGAAAAACTTGCCATGCCGCAGAGCAATGCGTTGACGCAGCGTTGGCAGTCAGGCGTCCTCGTCGCCGACGGTGCGATGGGTACGTTACTGATCGCGCGCGGCGCACAAGTCGCGTCGTGCGTGGAAGTGCTCAACATAGAAACTCCGCAGTCCGTCGAGGACATCCATCGCGACTACATCGCGGCCGGCGCACAGATCATCGGGAGCAACACGTTTGCGGCGAACCGCCTCAAGCTTGCCGCCCACGAACTGCGCAGCCGGCTTGTCGAGATCAACCGGGCGGGAGTCCTGCGGGCGCGCGATGTCGCAGCCGGAAAAGCGTATGTTGCGGGATCTGTCGGCCCGCTTGGTGCGCTTATGTGGCCATTTGGTATTGTCAGCGCCGACGAAGCACGCGATGTCTTCGCCGAACAGATCGCAGCCGTGGCATCAGGCAGTCCTGACTTCTTGCTGCTGGAGACCTTCAGCAGCGCTGCCGAGTTACTTATCGCGCTCGCAGCCGCAAAAGATGTTGCCCCGCACCTGCCGGCTCTGGCTTCGCTGTCGGTCGTCGAAGATGGCAAGACTGCGGGGGGCGATCCGCTGCTGTCAGCGTTCTTACGCGTGCTCGACGCGGGCGCTGATGCCGTGGGCGTTAATTGCGCGGTGGGTCCGCAAGCTGTGTACGATGCTCTTGCACCCATCGCCGAGTCCATCAACGCACCACTGTCAGTCATGCCGAATGCGGGCTATCCGCATCGGCTCGATGATCGTACGATCTACGAATCCTCCCCGGCCTACTTTGCGCATTTTGCACGGCGGTTCGTCGAGCTTGGCGCTAGCATCGTCGGCGGATGCTGCGGCACGACGCCCGATCATATTGCGGCCATCGCACAGGCCGTTTCGGGGCAGGCGCGCCAGCGCCCCAAACACACCGCGATTGCGGGCGAAAGCACGGATCGCAAGGAGCATGCGACGGCTGGGCAGGCACCTTCGCCGGTCGCGACCACCGCCTTCGAACGCAAGCTTGGACGCCAATTCGTGATGGCGGTTGAGGTATCACCACCGCGCGGAGCAGACGCGAGCGAGTCCGTCAACGCTGCCAAACTACTCGAATCAGCGGGTGCCGATGCTGTGAATATTTCCGACAACCCGACAGCCAGGCTGCGCATGTCGAGCACGGCGCTTGCGCACCTGGTCATGCGAGAAACAAAACTAGCAACGATTTTGCACCTCACCTGCCGCGACCGCAACTTGTTGGCGCTGCAGAGCGAGTTGCTCGGCGCAGCTGCGCTCGGCATCACGGGAATACTCGCGCTGACCGGCGATCCGAGCAATGTCGGCGACTTCCCCAAGGCCACGTCTGTCTTCGACGTCACGGCGCTCGGTTTGACTCAAATCGTTCGGGACCTCAACCAAGGCAAAGATCACGCCGGGAGTGACATTGGTCGGCCGACCCACTTTCGCATCGGCGTCGCGGTGAACCCGACGACAAGAACCCTGTCCGCCGAGCTCGAGAAGTTTGAACAAAAGCTTCGCGCCGGCGCGGACTTCGCGGTGACGCAGCCGATCTTTGATATCCCGTCACTTGCACCGTTCCTTCGCTGGACGGCGGAGCGTCGATTTCCGGTCCTCGTCGGCGTACTGCTACTGCGCAGCCATCGCAATGCCGAGTTCTTGCATAACGAAGTGCCGGGGATGCACGTGCCGGAGCTGGTTCGCGAGCGCCTACGGTCTGCAGAGGACCAAACGCGCGAAGGTGTTGCCATTACGCGCGACATTCTGGTGGAGCTTGCGCGCACGCCTGGCGTGTCGGGCGCCTACATCATCCCCCAGGACCGATACGAGGCCGCAGCCGACGCGATGCAGCAAGCCTCGCGAGCGCTGTCACTTGTCTGAGTCGCGGCGCAGATGCTCCATAAAAAGGTCGCGATCGGTCAGCGGCTTGTAGTCCTTGCGGACCTTCGGAGTCCGTTGCTCGTCGCCAAGTTCTAGCGCTTCTTGCATGAGCGCTGATTCTTGCTCTGGACTTTGTCCCGTCGTTGACGATACTTCGGCGGGTTCGGCGATGAGCAACAGCACGCCGCCGTCGACCGGTTTGTCAACCTTGCCGACCAACGATCCAGACCGATCGTAGACGCGACCCCAGGAGTCGACTTTTCCGAGCACTTCGTGCTGCATGGTGAAGACGCTGCCCTCGCCATCAACGCGGCCGACTTGGTGCACGCCTGCCTCATCGTCGAATATCTCACCGGCATTCGTCGCTAGGCCGACGATTGGCCCTCCCTCAGATCCAAGCGTGATGTTGCCGGATGAGTCAACCCTGGCAACGATGAATCCATTGGCTCCCTTGATGTCTCTCACGACCCACTCTCCTGCGCGCCTGGCGCGCTGCGGGCGTCGAGCACCGCGTTGACTAGCTCGTCGGCGTGTCTGTTCTCACTGCGGGGAACGTGAACAGCCTTCCAGTCCGAGAACTCCCGTAGCAACCTTCGGACCTCACTATACAATTCGAGCATCTTTGGATCTTTGACTTTGTAGATTCCGTTGAGCTGCCTCACGATTAGCTCGGAATCCATATGAACGACCACCTTCTCGCAGCCCAACTCCTTGGCGCGACGCAGGGTCATGGCGAGCGCTTGATATTCCGCGACATTGTTTGTGGTGGTGCCGAGATAGTCGCTCAGCTCGGCAAGCACGGTGCCGTCGCTGGCAACGATAACACCCCCGGCGGCTGCGGGGCCCGGGTTCCCCCGCGCTCCGCCGTCCGTGTAAAGAGCGCACGTCAGATTCTGCACAACCACGATCATGTTCTCAACGGACGTAAGAGGTCCGTTGCTCGAGAAACCCGTAACAAAGGCGAGTCACAGATCCGTTCATCATCCGGAGGTTGCCCCACGACAATGAGGTTGTACTGGCGCTTGGCGCTCTTCGCGGTCGTTATTACACTCGCCATTGCGGCGACGAGTACCCATCAGAGCGCGGTTGCCAGACCCGCTCCGTCACCTTCGCCATCGCCGACGAATCCACCCACGCCCTACATGGACCCAGAACAGGTTACGAATGGCACGTGGGATGTGATCATGCAAAAAGAGGGCCAAGACCCATCCTATTCGACGATGAAACTCAAGGACGTCGGCACGACGGTGAGCGGCGTCTGGATCGCTGATCGAAAAACCGTCTACGATCTCAAAGGCAAGAGAGACGGCAAACACCTTATACTCGATATTTCTAACCAAGGCAAGCCCGATGTGGTCGTGGGCAAAATCGACGCCGAGATCGACGGCATCGCGGATATCGTGGGCACGCTGACGCTCGGCAAAGTGGACACGCCTTTCCAAGCCGCGCAACATTCGCGCGTTCCCCCACCGGTCGAAGCGAGCCCTAGGCCAAACGCGACCCGTACGCCGTATTAAGCAGACACCATCCTAACGAAGTCGGAGTCACCGCCCAAAGCAGCAGCCGACCCCTCTTGTTTGAGGGTCGGGCTGCGCTGGAGCCGGCTAGCCGCTTCGCCTTAGCGAGTTACTTTGTAATGTTCCCGCAAGAGACGTATTTCTTGAGATTGGCAGCGGACTCGTGGACGTTAATGGCCATGCCGCCGCTGGTGAGTGTTTCAATCGGCGTCTCAATGACGGTATTCGATTTGCCGAGAATGACGTCTTTGAGGGCGTACTTCGGCGCCGGATTGAGTTTTGCGCACGTACCAAAGTGAATGTGCGCCGGCTGCTTGCCGGTGGCGTTTTCACCTTTCACACCGATCACAACTCTGGTCTTGTTGCCCATTGGCGTGAGTGTTGCGGTACCAGATTCACCCGAGCCGTTTTGGGCTTTCATCACGATGGTCACGCTCTCCATCATCGCGGCAGGTGTTGCCATCGTGCTCATCGACTCCGGGTTCGCTGTGTTCGTGCTTGTTGTTTCAGTTTTGTTGCTGCTGCAGGCACTCAATAGTAGGACCAGCGCGCAGCATGTTAGGATCTTACGTGTCATGGATGCCTCCTCGGTCAAATTCGCCTACGCCGGCGATGTGCTTCACGAAGGGTTATGCCCAGTTATTCCCACCCCTGCAAGGCCGCAAAACGGGTGCCAGAACCAAATCTGCCCGCGGACGAGCTAGTGATAGAAGTAAGGGTCCAGGACGCTTATCTCTGCAATGTTATCCACAGGCAGCCCATTGCGCTCAGCGGCCTCCCGGATCGCTGTCTCGTTCGGCCCGTCGTAAACACAGTAAGTCTTCTTGTGGTCCTTTGATACGTAGGAATGGACCCAGGTAACTCCGACGCCGGCGTTGTTGTTAACGACGCCCAGACAGGCCTTCGCTCCGTCGTTCGTCGTCGGAATCGCTAACCCGTCTTTAAAGATGCGTTCAACTATGTAACGTGGCATTTGTTCCTCCTTCAGGGAGAAGAATATCTGTGGCTACGGCGGGCATCCCTGTGTCTGCCAGGCCTTAAAGCGTGCGCACATTTCGGGCGTCCACGGCGGTTCGCCCGCACCCGGGGGTGGCATCGACCCGTCGCTCACCACACCATAAATAGCGTCAGCGTGTTCCGCCACATCGTCCCTGCTACTGAGATCAATGCCAAACGGATCCATATGCTCGACATCCATGTCGGTGAACAACGGTCGAATATCGCGAACGAAACTTAACTGTGTTGGATCGTTCTTGCTCATGCGGCTTGCCGAGCTTTCGGGCCAAACCTCACCGAGGCCTACATTGGGCCTGTGGGTCGGGGCGCGACGTGGAGCCGGTCGATCGGGAGCCAACGGTCCGGCACCGACATGCGCGGCGTGTCTTTTGGGTGCGCCCCATCGGCAGTTACCCGCTACGGCCTGCAGCAAACGATAGGTACATGGAAACGCGGAGTCGGCTAAGACTTCGCGTCAGCGATCTCCTGCCGTTCTGGATCGAAGCGCAGGGAGCACTCAAGCGACGTACAATAGGTAGCGCTCTTTGTGCGGAGGTGAGTTTCGTGCGTAGCTTCGCGTTGATCGTGCTTATAGCCGCGTCGTTGGCGCTCGGCGGCCAAGTCCGCGCCTTGACCGCAGCCAACCAGACCAACACGCTCGGCATCGTTCACTTCCCAGTCACGTGTAGCCCGAGGGCCCAAACCAAGTTCAATACGGCAGTGACACTTCTGCACTCCTTTTGGTACGACAAGGCAGAGCAGGCATTCCGCGGGGTAGCAGCCGTTGACCCAACCTGTGCGATGGCATACTGGGGCGTTGCGATGGCGCGCTGGCACGAACTGTGGGCGTGGCCGGACGGTCAGGATGTAAAAGTCGCGTCCAGGGCCATCGCTCAAGCACAAAAAATTGGGGCCAAGACAGACAAAGAGCGCAGATTCATTGCGGCAATCGCCGCCTTCTATCATTCATACAATGCCACCGAGGGGACTGGCGGCGCCAGCCAATACGCGGCGGTCATGCGAGGCTTGCACATCTCATATCCGAGCGACCGCCAAGC
>JALYZV010000144.1 GCA_030948685.1 Vulcanimicrobiota bacterium | reverse complement strand
GGCGTAGACCGTATCCGGGTCGTCAAGGGATGGTTCGAGATGCCAGACCCGCTTGAACTCCCAGGGGTGTTGCGTGCCGTCGTACCACTGGTGCGTGCCGGGGACGCCGTCGTACACGAACTGGTTGCCGACCGGCTCCCATGTCTTGCCGCCATCGTTGGAGCGCTGGATCACTTGCCCGAACCAGCCGGAGGTCTGCGATGCATAGAGCCGGTTCGGGTCAGCAGGCGATCCCTTGAGGTGGTAAATCTCCCAACCGGCAAAGTGGGGACCACTGACGTCCCAGCGTTCACGCTTACCGTCCGATGTCAGCACGAACGCGCCCTTGCGCGTTCCAACCAGTGCCCGTACCCTACTCATCCTTCGCTCCTTCTCAAGCTTCGCGCCCGGTCTTTGCAGTTAGCATCGAGGCTCCTCTTCGCTTTGGATGAGTCGTTGTCAAATCGCGCAATTGTTATGGGGCAAGTCGTTTCTCAAGCCAGCCGATGCGGTCGATGAATGCGGCCGGCACGTTGAGACCATGGTCGCTGTCGTAGAGGAACAGCCCGCGCGGCAATGGCGCCGTATTGGCGAATTGGAGCGCGCGATCGATTGGAATATAGTCGTCACGCCGTGAAAACTGAAACAAGAACTCCTCTGCACGCGACGCTGCAAGGTAGAGGGGTGGATCAAGCCGCGCCATCTGAGCGATGTACGCGGCTCGGTTCGCCGGTGGATGCAGCTTGGGATAGAGGAGATACCATTCGCTGAAGCTCGGATTTCCCGCCATGAGCACATACCAGCGTGGACGAGCGTCGACGCCGCTCAAAACCGAGCCGTACATTGCGCCAAAATCGTGCCCAACAAAGGCGATTCTGTGTGCGTCGACGCCAGGCTGTCGTGCCAGCAGATCGAGCGAACGCCGCAAGTCGATGACTTGCTGAATTGAATGTGTATAGTCCGTGGCAGGCAGGCGAATGCGCTCGTACCAGTGGGGCTGCGACCACATGGCATCCACCAGCAGGGACACGCATCCCCGCTGCGCCAGGCTGGCCGCGTCGCGATAGAACTCGGTCAGGTTCGTCGTCTTGGGATCGCCAAGCCAGTGAACGAACAATGCTGCACCGCGTGGTTGCCCTGTGTTCGCCGGCCCGACGAGTTCAGCATGGATGCGCCTACCCTTGTCGGATGCAAAAGAAATCTCACGAACGACGACTGAACCGGTGCGATGCTGTGAGATAGTTCTGATGCCCAGCGGAGTGCTAGCATCGTAAGCAAAAGCGCTGTGCGGCAGTGGTGCCACTGCCAGCGCCGCTACGAGGACGATCAAATACAAGATATGACCTCCCGAAGGTTGATATGTGCGATCGGCAAACAGTTCGAAAGCCGAAGGCGGCTCTCTTTGATTGAACTGCCAGATATGTGACGATCGGTCGCTTCTGCTGGTTAGAAGCCTGGCATTGGCAAGCCTCACAGTGGGGATAAGCGAAGAAATGATAGCCAAGTATCTTTTGTGCGCCGCCGTAGCGGCGCTCTGTATGAACGGCTGCTCGCGCGCAGGGCCGGGCGCATCGACGACCGCTTCGACCAGCTCAAGCGCCGCCGCACGCGATGTGGGCGCAACCAACCCGCCGGGTGACATTCCGGACACGCAAGCGTTCGTGGTCTACGCATCGCCGCAGGGCTATGCCATTCTTTTTCCGGAAGGCTGGTCACAAACACGAGAAGGCGCAACCGTCACGTTTCGGTCGCAGTTTGATGGCGAGCAGATCGGTTTGCAAAAGCCCGCCGATCCGGCTGCGACCGTTCGCGGCCACTTCGCAGACGCCCGTGATCTCAGCGTCCGGCACGTCACGATTCAAGGCAGACCGGTCACCGTCGTCACCTTTACGTCGCAATCGAAAGCCGATCCGGTTACCGGCCGCAGCCTACGCCTAGACAACGCGG
Organism: Vulcanimicrobiota bacterium; assembly: GCA_030948685.1. Taxonomy (GTDB): domain Bacteria; phylum Vulcanimicrobiota; class Vulcanimicrobiia; order Eremiobacterales; family Eremiobacteraceae; genus JAFANK01. The sequence continues at coordinate 8,138 of JALYZV010000144.1, read as the reverse complement.
CCTACTTCTTTACGACCGGCTCGCGCCAAGCGGTGCTTGCACTCTGGGCACCGCGCGGCTCGGACAACGCCGACCAGTGGCGTAAAATTTCCGAGAGCTTCCACTGGAAGTGAGCCAACCGGCGCTCATCGAGGCGCGCGACTTGTATCGCTTCTATCACATCGGCGATGACGAAACACTCGCCTTGCGTGGCGTTTCGCTCAGCGTTCTTGCCGGCGAGATGGTCGCCATCATGGGACCATCGGGAAGCGGCAAGTCCACCCTCCTCGCCTGCTTGGGCGGCCTGGACGAGCCCGATGGCGGCTATGTCCTGATCGGCGGTCAACGCATTACTCGCCGGCCGGAAGCACAACGAGCGGAAATTCGCGCGCGCCGGGTCGGCATACTCATGCAGACAGGCAACCTGCTCGGGCACCTTTCCGTCGCCGATAACGTGCGGCTGCAGCAGTTGTTAGCAAAGAATCGTACCTCGCAAGCAATTCCCGCGCTGCTTGCATCCGTCGGCCTCTCGGATCGTGCGCACTCATACCCCGACCAGCTCTCTGGTGGCGAAGCGGCACGTGCTGGCCTCGCCGTGGCTCTTGCGCACGCGCCGCAAGTGCTGCTGGCGGACGAGCCGACCGGCGAGGTTGACGCCGTCACTGAAGAGAGCATCCTCACTATCTTGAGGGCATGGGCAAACGATGGCAGGGCGGTCGTTCTCGGAACCCACAGCGATGCCGCCGCCAAGCGAGCCGATCGCCGCGTGCATTTGCGCGACGGGCGCGTCGTCTCTGAGGCGACGCCATGAGTGAAGTGCTCGCCGAGGCGCGCGACGTTTCGCGGATTTATCGCATTGGCGACCAAACGATTGTTGCGGTAGAACACGCCGATTGCCATGTTAGCGCGGGCGAGCGCATCGCACTGCAGGGACCTTCCGGCAGCGGCAAGTCAACACTTTTGCTCATGCTGGGCGCTATTGAGACCCCGACCAGCGGCGAATTGCGCTGGCCGGCATTGGGACCGCCCGCCGATCTGCGTCCACGACATATCGCGTTTGTCTTCCAACGCGAGAGTCTGCTGGCGCCGCTCTCGGTCATCGAGAATATCGAATTGGCACTCGTGCTGCAGGGTGCGACGCAGGACGACGCTCATGCCGCGTCGCTTGCGGCGCTGAACCAGTTCGAATTGACGGAGTTAGCAGAAAAGCTTCCCGAGGAGTTGTCCGGCGGCCAATTACAACGCGTCGCATTCGCCCGCGCCATCGCCATGCGCCCGGCATTGATCTTGGCAGACGAGCCGACCGGACAGCTTGACAGCGAGACGGCCGAACACTTTCTGAATGTCGCGCTGCCGCTGCTCGACCAGCAAGGTTCGGCGTTGGTCATTGCGACGCACGATGCACGCATCGCCGCACGCATGAACGCGCGCTGGTACATGATGCATGGGCGCTTGGACACAATGCAGTGATCGCACTCTGGTTCAAAGGTATCGTGCGCCGCATGTCAGGGCGCTTGATTGGCGCCATCGCCGGCATCGCACTGACCATCGCCCTCATCGGCGCGTTGGGCGCGCAACTGGCATCGACCGCGTCGACCATGACCCGCCAGGCCCTGGCGGGCGTCGGCGTGGATTGGCAAGTGCAGATAAATCCCAGCGCGGATGCAGATGCCATACGCTTAGCAGTCGCGCGCGCTTCCCGCTATGCGGCTCTTAAGCGCGTCTGGTACGCAGACGTGGCTGGATTCCAGGCGACGCAAAAGGGCAGCGTGCAGACGACTGGCGCCGGCAAGGCCGTCGGTTTGCAGGCTGGCTATTTCCAAAGCTTTCCCGCTGAAGTGCGTTGGAACATCGGCAAACACAGCGGTGTGCTGCTGTTCCAACAAACGGCTGCCAATCTGCACGCGACGGTCGGTGACGCCGTGACGCTGCGCCGCATTGGTCTCCCGTCTGTGACCGTTCGCGTCGACGGCATTGTCGCAATGCCCGACATCGACACATTCTTCCAGGCCGTGGGCTTGCCCGCCGGTGCCGCTCCCCAGGCTCCGCCCGACAACGTGGTGCTCATGCCCGAGCAACAATGGCACACGCTCTTCGATCGGCAACGCATCGTGCGGCCCGATTCCGCCCGGGAACAGTTACACGTGCGGCTCGACCATAACGCACTGCCGAGCGATCCGCTGGCAGCCTATGCGATCGTCGCAGGCAAAGCGAAAAATGTGGAGGCACGGGTGGCGGGCAGCGCCATCATCGGCGACAATCTCGCCGCCAGACTGCTCGGCGCTCAAGCCGACGCGCTCTATGCGCGCGTGCTGTTCCTGTTCCTGGGAGTTCCAGGCGTCATCTTGGCCGCGCTGTTGACGTTCAGCGTCGCCGCCGCGGGCGCCGGCCGGCGCGCGCAAGAACATGCGCTGCTGCGCATTCGGGGTGCATCAGCCGCGCGAATATTCAGCCTCAGTGCGGTCGAAGCGCTCGTTGCGGCCATTGGCGGGGTGGTCGTGGGCGTTGCCATTGACATGTTGATCCTGCGCGCTTCGATCCAGAGCGACCTCGGTTGGGTTGTCGTTGCGGCATGTATCGGATTCTTGCTTGCGCTGCTGGCCGTGCTCGGGCCGGCGTGGCTGCAATTGCGCTCAACCACCGTCGCGCAAGCCCGCGCCACGGTCGGCCGGCAAGGCGCGCCGCTTTGGGAGAAGCTCTTTCTCGACTTTATTCTCTTAGCAATCGGCGCTGTCGTATTTTGGCAGACGGCCAGCACGGGTTATCAGGTGGTGCTGGCTCCCGAAGGCGTGCCGCAAGCGACCGTGCACTACGATGTCTTCCTAGCGCCGCTTCTTTTGTGGATCGGCGCGGCGCTTTTAGCCGCGCGCGTATGGCGTTTTGTGCTGCTGCGAGCCAGACACGCGCTCGCCGTCATGATCGGCGGCATCAGCGGCCGGCTTTCGCGCCTGGTTGCGGCTGCGCTGTCGCGCCAACATGGGTTAGTGACCCGTGGCATGCTGCTCGCGGGGCTCGCCTTTGCATTTGGCGTGTCGACCGCCGTGTTCAACGCCACCTATAGCCAGCAGTCCCGTGTGGACGCCCAACTCACAAATGGCGCAGATGTCACCGTTACTGGCAGCGCCGCTGCGCCGGCTTCGAACGATCTACCTGCCCTGCGACGCATCACCGGAGTTCTGGATGCCGAGCCCATGCAACACCGCTTTGCCTTTGTCGGCAATGACCTGCAAGATCTCTACGGCATCGACCCGCAAAGGATTGCTCGCGTGACGCCGATGTCGAATGCATTTTTTGGTAACGGCGACGCTGCGGCGACCTTGACAACGCTTTCGCGCTATCCAAACGGCGTGCTGGTTTCAGAAGAAACAGTACGCACCTATCAGCTCAACCCCGGTGATAGCTTGATTCTCCGTCTGCAAGATGCCCGCACGCATCACTACGTGCCGGTGAAGTTCCGCTTCATCGGTGTAAGCCGCGAATTTCCAACTGCTCCCAAGGATTCGTTCCTCGTTGCCAACGCCGCCTACGTTGCACAACAAACGCACGCTTCGGCCGCGGAGATCGTGTTGCTGCGGGTCACGCCGGCAGCCATCGTCGCGGTGACGGTGCAGGCTCGTCGCATCGTCGCAAATCTTCCCGGTGCAGTCGTCACGAACATCATCGACGCGCAACGTGCGGTTGGTTCAAGCCTCACAGCGATTGATTTACGCGCGCTCACCGCGGTTGAGTTGCTGTTCGCGGTTATTTTTGTCGCTGCGGCAACCGGCTTGGTGCTGGCGTTAGGCTTCAGCGAGCGGTTGCGTATGTTTGCGGTGCTGTCCGCGCTTGGCGCGAAAGATCGCCAGCTGCGTGCATTCTTGGTCGCCGAGGCGGTAGCGATCGTCGCCGCCGGAACCATCTTTGGAATCGCGCTCGGTTTTCTGATTGCCCAGGTGCTCGTCAAAACCTTGACCGGGGTCTTCGACCCTCCACCGTCGGGCCTGACCGTCCCATGGGGTTATCTGGCGGGATTGCTGCTTGCTGCCATCGCTTCGACCTTGATTGCCGTCGCGATCATTTTGCGGGTCACGCACAAGGCTGTGGTGAGCGCGTTACGCGGGCTATAGCCAACCGCGTAGAAGGGCGGCCCGCTTGCAGTAAGCAAGAGCGCCAACCATCTGGGTGGGGGGCAAGTAAAGATGCGTATCGGCGTCGACCTCGGTGGGACGAAAATCGAAGCGATCGCCCTGGCAGACGACGGCTCTACCTTGCTGCGAGAGCGCGTGCCGACGCCGGCCGGCTCTTATGACAAAGTCCTGGGCGCTATAAAATCTCTTGTTGACTTGATGGAGCACAAGGCGGGCAAGGCTGGCACGGTTGGCATTGGCCTGCCTGGCGCGATATCCGCACGGACCGGGCGCATCAAGAATTCGAATAGCGCGTACCTCATCGGGACTGACTTTGCTGCCGACGCGCGTCAAACGCTCGGCCGTGAAATCAAGATTGGCAATGACGCAAATTGTTTCGCGCTCTCAGAAGCGACCGACGGCGCTGCAGCCGGCGCCCGCGTAGTCTTTGCGGCGATCCTCGGTACGGGCGTCGGGGCCGGCATTGTGATCGACCAGAGCGTTATCGAGGGCGTCAACGCAATAGCGGGCGAATGGGGACATAACCCGCTACCCTGGTCCAGCGATGAGGAGTCCGCCCGGGTGCGATGCTATTGCGGCAAAACCGGCTGCATTGAGGCATTTCTCTCCGGAGCTGGCTTGCAGCGTGCCTACAAGACGCACTCCGGACGATATGTCGACACCTACGAGATAGCCCGGGCGGCGGCTGCGCAAGAGCCGGCCGCCACCGCCTGCCTCGCCGAATACGAGGATCGCCTCGCTCGCTCGCTCGCCATGGTGGTCAATATCCTCGACCCGGACGTCATCGTACTCGGCGGCGGCCTTTCGAAAATCGAACGCAGCTACCAAGCCCTGCATTCGGGTATCGCGCGCTATGCCTTAACAGACCGGCTTGACACCAAAATTGTACCGGCCCAGCACGGCGATTCGAGCGGCGTTCGCGGCGCAGCGATGTTGTGGAAAGCCTAGCCTTCGGAAGGCCCGCCCGCTTTCATGTTTCAGGCGCCTTTCAGATTGAGCGCCTATTCTAAGGCTTATTTCGTCGGCGGAGGTTTTCACGATGGTGAAGCGAGCGCGCGTATTCCTTTTTGGCCTTGCAGCTTTGGCACTCAGTGGGACGCTCGGGATGGAACCCGGTGCGGCGGCACCGTTTTCAGCGGGCGCTATCTCGCTGTCCGTTTTGCAACCCGTAGGACCCCGCGGTCAGCTCACTGTCACCGGCTTTACCGTCGGAAAAGTGCTCCATACAGCTGACGGCGGCCAGGTGTTCGGTTTCGATCTCGACCAAAACGGCGTCGATGGCCTCCTCGGCTCGGCTCAAACGATTACGCCGCAGGGACAGGTTCTCGCGTCCCTCGAGACGTTCGACCAATTGACCGCAAAGATTACGAAGACCGTCATTACGACGCGCACGATGGACGATTGGGTTACGGAAGGGATCTTCGCCGGCGATGCGGGGCTCGTCTTGCACGATCACGTCGTGAACAACCGCAACGTGCGCTCATTTCGTACGCTCACTCCCGTCACATCCGGCACCTTCACGGGAACGTGGACGCCGCCTAACGGCGCCAGTTTCCTGCTTCAGCAAGTCGCCACCAACCAGACGACCAAAACGACTGCCGTGCTGGGCTCTGATGTCAGTGATAACCCGATCGTTTTCAGCTCGAACATAGCAGCCAACACGTTCGGGCCAGTGTTTCATCTTGATCCGAATCACTTCAGCGGTGCGGATCAGCCGCAATTGGCGATCGATACCGCGCTCAATGAGGCCGTGCTGGCTACGTCTCCTGATGCGGGCGCGGTGGGCGGGCAAGTGCCGCTCATCGCAACGGTCAACCTAATCACCGGGAAGATGCAGCAGTTCAACGGCATCCGGATCGGTATCTACCACTCAGGTTACGTGAACGGACTTGGCATGGATTCGGCGACCGGCATCGCCTGCACCACGACCGAGCTGGACGCCGACGTTGAGTTTTACGACATCGTGCACCTGAAGGCGATCGCGCTCGCCGCACTTCCGGGGGCCAATCAAAACCAGGCATTTAGCGGTGGGGTCGTGGTCAGCGATCCTCTGCACAAACTGTTCTTGATTGCGCAGGCTTCGGGCAGCATAGGCCCGCCCGGCGGCAGCGTCATCGATATCTTCGATGAGTCAGGTAATCTTGTAAAGTCTATCGTCGGCTTTAAGGCCTTTGGCGTCACTCCTGGCATGGCAATCAATCCGGCAAAGCGCTTGGGGTTCATCGATGGTCCGACGGCCAACGCGCTGACCCAGTTCACATACTAGGAGACTCAACTTCATGAAATCGCAGCAGCTGTCTCGTCGCGCAATCGTTTTTGTGCTGGCATTGCTTGTGACGCAGGCCGGGCCGGCTCTATTGAAGGCTCAACCTTTCCAAGTGCCGCAACCCCAATCCATCAGCCTACCGATTGAGGCGCAGGCCGCGACTGCTTTTACCCTGGACCATTACGCAGTCGATGCGCGGTTCACGCCGGCTGAGCCCAGCTCTTTGCGAGGTCCAAGACTTCGCCGGATGCCAGATCACGAGCTCGTTCCCGCGGCTGTGTTCAATCGCATCAAAGCAGCGGCGGCGCACAATCCGTATGCTCCGTTCGATCAGCATGCCGGACCGTACTTCGACCAGACACGCGGTCCGCTGACACCCGCGCCACTGGTGAAGTTCCCCGGGCTCACCGACATCGATGGCGTCGAGCCACCAGACATGGCGGTCGCGGTCTCGCCGAACTGGGTCGTTCAAGGTGTCAACGATCATTGGGCGGTGTTCAGCCGCGCAGGCGCTGTCCAAGCCAGCTGGCCGAAAAGCTTTGCGAACTTCTTCCACGTGCCCAGTCCCGGCTCGTGCGATCCAACGCCGTTTATGAGCGATCCTCGAGCATTTTACATTATACCGGACCAGCGGTTTGTGCTCGCAGCGCTGCAAATCGACGGTGCGGCTATCGGCACCAGCTGCGCGACGCTCTCGAAGTATTGGATCGCGGTGAGCAAGACCAACAACCCGAATGGTGTGTGGAATGTGTACTCGTTCGACATGAGGGCCGGCACCACGAACATTGCCGACTTCACCCAAATCGGATACGATGCCAATGGGATTTACTTTTCGGGCAACATGTTCAACTCGGCGGGAACGGCATATCTGTATGCGGAGATCTTTGGCGCGCCCAAGTCGAAAATGGAAGCCGGCCTAGCCGTGACCGCAAAAGGTTTCCTCAAACTCAAAGCCGGCGGTATTCTTGTCGATACCGTCCAACCCGTTGACAGCTTGACGCAACCCCCATCGACCGTAGCTCCCCAACCCGTTGAGCTCTTCATCAACTCGAAGAATATCCTTAACTGCACAAGCGTTTGCAACGGCGTCACCGTTTGGGCATTCGCCAACGTGCTTGGAACGCCGTCGCTGACGGCGGTCAGCGTCGCGACACAAAGCTACTCGACACCGCCGAACGCTACGCAACCTTCCGGCTTGACGATCAACACCGACGACCAGCGTATCAACGGCACGCCCGTGTACCAAGGTGGATTGATTTCCTTCGGGCTTACGACGGGCATTACGCACGGCAGCTCCACGGTCGCGGGCCTGTTCTGGGGGCAAGTCATGCCCACGCTGAGCGGCACAAAGGTCACGGGCGGCTCGATCTTCCAAAGCGGGTTTCTCTCTTTCGCCGGCGACCGGTCTGCATTTTACCCTGCGCTCGTACCCGATTCGCGCGGCGATCTCTTTATAGCGTTCGGGAGTTCGAGTAGCACGTTGAATGCAAGCGCCTACTACGCGGGTCGCAAGGCAGCCGATGCTCATGGCACGTTTCAACCCTCCCTGCAACTATTGAAAGGAGGAACTTTCTATCCCGGAGCCCGCTGGGGCGACTACTCTGCAGCCGCAATCGATGGCAACGCGACCGCGAGCCAAGCTTGGTTCGCACTTGAGTACGCTAACTCGATCGGCGATTGGGCCACGGAAATTGGAGGCACCCGCTTCCCCTAGGGAAACGGCACTAGGTAAATGAAACGAAAAAATGCTCTCATCACTATTGCCA
>JALYZV010000122.1 GCA_030948685.1 Vulcanimicrobiota bacterium | reverse complement strand
TCTTGGGTGGCTTCCTAGCAGACCACTACTACGTCCGGTTGCCGATCATCGTCTCCACCGTCGGCTACCTTCTGTTAGCCTCAGTCGCATTCGCCGTTCCTGCCGTATGGCGTGACAACCGCTAACGCCCGGCGACCGTTGACGGTCGCACAGCGTCTTGAGTCGCTCTCGGCGAACGCCGGCTTACGCAAGCTTGTGGCGCGCATCTCGGCCGGTGGCTGGTTTGAGTTCTACGATCTCTTCATGGTCGCATACATTGCGCTTGGGCTGATAGGAAGCAGTCTGTACAGCGCGCTCGGAACGGGCTTGGCAAGTCTGGCGGGATTCGCCGGCTCAGGCTTCGCCGGCATGTTCGTCGGCACGCTGCTTTTCGGCTGGGTGTCCGACCGGTTTGGGCGCAAGACGACGTTTACGTGGTCGCTTGTGTTCTATTCGATCATGACGGCGGCGATGGCGCTGGCTCGCAGCGCCCCCGCGATCGACGCGCTGCGTTTTGTTGCCTGCATCGGTATCGGCGTTCAGATCGTGACGATCGATGCGTACATTGCCGAGATCGCTCCCAAAGACGCGCGTGGCCGTTTGATCGCTTTCAGCCAGGCGATCTGCTACACGGCAGTGCCGGTGGTCGCTTTCATCGCGTCGTTACTCGTGCCACACAGCATCGCGGGTCTAGACGGATGGCGGTGGGTTGCGCTGATTGGCGCGCTCGGCGCACTATTGGCTTGGCCGATCCAAGCGGGTCTGCCCGAATCACCGCGCTGGCTGCAAAGCCGCGGCCGCACGAGTGAAGCACACGCGGCGCTCGAGCGGATCGAGCAGGAGGTGGATCCACAGAAGCCCGCGGCGCCCATCGAAATCGAACCGCTTCCGCCAAAAGGAAACTTGCTAGCCTCGCTTGCGCGCATATGGCGTCGTGATTACCGCAGCCGCACCATCATGCTCTCGCTGTTCAACATTTTCCAAACGATCGGCTTTTATGGCTTTGCGGCCTGGATACCAGTCATCTTACGACAGAGCGGGCACCCAGTTGCGCTTTCGCTGCACTACGCATCCATCATCGCCATCGTTACGCCGCTTGGGCCGCTGCTCGCCATGCGCTTCGCGGACTCAGTCGAGCGAAAAATTCAGATCGTCGTCTTGGCGTGCGCCAGCGCGGCGTTTGCCTTCGCGCTGGCGTACCTGGGCGCACCGTGGGCGATTCTCACCTTCGGCTCACTCATCACCTTAGTCAACACGTGGTTCTCGTGCTCGTTTCATGCGTACCAAAGTGAACTCTATCCGACCAGCGTTCGCGCCGGCGCAGTCGGGTTCGTGTACGGTTGGAGCAGGCTGAGCGCGATCTTCGTCGGCTACCTGTATGCGTTCATGCTGCGCGCCCATGGTGCCGGCGCGGCATTCGAAACGATGGCGGTTGCGATGGTGATCAGCGCCACGATTGTCGCGCTCTTCGGGGCGCTCACAAACCGCAAACAGCTCGAGGTTCTTGCCCCCTAGGCTCAGAACGTCTGCCAGCATGAATGGACGAGCTTTGCGATCGCTCCCGGCGGGAGCTCTAACGATCGCACTCATTCTCATTGCAACAACCGCGCTGGCTGCCGGCAACTACGCCTTTGCTCCGCCGGCAGGCTGGGCGCGCGTACGGTCGGGGTCAGACGCCAAGTGGGTGGATCCCAGCGGCACGCAAAGCCTCAGGCTTTTCTGGACGACGTATGCCAGCGATCTCAACTCGTTCGTGAATCGCACGCTCAAGCAAGAACGTGCGGCATATCCCACCCAGCAAGTCTGGACGAATAGAAACTACTCGATTTGCGGGCGGCACACCGGACGCTATGTCATCTGGACAGCCTCAGACCACGGCCAAAGCAAGGTGTGGGAGCAGATGCTCGCGTTGTGGGGTTACGATGCATACACCGTCACCTACGTTCGCCCTGCGAAGAATGGGCCCAGCGTGGTGGCGCGCGGATCGCTCTTGAGCATCTGTGGCGTCGGGAGCGTTCCCCAGCAGCCGGGCGGCGTGCCGGTCGCGCCGCAAAACACCGCGCCTCCGCACAACCAACCGGAACCGGCTCCTGTTGTCCAGCCGACGCCCAACCCAACCGGCACCATCTACCATCCGTACATGCCAGTCATCCCGAACTAAAACCGGACCTTTGAAATAACGGACCTTTAGGTCCGTTCAAGTGAAGCAACGGACCTTTAGGTCCGTTCAAACCTACGCAACAACGGAGCTTTAAAGCAACGGACCTTTGAAGCAACGGACCTTTAGGTCCGTTCAAGCTGGTCGACTTTCGCTGCGAAGATGAAGTCGCTTTCGGTCAAGCCGTTGATCTTGTGTGTCCAGATTTCAATCTTCACCTTGCCCCATGCCAAGTAGACATCGGGGTGGTGATTTTGCTCGTCGGCGATCGCGCCAACCCGGTTGACGAAGTCGAGCGCTTCTCGAAAATTGCGAAACGTGTAGTTCTTTACCAGATGATGGTTGTCGATGACCTTCCAGTCGCTGACTTGCGGCAGCAAAACTGCAATTTCACCGGCATCCAAGGGCGGTATGCCGCCGTGACACGAAATGCAGGTCTTTTCTGCCAGACTCATCGTTAAGCGTGCCCGAAGCCGGCCTGGTGCAGGCCGTTGAGGATGAACTGCACCGCTAACGCGGCCATGATGATGCCAAGCAGCCGCGTCAAAACGTTGACGCCGGTTTTCGTGAGGATGCGCATCATTATGTCCGCACTGCGCATGCACAGCCACGTCACGAGCAACGCCGCACCATAGGCCGCATAGATGATCATGAGCCGTTGTCCGTTGTGCTCGCTCAAATTGACGAGGAGCAGGACGGTTGCGATCGTTCCCGGGCCGGCGATGAACGGGATGGCAAGCGGGAAGACGGCGACACTTTCAACTTCAGCAGGCTCACGCATCTCCGCGGCATCGGCTTTCGCGCGCGATGGACGAGCAAAGAGCATGTCGATCGCGATGAGGAGCAACAAAATGCCGCCCGCGATTGCAAATGCAGGAAGTGATATGCCCAAATAGGTGAGCAGATTCCCAAGCAAGGGCGTGAAGGCAATGATAACCGCGGCCACAATAACCGCGCGGTTCGTAATACGCTGCCGCTGCTCGGGTGTC
>JALYZV010000117.1 GCA_030948685.1 Vulcanimicrobiota bacterium | reverse complement strand
GGTCGCCAGCGCCGAACCGGTCAGCTTCGCGTCAACAGTAAAAGGAACGCGAACCAAATCGTCGCTGCCGGCTTTGCAGTAGTAAACCGTCAGGTGTGGAGACGGAGCAACGGTGACATGGCGGGAGCAGCCTGCGAAGATGGCGATGACGGCCAGCGTGACTGCCGAGGCGCGCGTCCAGCGTAACCTCGAACGAATAAGACGTTCCCCCTCTTTTAATATGGTGGAGGCGACCGGAGTTGAACCGGTGTCCGAAAAGGCTCCCACGAAAGCGTCTACAGGCTTATCTCGGGATTTTCACTCGCGACGCGTACTCCCCCGAGCGGGATTGCCGCGCCGCCAGCTTCACTTGATTTCCCGAACGCATCGAAGCGCCTACATCCGGTATCCGTACTTGGTGACACTTGCGGGCCCGTGACGGAGCCGTTGCCCCGCAAGCGTGATAGCCTAGTTAGGCTGCCAGTGCGTATTCGCTGTTCGCGTTTATACGTTGTCCGATCGTTTTAGGAGGGCTCGGAACTCCGCCTGCTTCTCTCGCCTGAGCACATCCCGTCGAAACCGTGACGCCCCCGCGACCTGTCTATTTTACCCTATTGGGCCATCCAGCACAAGAACGTAAGTTCGACCGGCTTGGTTGCATAGGTGTCTAGCCGCCGCCAAACCGATTGATCGCGGCTACCGCTGGAGCTCCTCCGCCTAGGGCGAGAAGCGCTCGCGCTCCGCCGAAACGTCCCTGATGATCACGCTGATGACCCACGAGATCAGCGACATGACGATTGCGCCCCAAAAGGCGGCCCAATAGGTTGGCACGTGCCAGCCTGGCAGCCAGCGAAGCACGAAGTAGAAGATGATCCCGTTGATGATGAGGGTGAAGAGGCCCAGCGTTAAGATGACGAGCGGACAGCTCAACAGCATGAGCAGCGGGCGCACGAAGGCATTCGCCAAACCCAGCACCAGCGCTCCGATGAGGGTATCCCACACGGTTTCGGCATGAATTCCCATGAAATTGAACTTCGAAATCAGGAACAACGCAAGGGCGTTCACGAGTATTCTTATGAGAAAACTCATGGGTTCAATGTGCGGCGCGGCGGCGGCCCGGCCCTGCCGCCCTACGACGCCGACGCCTCGCGCCCGAGTGCTTCCTTTATGACCACGGCCAAGTCACTGCCAATGCCCGGCACCGCCGCGAGTTCCTCGATGCTGGCACGACGAACCCCCGCCGCCGAACCGAACGCGCGCAGGAGTGCCCGCCGACGCGCCGGGCCGACGCCGGGCACGGTATCCAGGGCGGATCTCGTAATCTGGCGGCCACGCAAGCCACGGTGATACGTAATCGCAAAGCGATGCGCTTCATCTCGGATGTGCTGCACGAGATGCAATGCCGGCGAGTTGCGCGGCAGCACGACGGGCAGTTCTTCCTCCGGCACATACAGCTCTTCGAACTGCTTGGCGAGCGCCGCGACCGGCAGCGCGACGAGCTCCATTTCCTCCAGCACGTGTTGCACGGCGCTCAACTGGCCGCGTCCACCGTCGATCAGCAGCAGGCTGGGCCGCTTGGCGAACTTTCGCTCTTTGCCGGGTGCCGGCGGCAAGGCGTCCGGCGTCAGATAGCGTAGCCGCCGGCGCAACATCTGCTGCATGTTGGCAACATCGTCATTGCGCTCGTCGCCTTGAATCTTGAAGCGCCGGTACTCAGCTTTTGCCGGGCGCCCGTCCTCGAAGACGACCATCGACCCGACGACGTTGGTGCCCTGCACGTGCGAGATATCGTAACATTCGATACGCTGCGGGAGGCCGGGCAATCCGAGACTGCTCGCCAGCTCTTCCATCGCTGCCGTTGCTCGCTCTTGCGCCACGTGGCCCTTGGCGAGGTGGTCGGCAAGATGTTGCTCGGCATTGTGCAGCACCTTGCGCATGTACTCGGCTCGCTGGCCGCGTTGCGGTACGAGGATGCGCACGCGATTGCCTCGCACGCTCGAGAGTGCTCGCTCTAGCTCACCCATCTCTGGAATTGGTGCCTCGAGCATGATCTCTTTGGGAATTGCCGGCGACGCAGCATAGAACTGCTCGACGAAGGCAGCCAGCACCTCAGCCGGCGAGCGCCCTTCCGTCCCTTCGACGAGGAAATTATCCTGACCGAGCAGCTTGCCGCCGCGCACGAAGAAAACGTCCATGCTCGAAATGCCTTGGCCGTGCGCTCCTGCAATGAGATCCATGTCGACCTGGCTCTTCCAGACGACTTCTTGTCGCGTCATGACTCGTTCGAGTGCGTTAATACGATCGCGCAGGCGCGCGGCGTGTTCGAAGGCGAGCTGCTCGGAGGCGAACTCCATTTCGCGCTTTAGCTTGTCGACGAGAACGCTGTGGCGGCCTTCCAGGAACAACAGCACGTCGCGGACGGTCGCGTCGTACTCCTCCTTGCTCTGCAGGAAGGCACAGGGCGCCATGCAGCGCTTGATGTGGTATTGCAGACACGGGCGATGATAGTTGACGCCGATGTCTTCATATTTGCAGGTGCGCAGCGGAAAGAACTTTCGGATGACGTCGATGACATCGCGCAGGCCGCCGGCGTTGCTGAAAGGACCGAAATACTTGCTGCCGTCGCGCACCAGCTTGCGCGTAAAGATGACGCGCGGGAATAGTTCGTTGAGCGTTACCTTGAGGTAGGGGTACTTCTTGTCGTCCTTGAGCCGAACGTTGAAGGGCGGCTTATGCTGCTTGATGAGATTGCACTCGAGCAGCAACGCCTCGCTCTCATTGCGAACGAGGATCGTCCGCACCTCAGCCACGCGCTCGACCATGGCGTCCTGACGCGTGCTATGCGGCCTGCCCGGCTGAAAGTACGAACGCACTCGCGAGCGCAGCTCGATGGCTTTGCCGACGTAGAGCACTTTGCCGTCGGCGTCCAGCATTTGGTACACGCCGGGCTCGCTCGGAATTCGAGCGAGTTGCTCTTCCAGTCGCGCGGGCAGCGATGCGAAACTCATGCCCGCTGTGTCTTGCGGGCGACGAGTGCGTGCCCCTTTAGATTTGCGTGCTGCGTCGCGCTGCGCGGAAGTGCATCCATATCCAGAAGACGATCGCGATGACGACCAGCCCCAGTAAGATGAAGGAGGCGGGGCGCGCGTAGGCGCCGAGCAGCACCCAGTTCCTTCCCAGGGTGAAGCCAATGCCGGCAAACAGCACGCTCCAGATAGTCGCGCCAAGCGTCGTATACCCTAAGAACGTCCCAAACGCCATGCGCGTCACGCCGGCCGGAAACGAGCCGAATGCGCGGATGCCAGGCAGTAATTTAAGAACCAGCACCGCGCGCGAGCCGTAGCGTGCGAACCACTCGTCCGCGCGCTCGATTTCACGCTCGTGCACGAAAAAGAAACGCCCGAAGCGCAGCAAGAATGGCCGGCCGCCATAGTACCCGATGAAATATGCGACGATCGCGCCTGAGATATCTCCGGCCGCGCCAGCGATCATCACCGGAATGATTTCAAGAACGTGCTTCGAGGCGAGATAACCTGCGAATCCAAGCTGGACTTCGCTCGAGAGTGGAATGCCCACTGCCTGCGCGAACATTCCAAAGAAGAGTCCCATATATCCCAGATGCGAGATGAGACCGATAATCCACGAGGTCGCATGTTCGAGCGCGTGCACGGGCCGCTACTGCTGCCGCGTCGCGGGTGCGGTTGTGAGTTGCTCGAGGACGCGCGCGGCGACGCCGCCACCGTCTGCGACGATGGCCTGCAGCACATCGAACGGCTGCACGACTTCCGCTTCCGTTTTCGAGGCAAGCGCCATCGCGAGGATGCGCTGGACGCGTGGCGTGACGATGATGCCATCCCAGGGATGTTCGTCAACCGGCGCCATGACAGCGCGCACCGCGCGTTTCACCTGCCATGGTTCGACGCCCAGCCGACCAAAGTACACCGCGATGTCGGATGGTTGCGCGATCGCCATCGCCAGCAGCAGATGTTCGGTGCCCAGATAGTAGTTGCTGGCGTTGCGGCACTCTTGTTCCGCAAGCGTGATCAGCGCACGCGCGGACGGGCTAAACCGGGAGAACATCGATTTCAATAACCGCTCTACCGGCAACCTCGCCGAGATACGTGCAGCTCATATGACCAGCGCCTCGGCAGACGTCGCGGCGCTGGTAGGAATCTCGGGGCGACAGGATTTGAACCTGCGAACCTCTCGGTCCCGAACCGAGCGCTCTACCAAGCTGAGCTACACCCCGCGCTTTGGTCCGATGACGCTGTGTTCTGCTGATTTTTGAAAGCTTCCTTGAGCGCACGCGCGCGCACAACCGGGAATCATCTAGAGGCGCCACGAAGGCGAGGTTGCTTTCACCCTTTTCGGAGTCAATCAATAGATGCGATACCTGATCGTCGGCTGCGGCCGAGTCGGCTCGACGCTGGCGAAGAGACTTGCCCGCGAAGGTCACGACGTCACGGTCGTAGACGAAAATTCGGCCGCCTTCCGGCGTGTCGGACGAGAGTTTCCCGGCAAACTTGTGTTGGGCACCGGCATCGACGTGGACGTGTTGAGCCGCGCCGGCGCCGAGACGGCCGACGGCTTCGCTGCGGTCACCCAAGGCGATAATCGAAACATTATGGCCGCGCTGATCGCCCAACAGCACTTCAAAATTCCGCGCGTGGTCGCTCGCATTTACGACCCGGAGCGCTCGAACATGTACCGCGACTTCGGCATTTCCACCGTCTGTCCGACGACGGTTGGAGCCCGCCTCATGGGCGGAGCGCTGATGGAGGACCAGTTTTCCTCGCTGCTTTTCGATCAGGCGGATGCGGAGATCATCGAACAAACCGTTTCAGCCGAAAGCGCCGCCAAGGTTGTGCGCGACTTGACCATAGCGGAGAAAAGTCAAATTGCACTGGTGGTGCGATCCAACCACAGCATCATCCCGACGCCGGAAACTAAACTCGAGAAGGGCGATCGAGTGGTTGCAATCGTGCGTCCGGATTTCGTGGCCGAGTTTCGCAAGCGGTTCGGCGGATCGCTCGCGAAGGCGGTGTAAGTCGTGTTTGTTGTGGTCGTCGGCGGCGGAAAACTCGGCACCTACCTCACCAAGGCGCTGCTCGAAGAGAAGCATGAAGTAGTCGTCATCGAAAAAGATGAGCGCAAGGCGGCTCGGCTGTGCCAATTTCTCAATTGTGAAATCGCCCGGGTCGGCGACGGCTGCGATCCGCTGGTGCTCGAAGATGCCGGCGTTGCGCGCTCGGACGTCGTTATCGCCGATACCGGCGACGATGAAGACAATTTGGTCATCTGTCTCGTCACCAAGAAGAAGTTTTCGCGACCGCGCACGATTGCGCGCGTCAACAACCCCAAAAACAAGCAAATCTTCGAGGAGCTGGGCATCGATTCGGTCGTCTCCGGAACCGAAATCGTCCTGAGCATCGTGCAACAAGAGGTCAACGTCAAAGATGTTTCGCCGCTCATGACCTTCCGTGGCGGCAATCTCGAACTGGTACGGCTGTCGGTGCCGGCGTCGTCGCCGGCGAGTCAAAAGCGGCTGTCCGACCTGCGCCTGCCCAAACACTGCGTCATCGTCGCGCTCGAACGCGATGGCGACGTGATCGTGCCCGATGGCGAGACGATCGTTCGAGTCGGGGATGCGATGCTCATCGTCATGCAGCCCGGCGCAACCAAAGAGCTTCGTAACGAGCTCGTCGGCGTTAACTAAGCCTTAGCCGAAGCCGCGAGTAAAGTTTCCGATTCTCAGGCGGGGAAATTCGCTCTTGAGCCAGGCGAACCAGCGGCGCATGCCGATTGGTTCACGCGTCGGGCGGCCGACGGCTGCAAAGTAGCGCGCCGGATCGACGTTCAGCGTTCGCGTTTGCACCATCGCGATTGGAACGTCGCGCAGCAGTTGGCCGAAGGCGTCAATTTCTGCGGCGTCATCCGTGACGCCGGGATGGGTTAACAGATTGAGAGAGATCGTGAGACCGCGCTCGGCCGTCAGCCGCAAACTCTGTCGAACGTCATCGAATCCGTAACCGCGCGGGCGATAATAGGCCGCATACACGTCGGGGCGCGCAGAATTGAGACTGACTCGGACCGACTGCAACCCGGCATCGATGAGCCGGCTCAGCGCCTTTGGGTTGCTGGCGTTCGTATTGCAGTGAATGATGCCCGCCTGGGTGTCCGAGCGAACGCGACGAATCGCCTGTTCGATGAGCGGTGCGGCCAACAACGGTTCTCCTTCGCAACCTTGACCAAACGAGATCATGCCGCTCGGCGCCGCCTGCAGGTGTGCGATCGCCAGCTCGCAGATTTCAGCCAGCGTCGGCCGCCGCCGAACTCGCTCTTGCGCGCTCTTCACCAAGGCGTCGGGCTCCTGTTCTGAGATGCAGCCGATGCAGCGAGCATTGCAGGCAGGCGACACGGGCAGCGCGGCTTCGCCTTGGCGCAGGAACATATTTTGAGCAGTGAAGCAGCCGTACTCGGTCGCGCAGGTGGCCAGCTGCTGCACGAGCATGTTTGCGGGGAACTCGAGCGAGCGCAGCGCAATGCCCTCGCGTACCTGATCCTGCGCGTGCGCTTGCGGCGACCAGCTCTCCAGCTCATCGGTGCGCAGCCCTGCGATCTGGAAGCCCGAATCGCTCCAGGCGACGGCGGCGTAGCCGTACAGCGGCAGTGTCGGCGCGCCTTTGCGTTCGACATAGGCCGGCAGCAACACACGCGTGTAGCCCAACGGCAGCGCTGCCGCAACGGCGCAGGCTTCTTGACCGTCGTAATCCTCAATTTCAAGCCTCGCGGAATTCGCAACGCCGACCACCGATCGGCCGGGCAGGGTCAAAAGCAACGACCCTTCGGGAAGCGGGATGAAGTCCGCGGGATCGGCGCGCGACAACATGCCACCGTCGGCCATAGCGCCGACATCCGGCAGATCCAGCACCGAGCCATCGGGCCGTGCGAACATGGCGCGCAGCTCGCCCGATTTCGGGCGCTTCCGGGCGGACGTCGAGCGCTTCGGAAAGGATGCTTTCACGACAGCGAGCTCGTGTCTATCCTAGCGTGAATTATCTCCACCTCGGACGGAACGTCGATTTCAGTGCGAAAGCTCAACTCGGCATTGCCCGTCAGGAACGCCGGATGTCCAGACCCTTGCCAGTCGACGCGCGCCTGTCCACCTTTGGTCTGTACGGTCACGGGAGAGGCCGCTCGGCCAGTGGCGATCGCCGCGGCGGAAGCGGCGCATGCACCCGTGCCGCAGGCCCAGGTTTCTCCGACGCCTCGTTCATGCACGCGCATGCGTATCCCATCAGGGACGACCTGCGCCAGTTCGACGTTCGGCTGTGCATCAAATGCTTTCCATGCCGCAATCTCGCCCGCTGCCTCTTCCAGATTGTACGCGGCGGGATCGCGCGTTGTGAACAGCACAATGTGCGGGTTGCCCATCGATACCCCGTAGGCCGGCATGGATTCGCCGCCGAGTTGCAGTGGGCGATCGAGAAGACCAGGCGCCGTGCCTCTAAACGTCGGTTCTCCCATCGCAACGCTCACGCCGCGCACTCCCTGCCAGGTGACGATCCTCGTCTCCATGAGCCCAGCCAGCGTCTCGATTCTGCTTTCCGTGCGTTCGGGATTTTGCTCGTACAGGTAGCGGGCGACGCAGCGGATGCCGTTGCCGCACATCTCGGCTTCGCTGCCATCCGGGTTGAAGATGCGCATCGATGCGTCAGCGGCAGGCCTCTGCGGATCCGAAAGCACCAAAAGTCCGTCGGCGCCAATCGCGAACCGTCGCTGACACACAAACCGTGCGATGTGAGCATACGGCAAGTCGGGAACTGCGCGCGCATCGAGGAGGATGAAATCATTCCCCGTCCCCTGACACTTGGTGACGGAGATCAGAGGCATGGGGCGTTCGCTGTGCGCTATTGTGCGACGGGAGTTTTGAGCGCGCCGTCGCCGGCGATTGCCGGCTCGGTCTCCGGTGAGGCCGCTTGACGGGGCGCGCTGCCGATCTCGGAACCCGAGAACTGGACCGCCGTTTGTGGCGAAACGGTCGAGACCGCGTGCTTGTACACGAGGTGCGGCTTGTTATCGTATTCCAGTATGATAGTAAAATTATCGAAGCCCCGCACTTGGCCGCGAAGCTGGAATCCGTTGCGCAGATAGATGGTGACCGGCGCATTCTCGCGCTTAATCGCCAGCAGATATGCATCTTGCAGTGGCAAGTTATTCTTCACGCCATCTTCTCCAATATCTCTCTCGCGGCGTTTTGCAAAGCGAGAACCGCCGCTGCTCGTGGCGGTCCATCTCAGGTTCACGCATGCGCAAGCCTTTCCCTTGCACGGGCAACGATGGCGCGCGTCGCAGCGGCTGGGTCTTCCGCATCAACCATGTCCGCTGTGCGAATGCGCCGGAACCATGTTTCCTGGCGCTTTGCATAGTGCTCCGTTCGTCGGATCGTTGCGGCAAGCGCCTCGCTCGCTGTGGACAAACCGTCGAGCACGTCCAGCGCCTGCGCATAACCAAGACCAGAGAGCGCGGGCGCGAACGGAGCGCGGGCCCGAACCGATCGCGCCTCGTCGATAAGTCCGCGATCGAACATGTCAGCAACGCGTTGCGCGATTCGCGCGCGGAGTACGCTGCGCGGCGCGCGCAGCACAAAGATCGCGCACGCGTTGATTGGCCGGCGAGCTTCTCTGACGTGTGGCTGCGGCGGTTCCGTACGTTGGATCAAAGCGCCCTCGAGAGCGCGTAGGATTCTATAGGAGTCGCTGGAGCGGGTTTGCGCCGCACGCGCGGGCGAAAGGGCTGCAAGCCAATCCCACAACGCCTGCGCTGGATGAATCGTAGCCTCGCGGCGCAACCGTGCTCGCAATGCTTCGTCGCCCGGCGGCCGATCGAGCGGCATCGTTCCAGTCAGCGCTTCGATGTAAAAGCCAGTGCCCCCGACCACGATGGGTATGCGACCGCGTGCAGCGATGTCGTCAACGGCAGCGGCAGCGTCGCTGACATAGCGCGCTGCGCTGTAACGCTTGGCAGGATCCACGAATGCGTACAGGTGATGCGGGACGCGCTCGAGCGCGCGCTGCGACGGCATGCCTGTGCCGATGCTCAGGCCACGGTAGATCTGGCGTGAGTCGGCGTTGACGATTTCTCCTCCGAGTTGCTCGGCGACGGCCAGCGCGATTTCGGATTTTCCCGACGACGTCGGACCGCCGATAATGAATGCGTGCGGCACGCTCGCGTTTACGTCCGTTTGAATGCTTTGGCGAGTTCCGCTGCATCCAGGCGCAGCATCGTCGGGCGTCCGTGGGGACACGTCTGCGGGTTGCGGCACGTGCGCAGTCGCTGGTAGAGCGTGACCTGCTCGGCCGCTGCGAGCGCTTCGTGAGCGCGCACGACCGAATGACATGCCACGGTCGCGAGCAGAAGGCGCCGATGGTTGGCCGTCCATTCCGCGGTCGAAGCCATCGAACCTGATTGATGGCCATCCGCTGCGAGATCATCGAGAATGCCGGCCAGGTCGAATCGCCGCTGCTCGTAGCCGCTTGGCAGCGCGCTGATCCGGTACGCATCGTCGCCGAAACGTTCGATGACGACGCCCATGGCGGAGAGTTCCCTCTCACAAGCTTCGAGCGTTGCTGCCTGATCGGGTGTCAATTCGACGATCCGCGGCAGTAAGAGCGGCGCAGCGTCGCTGGATTGACCGACGCCATCCTCCAATGCCTCGTAGGCGATGCGCTCGTGTGCCGCGTGCTGGTCGACGATGAGGAGCCCCGTCGCATCGCTGATGACGATGAACGTTTGGTCGATCTGGCCGAGCGCTCGAGCAGTGTGCGAAGCATCGGGCACGTCGAGAG
>JALYZV010000115.1 GCA_030948685.1 Vulcanimicrobiota bacterium | reverse complement strand
GTTTGAGATTGTTCGATTTGGAAATCGCTACCTATAGTGGATTCCTCGTCGCATGCGTGTGCGTTCGGAAAGTGAGGCCTCACGTGCTCAGGAATTATCGACCTTCTATCTTGATTCTCTCCTTTTTGCTAATTCAATTGACCTTAGGAACGGCCATTGCAGCCCCTTTGGCCACAACAAAGGACCACATCACCTACGTCTTGATCCCGCATCCAGACGACGAGTACGAGGCTTGGTCCCTAATCCAAAACTCTCCAAGTCAGTATCCAGTCTTCATTTTGCTAACGCGAGGAGAGGGAACTGCGTATTGCGTTCCGAGCAATTATGCAGCTAGCTGGCAGCCGCAGCTAGGGGAGCTACCGGCCGTACCAACTCCGACGAACTACCTTACTGAGTCCTGTAAACAAGCCCGGGTTAATTCTTGGAACAACTTTCTCAATGAGATGGCGGCTCTAGATCCGTACCTTGACACCGCACCAATCATTCAATCCGACGCATACAGCGCATACCCAGCCGGCAACTGTAAGATCATAAGCAAGCGATATTCTCTGCGCGTCGGTGCGTCCAGCGCAAGGGTCGTCTTTGACCTAGGCAATTACTACTACCCGAAGAACACGCTATTCCCATGCGGTGTTAACTGGGCGCTCCAGGTAACTCGTCAACTACGATCCACGCAGTTTCCGCTGACCAAGGAATACGGTGTTCTTGGAGCTGCTTATTACTATAGTGGCTCGGCAGCGTGCACCACCTATGCACATCCAGATCATTATGCTGTATATGCAGCAGTGCGCACCATGAACCTCGGAGTACCCGGTCCCCAGTACCAACGTTCGTGCATGTATGATTCAGGTTCAAGCAAGGGCACGCTAAACACGGTAGCTTTCGCTCAAGCAACACCGTCGGTGATAGGGGCAATCGAGCGTAACTACGGATGGCTAACTGTGGATCCTTTGCCTCCCCAACCAAGATGCTGTTACAGCTTTCAGTACGGCAATCCCCAATGGTTCTATAAGATCCAGTATCAGTAACATCAGCCCGCGCCAGCTATAATTTCGGTCAACCAGGGAGGCCTGGCAAAACAGGCTCTAAACGACGAGGCTTGCCGAGTTAATGCCGCGTTAACCGTGGAGAGTGGTTCTATCCACATATCCACATGCGGACGTGAAATCAGTGTGGATAGGGGTGGAAGGCGGCCGCTCCGGCGTTCCGTCAAAGGAACGGATCGCCCGGGTCGACGGGGGTCAGCCAAGACCACCCTAGACTCCTCTGAGGGCGAACCATTGCCATCGAAATTGACTGTCAGTGCGCAGCCTTGAGCAGAGAGAAAAGCGACGACGCCGTGCCCTCTCGGGCATCTGGAATTCTGTTCCAATTTCAAGAGCGCCGGCGTCGAAGACCTCTCAGTGCACATTTCGTCGCGTTTGGCTTTTTTCTGAAGCACAATTCTCTTCGGAACCTCTTATGCTGGTACTTTTAGAGACGCGCCTAATTCCAGTTCGATCGCGGTTCATGGTCTCGCAGGAACAGCACTGTTAGGGTAACAACGGAACCATCAAAATCGAAATCTTTTCAGGAGTGCACTGAGTGAACAGAACTACAGCAACGCTGTTGATCGCCGCATTTACCATCGTCCTCGCGGGCTGCACGCAAAGTCAGAAGAGCGGAACGTCGTCAGGGCAGAGCAGCGGACAGACCGCAAGCACCGCAACGAAAACCATCGGCGTTTCCATTCAGGACCTGCAAGCACAGTTCTATGAAGCGATGCAACAAGGCATGAAGGACGAGGCAAACAAGCTCGGCTACAAGATCAGCTTCACCGATGCCAATCGCGACCAAGCTCGGCAAACGTCCCAGGTCGAAGACTTCATCAGCCAACGTGTCGACGCGATCATCCTCACGCCTGTCGATTCAAAAGCGGTTGGACCGGCGATCGTCGAGGCGAACAACGCGAACGTGCCAGTTTTCACGGCCGACATCGCAAGCACGTCCTCCAAAGGAGTCGTGGTCTCACACGTTGCTTCCGATAATGGCCAAGGCGGGCGGGTTGCCGCAGATCTCCTGTGCAAAGCGCTGGGCAACCAGGGCACGGTCGCCATCATCGATCAGCCTGAGGTGACATCGGTGCAAGAGCGAGTCAAGGGATTCCGCGAGCAACTTGCGACAAAGTGTCCGGCTGTCAAGATCGTGGCTGACCAGACAGCCGGCGGCGATCGCGTCCAAGCCGCCACGGTGATGGACAACTTGTTGCAGACCTATCCAAACTTGAGTGGTGTCTTTGGCATCAACGACGATTCAGCGCTGGGCGCGCTCAAATCGATCAAGGCTGCCGGCAAGCTCGACAAGATAAAGATCGTTGGCTACGACGCGACTCCCGAAGCGCGCCGGTCGATCGACGCCGGGCTCATGGTCGGTGATCCGGAGCAGCACCCCGACCAGATCGGTAAGCTCACCATCGATCAGATTCACCTCTACTTCAGCGGCAAGAAACTGCCCAAGTATGTTCCAGTGCCAGTGGGATCGTATACCGGTAAGAAGAGCTAGAGAAAAACGTGGCCGATTCGGGAGCGCCCCAGGGAGCTGGCTTGCTCACCGGCGCTCCTTTTCTGGAGATGCGCGGCATTTCCAAATCCTACCCCGGCGTGCAGGCGCTTGACAACGTCAGCTTCGATGTTCGAGCGGGAGAAGTGCACGCGCTGGTCGGTGAAAACGGCGCCGGAAAATCGACGTTCGTAAAGGTTGTGGCAGGTGCAGTGCGAGCCGACGCGGGCGGACTGCTCATCCAAGGAAAGCCGGTGACGATCGTTTCACCCCGCCAAGCGGAGGCGCTGGGCATCGCCGTCATCTACCAAGAGTTCAACCTCGTTCCCTATCTTTCAGTGGCGGAAAACATCATGCTGGGCCGCGAACCCACGCGCGGTTTCGGTGTGGATTGGCAAGCATTACGCGCCAGAGCAGCGGACGTGCTTGCGCGACTCGGCATAGAACTTCCCTTGACCATGGAAGTGAGACGGCTCTCGGTTGCTCAGCAGCAGATGGTCGAGATAGCGAAGGCGCTTTCCACACAAGCGCGTGTGATCTTTATGGACGAGCCGTCGGCGGCGCTTACTGAAAACGAGGTGCTCAAGCTCTTTGACGTGATCCGCGCTTTGCGGCACGACGGTGTTGCAATCGTCTACATCTCGCACCGTTTGGAAGAAGTCTTTCAAATCGCCGATCGCATCACCGTCTTCCGCGACGGAAAACTTGTCCAGACCAATGCGGCTGCAAACCTATCGTCCGATCAGGTTATCCGCCTCATGGTCGGCCGCAGCCTTGATGCACATTTTCCGACCCTACTAGGCGAGCCGCGCGGCGATCGACCACTGCTCTCGGTGCGTAATGTAACGATGCCAGGCCGCATCGACGACGTGTCACTCGACGTCTACCCTGGCGAGATCGTGGGGCTTGCCGGATTGGTTGGATCTGGGAGAACGTCGCTGCTGCGCGCTATCTGCGGCGTTGATCCGTATACATCGGGGACCGTCACGCTCGATGGACAAACGCTGAGCAGACGGACTCCGCACGAAAGCATCGAGGCTGGTTTGGCGCTGGTCACGGAAGACCGCAAAAACCAAGGCCTCATACTGGGCATGAATGTGCGAGAGAATGTCACCTTGCCGCATCTGGATCAGTTCGTGCGCATGGGTCGTATTGACCGAGGGGAAGAGACGCGCAGCGTCGCCAAGCTTGCTGCCGACTTGCAGATTCGCACCCCGACGCTCGAGCAATTGGTCAAGAACCTTTCCGGCGGCAACCAACAGAAGGTTGTACTTGCCAAGTGGTTGCTGAAGAAGGCAAAGTTTATCTGTTTTGACGAGCCAACGCGCGGAATTGACGTCGGAGCCAAAGCCGAGATCTACGAGCTGATGGCGCAGCTTGCGCAATCAGGCACCGGCATTTTGATGTCGTCGTCCGAGTTGCCGGAGGTCCTCGGCATGTCGATGCGCCTCGCCGTCATGCGCAATGGGCAGATCGTGCGCGTTTTCAACCGCAGTGAAGCCACGCAAGAGTCCATCATACGTTATGCGACCGGTACGGTGGCCGCCTAGCACATGGCGCAGCAGCCGAAGCTCGCCGCCGAGGCCGAAACGCAAGCGCAAGTAGCCGCCGCCAAGAAGCGTCGTCTAGCCTTATTCAGAACGGTCGGGCTTATCGCCGGCCTTGCCGTGTTGCTCGCCATTTTAAACGCTGCCACCCATGGTGATTTCCTGCGGCCGGGAAACCTCATCAATGTTCTGCGGCAAATCGCAGTAAATGCCGTCCTCGCGACCGGCCAGACTTTTGTCATCATCACCGCCGGCATTGATCTCTCGGTTGGTTCACTCATCGCCCTGACCGGTGTGCTGATGGCAGGGACCATGTCCAACCATCCTGCCGTGCTGACCGGGCTCGTCCTTGCGATTCTTGTTGGCGTCGGCACGGGCGGATTTGCGGGTCTCATCAACGGTTTGCCTGTTGTGAAGTTTGGCTTGCCACCATTCATTACGACGCTAGCCATGCTCGAGATCGCTCGTGGTCTTGCTTTCATGTACACAAAAGGCCAACCGATTGAAATCAACAATCCCGCATTCAACTTTATTGGCGGAGGGTTCATTCTGCCGAGTCTCGGCCATCTGCTCAACGTGCCAGGCGTTCCTATGCCGGTCGTGGTCATGCTGATCGTTGTCCTGGCAGGAAGCTACGTCTTGACGCAGACACGTTTCGGCCGCTATGTCTACGCGATAGGCGGG
>JALYZV010000097.1 GCA_030948685.1 Vulcanimicrobiota bacterium | reverse complement strand
CCATGGGCATTCGAGGACTTTCCCCTGCAGCCGCGTGCTAGGAACTGGGACGCTTGGCATCTCAGCCCGGGCCCGATCGTTACGCTCGGATCCGTCAGACCGGTTATGTTTTGCAACGGCGCCACCAAAGAGGCGCGTTGGAGAATTGGCTGGCTCGAGTTGGATACGGGCTGCCGGGCGATTCTTGCTCGTTCGGAAGGCTTCATTGTCGAACCCGGCCCCGTTACTGGGGACGCTAGCGACATCGCCTTTGCTGCCTCTGCAATCATTCGAGGCGAGCGCGTGCACCTCTACTATTCGATCAGCGACAAGACACTGATGCGTGCTATTATTGCGGTTTCGCCATAGCCGCGTTGTACAACACTTCAGAAAATGTCGGAAACGCAAAGATCGATTCGCGCAATACGCTCACAGGCAATCGCGCCGCAATGGCTATCCCGGGTACATGAATCCACTCGCTTGCCATCGGACCGACGGCCCACGCACCGACGAGACGCTGCGTCGAACGCTCGACCAGCAGTCCGAGGGCGCCCGGCGTGCCGTCTTCGTGATGAATGCGAGACCTGGGGACGCTGCTCAAATCGGCGCGGCGCGTTTCGATTTCCAACCCTTTTTCCTTGGCCTGCGTCTCGCTTAAACCGACGGACGCCGCCTGCGGGTCGCAATACACGGTGCGCGGCACCGCCTCATAGTTCGTGCGCCAGACGCGTCCAAGAATATTCGATGCTGCAACGTGACCTTGATATTTCGCGACGTGGGTAAACATCGCAACGCCAGTCACGTCGCCAACGGCCCAGATGCCGTTTCCGGCTTTGCAATGCTCGTCGATCTTGATATGCCCATTCTCGAGCCTGACGTCCGTGGCATCGAGGCCCAGGTCTTCAACCCGCGCATCGCGCCCACTCGCGACAAGAATCCGATCGACCTCGACCGGCGAGCCACCGTCAATCTCGATGATCGCCACGTCGCCGTTCCAGCGGACCTGGTTGACGTGCGCACCGCAGCGCACCGCGATTGACGCATCCTTGAGCGCGTCGCCGATGAGGTTCGACACGGCGGGACTTTCTTTCGACAAAATGCGATCCGACCGCTCGATGATGGTCACACTGCTGCCGTAGCGGGCAAAGATCTGCGCGAATTCTACGCCCACCGGACCGCCGCCCAGCACGCCCAGACGGCCAGGAACTGTCCGCGCGGCGCTGGCCTCGCGGTTTGTCCAGACAGGCCGGTCTCGCAGCCCCGGGATGTCGGGGAACGACGGGTTCGAGCCGGTCGCGATGACAATGTTATCCGCCGACATTTCATCGGGGTCGACGAAGACGCGACCATTGCCGCGCAGCACGGCACGGCCCCGCACGAGTTTGATTTTTCGCTCTTCCAGCCATGGAAGGTGGTCAGCATCGCTATAGTCGCTGACCATCTCGGTCCGCCACTGAGCCGCGCGCGCAAAGGACAGAGGTTTGTCGAGCGTTTCCTTTGAGCCGGGCACGCCCTTTGCTTCGCAGTGCGGCTCGGCCGACCGCAGCAAGACTTTGGTCGGGATGCAGGCCCAAAAGGCGCATTCGCCGCCGGCCCGCTCGGACTCGACAATTGCGACCTTTTGACCGGCTGTTGCAAGGTCGCCCGCGCACGGCTCACCAGCTGGCCCGGCGCCAATAACAATCGTGTCGAAGTGTTGCGAACCAGATGGGACCATGAAGCGCTCCCGCTCTTTAGCTGCTGACGGGTATCTGCCATGTGCTCGCTCATTATCCCCGCAACCTAGGCCGAAAAGCCCCTTCTTCAGTTCCTGACAGTTTGTCGCGACTCGCTGCGGGAATACCACGAGAACACCATGCGCCGATCTTGGCTACGGTGGCTCGCGCTGGCTACCGTGCTCTTCGTCATCGATTCCGGCGTGATCATTGGCCTGCAAGGCCCACGCTCGTCATTCACACGCGTTGTTCTGGCGATGTTCCTTCACACCAAAGGCTTGCGCCTAACGCACGCCGATGTAAACATCGACGGACGCCACCTCGACATCAGAAACCTCACGGTCGACGAGCTGGACGGCAGACCGTTACTGCACGCGGCCTCGCTGCAAGTTACCTATGCGATTGCGGGCACGTCGTTCTTGTTACAGAACGTCGTGCTCGATACGCCGCATATCATCGTACGTCGCGCTCGTGATGGCTCGTTCGACATCGCTCGCGTATTCGCTGGCAATCCTTCGGCCACAACCGGCGGAAAAGCAAGACCCGAAACATCCCTGCATCTCGCCGTGCGCATCCACAACGGCTCCGTCGATTTTGTCAATCGATTCGCTCCGGCGCCCACCGGCAAAGCATTTGGGCTGCGGCACGTCAACCTGATCGCACATTTCGACCAAGGGGCAATATCGCATGGCAAGCTGGAGGCCGTCGTTATCTCCGGGCGCGGTCAATGGCGCGTGGCTGGAAGCTTCATTGAAGATGACGTCGCGCAGCTTGGCCAGCTGCACCTAGCGGCACGACATGCTGCACTTGCGCCGATTATGAACTACTTCGTCTCAAGCCCGGCATTCATCGTGGAAGATGGGGCAGCCGATGTCGCCCTTCACGGTGAGGCCACTGGTTGGCCGCAGGGTGCTCGTCCGACCTGGTCGATCACGGCACGTGGCATGTTTTACGATACACGGTTGCATGTCAGTCCGCTGATCGCGCCGGTGCGCTCGCTCAACGGTCCGTTTTCAATGAACCACGGCGTGCTCAGGCTTCCTCGCGTTACCGGCCTCGTCGCAGGTTTACCGCTCGCGGCGCATGGCGCGATCTCCATGCAGCCGTCACTGTGGCTCGATCTCAAAGTTGGGACCGAAGGTCCGCTTCGTCTGGCTCGCAAGCTGCTCGCCGTGCTCAAACCGCTGGTACTTGAGGGAAACGTTGCGATCGCGGCGCGGATTCTCGGCGAGCCGCGCAGCCCACACGTCGGTGTCGCCTTTGCCATGCCGCACGGTTGGCTGTTCGCGAAAATGCCAGTCGGTGCGACGACCGGCATGCTCGTCTATAATCACGGACATGTGACGTTGCCATTCGCAATGGCTCGCTATGCTGGTTTCTCCGTTCAACTCAACGGCGACAGCAATGTCGGCCCATCTGCGCTTCCCCCGTTATAGCCCAAAAGCGCTCGGCGCTTTCTTATATGTGATCGATAAGTACGTTCGTATGTCCCTTCTATAGGATCTAGACTGTGTTAGCCGATGCTACAAGCAGGGGCGCAACCGCGATTTGCGCTTGCTTGCTCCCTGCAAGGCATGGACACTCAAGAGAAGCGCGACCAGGACCCGGTTCTCGAAATCCTCGACGCTGGCGGGGGATCGGTGTGGACGGTCGCGCCTGGCGAACCGTCTGAGTACCCAATTTGCATCCGCAACGGAACCTCTGAAACGCACGACGTCGAAGTGGTCGTCGCCGACCCAATCGAATGGGCGCGCATCACGCCCAGCCGCTTGGCCCTTGCTCCGGGTTCAGAAGCGGTGACCAGCCTTGTGTTGGCCATGACGCCGCATGCACCGATCGCTGCCGGCGAACAGTTCATCACGCTCGAGTTACGCGACTTTGAGGGGACGCGCTTTGGTCAACTCGTTGGTCGCGTCGACGTCCGGCCCTATTACCGGCTTGAAATGTCGCTGAGCGCCCGTGGCCCGCTCGTGCGCCGCGCGCTCGTCGAAGGCTTCCTCGTCCACTGCACGCTCGTGAACCGCGGCAACGCCGAATGTTTCGCGCGGCTGCGCGCTGATGGCGGCGAGCACCTCACGTTGAGTACGCCGAAGGTCAGCGTTCCAGTTGGAGGTGAGGTTTCTTTTGACATCGAGGCGCGCTGGAAATTCGGTCTGGCGCGTTCCTATCCGCCATTGGTGAAGGTCTGGGCCGAGTACCAAGAGGCAGAAGCCTACGCGGAGCTTGCCTGGGAGCACATCGCGGCAAGCCTCGGCACGGCGTTGCCGCCGCTGCTGGATGACGAAGACTTCCCAGAGATTCTGGTGCTGCCGCACGCGCAGCCACCAGCGGACGAGCCGGCCATCCTACCGGAAGCTATTGTCGAAAGCTCGCCTCCGCCGGTCGAATCCATTGGGCCCGCGACGGCCGAGGAGTACGCTCCCCCGGTCCGCGTCCAGATCCGGGACCCCCGACCGGAGAAGTACACGTACGGTCGGCGCATCAACCCGTGGTGGCCTCCGGCGGAGCGATTCGGCGGCAAGTGGCGCGTCAAGCTTCTGCCCATCATTGTTGTGGTGCTGCTGATTGCGGCAGGCGTTGCCGCCCAGCGCGACGTCGGCATCGGACTGACACCATTGAAGCGCTTGCCAAAAGGTGTCGCGATCTGGCATGCCGCCTCTCACATCATCGGTCAGCGTCAACGCGTGCCCATTGGCAGCAAAAGCCTGCACGGCCGAAGCTCCAATAAGAAAAAGGCAACCACGCACGCGGTGGCTGGCCCAAGGTCTGCGACGCACGCAGCGGCTACGCCAAGGTCGGCGACGCATGCAACCCTTCACGGGACGCCTTTACAAGCTCAGTCGGCTTCAATACACGGGGTCGTGCCAAAGGGCGTGGTGTGGGAAGGGCCAGTTCTCCACGTGTCAGCCGGCAACATCAAGGTATACAGCAACCGGGAACGCGCTGCTCGCAGCTTCATTGTATCGGGGAGCTTCAAGGGCGTCTTTTCGGCTGATGGGAGTGTCGCATACCCAATGAGCGCGGTGCAACCCGGCGCGGTCGTTCGGGTATTTTATTCCTACGTGTTTGGCCTGCGCCATCCAAACGCGATCTTTATCATTCACCCTGCGCCAAAGCGCTAAGCAACCGCTACGGAGTTGTTGTCCCTAGCCGCGTCATCGCGTGACGGTTCCCCGCACTGGGGCAAGCAAGGGCACAAGGCTGGCGTTGACGCTGAAGGCTCCGCTTTGCAACGAATGGATCGTCCCTGAAAACAAATACGGACCAGCGGCGACGTCACCTCGGCGCACTTGACGAACAAGAACTCCGCCCGGCGCTCCCTCGATCGCGATCGAGTGCGGTGTCTTATTCATGATCGAGATGAGGACGACGCCTTGCCCGCTGCCGCTTGATCGGATGGCGTCAGCGAGCGCGGCCAGTTGGTCGTGCGCAATCGTGTCCGGGAGCGACGCTCCATTCCACGCGACGGCGGGCACTGCGTCGAGCCCGCTAATCGAGATGTGGAACGTCGTCGATTCATTTTTTGCCAATTGCAGCTTGTCCGCGGTCAGCGACACTTGCGCCACTGCGGCGCGGAAGGTCACGGTCTTGCCTGCATCACGCAGCGTCACTTGGGTAGCCCCTGCCGGTACGTCCTCAGGCACCGCAAAATAGACGGCACGAGGGCTCGCCGCAAGAATCACGGCATCGCGGCCCGCTACCTGGATCCGCATTGAGTCCGCAACGCCGCTCAACTGTCCGTCAATGACATGCAGCTCACCGGGTCTGCACAGCGCAGGCATGGTGAAGTCCGGTATGCGCGCGTCGGGAGGACCAACGCGTACAGGGATAGGTTCGTTGAGAATCGGCGTCGGTTGACCTGCACCGTAGACAGTCACCGGTACCGTTTGCGCATTGCTGGGCACAGTGTATGTGAAGGGTTGATTGGCGGGCTGGAAGCCGTGGCCGAACTGAACCACCGCGCCCGCGAGCAGTGCACCAAGCAATGGAAGCGCAATAGCGCGCAGGCCCGGCACATCTGCGTATTTCTTTACGTCGGGCACGACAATCCCGGAAATCGTATCGCCGGCCCGGATATACGACGGCATGACGAGGCCGGAGATTGTCGACGAACCGGCCGCCGGGGCCGACCGCGTATACAGCAGGCGCACGCGCGGTTGCGGTGCAGGCGCGACGCGCACCGAGAGCGTGGTCGTAGCGCTGGCATGTGCGCCGACATCGATGCTGGCTGGACGTGTCAGCTCGTACGTCGGTCCATCGCCGTCGCGCGGAGCCACCTGCGTGCCAGCCGGTAAAACGCCGGAAACGTTGGAAGTCGTGTCGTTGTGGACGACCAGTCGCAGCGTCTGCGCATTGCCGGGCGGCGCGATGATCTCGTAGGCTAGTTCGTCGTCGCGTAAGACGTGCGGCGTGCCGTTACCGAGCGAGGCGTGCTCGGTATCCGCCACGGTCTTCATGACGCCGTCGAGTGCCGACTGCGCCGAGCGGACAGCTCCCGGCGGGCCTGATGGCCCCGGGCTCGCTGGAGATGTTGCAAGCAGCATGCGCTCGATGTTAGCGATGAGTTGACGCGCGATGCGCTCCCATTCGTCCAGGTCCTTTTGGAGTTTCTTCCACTTCGGGCAGTCGGCCGTGTAACCGAAGCAACCCGCGTTTATGAATTCGGCCAGGTACGTTTGCTTTGCTATCACGATATCGAGCATATGCTTGAGTAACTTGAGCCGCTCGCGAAACTTCGTCGTTGGGAGCGCGCGGTATTCTTTGTAGAGCGCTTTGAGCCAGTCATCCATCTCGTTAAGGGTGACGGTCCATGCTTCGTACTCGTGAGGAGTTTTGCCGGGTAGGTTGCTCCACATAATCCAGAGGTCGTTCTGATGCGCGTGTACCTTCTCGTGAACCAGACTCCGCGCAAGCTGCGCGACTGCGTCGAAGTCCTTGTCTGGATCAAACGGCGTCGAGCGGGTCCTGGCGTTGGTGTCGTTGCGTATTATTTGTTTGCTGATGGTGATGTTGCCGCTGCCACTCGTGTCACCGTTTTCGGCCTGCGACGGCGACCAAAATATCTTTCCGTCCTTGAGCCACTTCTTGATATTGGCGGCACGCTTGGGATCGCCGTATTTCTCGATGAAGTCTACCGCCGCCTGAACGTTCTTCCCCTCGACCGAATCCGGCGTCACGGAAACCGAATCGTTGGCCAGGGCAACCCCAAACCCCGACGCGAGCATGACGAGTATGAAGGTAAGGCCAATACCGATTCGGAGAAATCGAACGAGCGCGAGTAGAAACGCCATAAGCATCTCCCTGTCGCACGCGGGCGTATGGTGGCGGACCGTCCTCTCGGGCGACCCGACGCTACCCCGTGGGGTGAGCGATTCTTAGTTTACGGCAGCCGGAACCCGTGTCTCCTCGGCTGTTTCGTTCTCCGCATGTTTACGTTCACGCAAGAATTTGAAGAACTCAGCACCCTCGCGCAGACGCCGCTTCATGACTTGCGGGTCGCGCAACATGCCGCCGAACAGCGAGATCATCTTGCGCGGGCGGAAGTAGAACTTGCGGTAGAACTCATCCAGCGAATTGAAAATCATCGTCGAGCTGAGGTGGGGATAGTTGAGCGCTGCGATCTGAATGCCATGGGTGTCTACCAGCTCGTCACTTTCCATATGCAGCCAGCCCTGTTCTTGCGCTTGGCGGAAGAGCTCGGTACCGGGATAGGGCGCCGCCAGTGACACCTGGATCGTTTCCGGCTCAACCTCGCATGCAAAGCGGATCGTTTCGCGGATCGTCTCTGGCGTTTCACCAGGAAGACCAACGATAAACGTGCCGTGGATCGTGATGCCCAGCTCTTTGGCATCGCGCGAAAATCTGCGCGCGATATCCAAGCGAACGCCCTTTTTGATATTGTTTAGAATCTGCTGGTTTCCGGATTCGTAACCCACGAGCAGCAACCGCAAGCCGTTCTCTTTCATACTCTCCAGCGTCTTGCGTGGAACGATCGCCTTTGCGTTGCACGACCACGTTAAACCCAGTCGTCCCAGCCGCCGAGCAATCTCTTCGGCGCGCGGCAGATCATCGGTGAACGTGTCGTCGTCGAAGAAAAACTCGCGCACTTGCGGGAAATATTTCTTGGCCAGCGTCATCTCCGCTTCGACGCTGTCGGCGCTACGCACGCGATAGACGTGACCGCCAACCGTCTGGGGCCAGAGGCAGAAGGTGCACTTCGAGCGGCAGCCGCGTCCGGTATACAGAGAAACGTACGGATGCTTCAGATAGCCGATGAAGTAGTTTTCGATCGTTAAATCGCGTTTGTAAACGTCGATGACCGTCGGCAATGAGTTCATGTCTTCCAGGGTGGGTCGTTTCGGCGTAAACTCAATCCGGCCGTTGTCGCGATAAACGATACCGGACACCTCGCTCAACGGCTTGTGTGACGCGATATCCAGGCAGGCGTAGTCAAACTCACCGACTGCCATCCAGTCGACCGCTGGCGCTGCGTTCATCGACTCGAGCGGCAGAACGCCGACGTGCGCCCCGACCATGCCAACCTTGACGTCCGGATTCTCCTGTTTCAGTCGCGCGGCGAATTGGACGTCGCCGTGAAACGACGGCGTGCTTGTGTGCAGCACCACGAGCTCGTAATCTTTTGCCAACGGCGCAACTTGCTCGACGGTCAGGCCGTCGGGTGGAGCGTCGATCAAACGGCTGCCGGGCACCATGGCTGCAGGCTGAGCCAGCCAGGTGGGAAACCAAAACGATCGGATCTCGCGGCGCGCTTGATAACGCGAACCCGCTCCGCCGTCAAAGCCCTCGAAGCTCGGAGGGTTGACAAACAACGTCTTCATGACTTCAGGCATACTGGTCCACCCAAACGGCTATCGTCCGCCGCATGGCGGACGATCGAGAACGTCTGTCCTGGGATTATACGCACTCCTGCGTCAGGCCTACCTGCCGCCTCCGCTGCCTGCATCCCGCCTCCCAGCGCTTGCGATCCAGGCTGCGCTCGCTACCATTGCGACAGCCGCACTTTGCAGCAGGGCCTGCATACGCCATGTGCGACATGCCACCCACTCCGTGTGGTACATTGGCTCGCAAGCGTACTTGTACACGAGGCCGAGGCCGTGCGCTCCAATGAGGTGGCGATCACGAACGCTAGCCTTAAACCATGAAGACCCGCAGAGATTTGAGAACAGATTAGATCTAGTAGTAGACCTGCACGACGTAGCGCGACCAAACGCAATCGGCGAGTCCTGCGCAGTCCGTACCGGTCATTGCTGGTAGGGTAATCGGAAACGGGATGCCTGCAAACGAAATGGTTTGTCCGCTGACCGTGAGCGGTCCGCTCGTATAGGGGGTATCGATACAACCTGAGCGAGAGTTGGTTCCAGAAGTCCAGACGAGATTGTACGTGCAGGCGGTCACATGAAATGATTTTCCTTGCGTCGGGATCGCCGCTGGCACGACGGCGCTAAACGCCAGCAGGCCGCTGTTATACGTGACCGCTTGGGGCAGGTTACTATTGACGTTGCCAATATCGATGGACATGAGACCCGTGGTCGTTCCAGGCGGGGCCGACAGCCCCGAATAGTAGATTGGCACGACCGCCGAGAAGTCCAAGTATGCCCCGCTCGGCGCGTTGTTTGGCGAAATGGTGGCGACGGTATTGGTGAAGCCGCACACGGGCAAGAGCGTCGTTGACTGGCCTGCTTGGCTATAAGGAACGTTTGTAGGGTTGGTACCCGCGCAAAGCAGTTCCCACCAATACGTGTGACTTGGAATCTCACTGACCGTGCTCGTGCCTGGTATGGAGAGGGTCCTTCCGCTCAAACTCGCGACGTGGTAATCGAGCAGGCTACCCGTCGTGCCGTCAAATGTTTCGAGCGAGAATCCCTCTTGCGCAGTGCTAAAGCCGACCGGTAGCGTCCATGTCGTGACGCTTGGCAGACCGTTGAACGTCGCGGCTGCGGAGTAGGTGTTGCTGACCCAAAAGAGCGCGATCGCGCCGCCTTGGACTGCGGGCGCTGCTGCCGGAGGCCGGTCGTAACTCGTCAGCGAGATGGTGGTTCCGGCGGGTGCACTGTTGGCCGCCTCCGTGAAGGTTCCAGAGAAACCACCCAAAGGAGGCATTGGGAGTGCCGTACCGGCGACGAGGGGAATCGTCAGCTGATCGGACTCATGCGATGGCGTTGGGGTTTCGAGTGGGGTCTTCAGCTGGAGCAGTCCTCGCTCACCCTGAACCGAGGCACCGCCGCTACAGGCCGTAAAGGCCGAAGCAATCAGTACGATTGCAACAATTGCAGCCGTCGGGAGCTGCCAAAACGATCGCTTGATCGTGGACTCGGCCCTCGCAAATAACCTGGTGTCGACAATTATAGCCCAAATGGCGCCGTGACGGTATTCCGTAGATTTACGGAAGTCCCACCGTCCCACGCTGAGAACCAACCGCTCACTGGGACCATTGAAGCAACGGACCCTTGAAGCAACGGACCTTTAGGTCCGTTTAGGCTCGCTGCGTGTCCTCGCCGTTAACGGCCAATCGCGATTGGGCGATTGCCCAGTGGAATCCGCTGCCCAACCCGGCGCGTCGCGAGGTCGAGGGGAACGCAGTCATTGTCGCCGGCGTTCACGACCAGCGCGGTCGAGCCGCTTGGGTCGACCAGCAGCGCGACCGGATTGAATCCGACTACAATGGGCGTCTGTGGAGACTGCGTGCTTGTTTCGATTGGCGTCACGGCATTGCTGGCGAAGTCGGCGACATACAGCCACTTACCGTCGGGTGAGAACGCAAGCCCGCGAGGTGCGACGCCGACGCCGATGTCGTGACTTGCTTTGAATGTCGCGAGGTCGACGACCGTCACGGAATTGGCGCCTGAATTGGTAACGTATGCCGTGCTGCTGTCCGGCGAGACCACGATGTTGCGGGGATGCGCTCCCACCGCAATAGGGTCG
Organism: Vulcanimicrobiota bacterium; assembly: GCA_030948685.1. Classification (GTDB taxonomy): domain Bacteria; phylum Vulcanimicrobiota; class Vulcanimicrobiia; order Eremiobacterales; family Eremiobacteraceae; genus JAFANK01. Next base: position 4,372 of record JALYZV010000097.1, on the reverse strand, counting down.
CGCGCCGTTCGCGTCAGCAGATCTACCGGCGTCACGTCATTCGAGCGTAGGTCTGCAACCAGAAGCAGAGCGCCGTTCGGCGCAATCGCGAGGCCGCCCGGCTGATCGCCGACTGGAATTGGTTTCCCAGCGACTAAACTGGCCGCGTCGATAGGCTGGACGAGGTTATTGCTGGTCAGCGAAACCCAGATTGTTTTTCCATCCGGCGTGACGCGGATGCCCCACGGGGATCCGGCGACCGCGACCGTCGCCGTCACGCGCTCAGTCTCGGTGTCCACGACGCTCACAGCTTGCCCACCCTGATCCGAGACGTAGATACGACGACCATCTGAGCTGAGCGTGAGGTCGCGCGGGTTGGGACCGACCGGAATCGGCACACCAAAGGCGTGGGTACGTGGGTCGACGGGTGTGATCGTGTTATCGAAGTAGTTGGCCACATAGGCAAGCGGTAGGTGTTGACCTGGTCTCGCGACACGAACAACCACGGTAGGGGTTGGCAACCTCGCACCCTCGGCCGTGGTTCCCATAAGTGAAACGTCGTAGAGTCCAAAAGCGGTGCCGCTACCGACTGCGATCGCAGCGTCCGTTGCACCCGATCCTCCAGCGGCCGCTTGGAGGATCACCGGACCCAACTGTATTCCTTCAGGCACCTGCGCCTTGAAGGTCGTGCTGACAGCGCTCGCGCTTTTGAGATTGGATAGCTCCACATGAACCATTCCTGTGCCGCCCGGCGATACACGAATCTCGGACGGACTTGCTGACAGCGCTGCCGATGTCGAAGGCTGAAAATGGGAGAAGCCGAGTGCATAGGACGGCGGAACATCGTTGGCACCGCTGGCCCACGTCGTGTTCGGAGTGCTCCCGACGGTGAAACTCAAGCGCATTGGCTGATTGGTTGCAAACCTGACCCAGCTGCGCGGCCATGGCTTACCGCTGAGCTGGACGGATTGCACGTAGGCGTTGTCCGTCGACGCTGCCGGTGCGAGGATCTCGATGTCTGCGCCGTTGGGCACGTGGATCGACGCACGTTGGAAAAGCGGCGCGGTGAGGTCCAACACCGGCACCGACGGGTTTTGCGGATAGAGACCGAGCGCGGCCCAAACATACCACGCGCTCATGGTGCCCAGATCATCGTTGCCGGGAATGCCATCGGGTGTGTCGCCCCAGAGCTGCATCATCGCATCGCGGACGACGCGCTGTGTCCGCCACGGAGCGCCGGCTGTGAGATAGGTCCATGGGCTGCCGATCGTCGGCTCATTCCCAAGCCACGAATATGGCTGGCTCGGGCCCGCGTCGAGTTGGGTGAAGAAGAGGTCGAGCGCCGCGATCGCGTTCTGCCTCCCGCCCAAGCCGTTGATCAAGGCCGCGAGATTTTGAGGCACCATCCACGTGTACTGCGCCGCATTGCCTTCCTGAAAACCGCTTTGACCATGCATGGTGATGGGCGCTTGGGTGAAAGCAGCCTCCCGGTTGCGCGGTGCGATCAGGCCGCTCGATTGATTGAACAGGTTGGACCAGTTCTGCGCATAGGTCATCATGCTGTGATAGGTGCCCTGATCGCCCAGCGCACGTGCGAATTGGGCCACGGAAAAATCGGCAAGTGAGTATTCAAGGGTCAGCGAGGCGCCATTGGCGACCGGCGAGACGTTGGTCGAATGATCGTTCACCACGTAGCCGAGCGAAGCGTATTCGTCCAGAGCTGGGCGCTCGGTGTACCAGCCCTGCCCTGGAGTCCCGCCGAATTGCGTGGCACCCTTGACCATTGCAGCCAGCGCCGCTTTGGTATCGAAATCTCGCGCGCCGAAGGCGTAGGCGCTGGCGATCATCGGATCGGACGGATCGCCGCCCATGACGGCCGACTCCACGTTGACGAGGGACCACTTCGGTAGCCATCCCATCTGCTGGGAGACGTGAACGAGCGAGCGCATCATGTCACTTGCGCGGCGCGGATCGACCAATGCGATGAGGGGAATCTGCGTCCGGTAAATATCCCACCCAGAAAAAGTACCGTACTCGGCGTGACCCGCAGCGGCATGGTGCACGAGACCGTCAAAGCCCCGATAGCTGCCGTCCGCGTCGCTATAGACATTGGGGTGCAGCATCGCGTGATACAGTGCAGAATAGAAGATGCGCAACTGCCTCGGAGTGCCTCCCTCGACGCGTACCCTCCCGAGTTCGCTGCGCCACAGCTGTGCAGTCGCGCGCCGCTCGCCATCGAGATCCCAGGTTGTCGCCTCAGCAGCGAGATTGCCGTGTGCGCCGGCGATGCTCACCCACGAGACCGAGGCCTTCACCTTGACGGTCGGCTGCGCTGTCGTGTCAAAGGTCACCCAACCTCCCGTGCCGCTGCCTGTGGCTTCCCCGCTATCCGTTCTCAGTTGTTTGCGCAGCCACGTGCCGTGACTGACAAACGGTCGATTGAATTGCAGTGCAAAGTAGACGGTGTATGTTCCCGGCATGCCGCAGAACCATCCTGAGGTCGCCGACCCTTCAACCCGATCGTTTCCGACAAAACGGACGCGGGCGTCGGCAACGCCGACCTCGTTGGACGACGCGTTGATGAGCAGATTCGCTTGCAGCACGGGAGGGAATGTAAAAGCGCCAAGACCGGTCCTGGGTGTAACGGTGAGCTGGGTACGGATCGCGGGCTGCCCCAGCATGATCTCGTAGTAACCGGGCGACGTCGTTTCCGTGACGTGCGTGAACGGCTGCATGGTGTTTGCCGGATCGAGCACTTGACCGATCGTCGGCAAAATGCCAATGTCACCGAAGACATCGCAACCCGGGCCGCTCAGATGCGTCAGGCTGAACCCGGAGATTTGCTCGTCTTTATACGAGTAACCACCGCCCGAAGGGCGAGAGGTCGTGTCGGGGCTCCACTGGATCATTCCGAAGGGCGCATCTGCGCCTGGGAATGTGTCGCTCGGACCATCGATAGCGTTGCCGGACGTTCCGATAAGCGTATCGACGAGCGCCACGGGGTCGGCGGCAGTATCCGCCTCCGCTGCTGCGTGCGACAGGACGAGCGCCAGAAGAAGAATGGCGCACACCGCTCCGAGCGTCTTCATTCTTCGCCGTCGTAGTACTCGAGCGCCTCAGAGCGAATCAACCGTCGCTCTGGTGAGCGCACCGCCCATTTTTTGCTGTCGGGATAGTAGCATGATTCGCCAATCGGGTTGTCCGCGACGACGTAGATAACCAGCTCGTCTGAGCCGTTATTGGTGAGCTGATGCGGTTGGCTCGGCGCAAAGAGAAATGAGTCGCCGGCTTCGATGGGAGTGGTTCCCTCGAGGTGACGGACGGTGCCTTTGCCTGAGATCACGTGGTAAAACTCCCATTGCGCACTATGAGAGTGGTAGGGGTAGGGCGTCTTCCCCGGCCTAATGCGCAGGATCTCGACATCAAACGGATGCCGCTCCATGAAGTCCGTAGACGACGGCTTGCGGCCGAGCGCCTCTGAGAGGCCCTTACCCGCACCTTCGAACTTGCCGTTTGGTGAAGACCACGTGTCTTCAGCTATGTCTCTGAGGTTGATCTTTCGCATACCCTCTCCAATGGAAAATTTGCAAGCAACCGCTCGCGTTCGCATGAAGAGTGCTACAATCTTCTCGAACCTTGCCGCCCGTAGCAGCGGGCTCAATGAAGTGCAATGATGCAACTATTTGTGGTAATTCGTAGCCACGGCGCTGCGTGGCAAGTCTCGCGTTCTATGGAGGAACAGGAATGCTGGGAGGCTCATGCCTCATTCATGAACGGTCTCGTGAAGAAAGGGTTCGTCGTGCTGGGCGGCCCGATGAAGGGCACGCCCGACGTCCTTCTCGTGGTGCGCGCTGAGACCCAGGATGAAGTGGTCGATCGGCTTTCGGACGATCCTTGGTCCGGACTTGATCTGCTTCGCGTGACGCAAGTTGCGCCGTGGAGTCTGCGATTGGGCTCGCTGTCTTGACCACCGATCGACCAATCACTCTTCAAGCAGTATTTGCAGCCTTGAGGTAGCTCACATCGGGATCAGTCCACGCAGGTTGGTGGTCTCAATTGTCGTCGTTGGCGTCGTCACGTTCTCGCTAATGCCGAGTGCTCGCATGGGCTCGACCGACGACCAGACCCTACCGCTCCGTCTCGTGACGGATGTGCCGGTGAAGCCGGCCGGCCTGCGCTTTGCCGGCCAGATCCCACGCATGGACTACGAGACGATTGATCCGATTCGTCGCAGGCTGTATATTGCGTACCTCGGTGCCGACGAGGTTATCGTTTTCAATTTGGATACCAACAAGGTTGTTGCGCATATCCAGGGTCTCGCTAGCGTCCACGGAGTGCTCGCTCTTCCCGAGCTTCACCGCATATACGCATCAGCGACGGGACTCAACCAAGT
>JALYZV010000089.1 GCA_030948685.1 Vulcanimicrobiota bacterium | reverse complement strand
AACATAACGGGAACCGAAGCGACGCTCGTCACGGCGCAACTCTTCTCGAGCCAGGAGCAGCAGTCCCGCGAGTGCGAGATAGGGAGCCAGCCACATGTCGCGCCCGTCTAGAAACATTTGCCGAAAGTAGAAAAAAGGTGAAGTCGAACCCCAAAGCGGATCAGACTGAATGCCAATGTAGTTTGCGTTAAGCCCGCTCCTCATCGCATTTATTGCGTACAAGGGATCGCCGAATTTGGCCCAGAACATCGCGAGCTCGAGGCCTATCACACAGCCCCCAGCAACAAAAATGAGCAGCCACGATCTCCGCCAAACGCGCCAGACCAGCGCGTATACGGCGAAAGTAACAGCGAAAGGAACCGCCGCGACCGGCTTGACCCACCAGGAAAAACCCACAGCGATGCCAGTTACGATATATAACCAGCGTTTGCCCGACTGCTCCGCAAAGAAAAACGAAACCAGCGCGACCGAGAACAAGAATGCGAGTGGCGCATCGGCAAGCGGAGAGCTGCCGAGGATGACATGTATGGGCGCCAACGCAATGACCGTGCCGCCGAGCACTGCTGCTCTCAACCCCCAAACGTAGTGCGCGACACCGAACACGAGCGCGACTTCGGCCATCGAGCAAAACAGCGACCAGCCGCTGAACGCAAGATCATTGGTTCCGAAAAGGCGGATAAAGAGGGCGATCGGGATATTGATGCCATACCGCAGCTCGCCAACGAGCTCGGAGGGGCGCCAGATGCCCAATGTAAGCTCCGTTCCCCTAAGGGCATAGCGCAGGTCGTCGGATCCAAAGAAACCGGCGAAAAAGATTGCGCGGGCGAAGGCGGCAAGTGCGAGTACGCCAACCAACGCCAGGAAAGTACGATTTAGATTGACAAAGGGACGCACACTTATTTTTGGTGAGCCGTTTTCTGCGCGCACAAGTCCCGCAAACATGGTTAACGTCCTCGAATACCTTGGGATCTTCCTCCCTCAAAATTTATAGTAGCATGAGGACAGAAAGCGTTCTCGGGGCGTACGACCGGTGAGTTTAACGCCGAGCAGTAGCCAACAACTTGAAGCACGCACTCTTCGTCGCCTACCACTATCCGCCCGAGGCGAGCAGCAGCGGGGTGCTGAGAACCCTCAAATACACGCGTTACCTCGGCGATCACGGATGGCGCGTTACGGTGATCGCTCCCCGTGCCGATGCTTACGCTGTGGTCGATTCGCAACTCGAGGCGCAGATTCCCACCAGTGTCCGCATCCTTCGCACAACCTATCTCAACACCAAGCAGCATCTGTCGATCGGCGGCGTCTATCCGGCGCTTTTAGCCCTTCCCGACCCGTGGGTGGGATGGGCGCCCTGGGCCATCGCAGCAGGGCGCCGAGTGCTGAGGGACGACCCGCCCGATCTGATCTATTCGACCAGCCCGCATGCGACGGCACATCTCATCGCGATGAGGCTGGCCATGAGCGGCTTGCCGTGGGTCACGGACTTTCGGGATCCCTGGATCGAGGAGCCTCCCGAGCCGGGCGCGCCGAGCGGCCGGCTCTACCGAAAAATCAATCGCCACCTCGAATGGCGTGTCGTCTACCGGTCCAATCACATCGTGACGAGCACGACGCATCTCCGCGATGTTCTTCGCCAGCGTTACCCGGACCTCCCGTCGAAGAAAATCACAGCAATCCTCAATGGATACGACGAAGCGGACTTTTCCGGCGCGCCAACACCGAGCGGGCCTGCCTCGGACCATCTACTCATTTTGCACGCGGGAAGCGTCAACCCCGAATTTCGAGACCCTCGGCCACTGTTCACTGCATTGCAGCGTCTAGCGTCCTCCGGCGCGATCGACCTCGATCGGATCCGCCTTCGCTTTATCGGCGCCGGACCGTTCGGTGATTCGCAAGCAGTGAATGCAGCCCTTGCGGAAACGGGCCTGGCAAGCCGCACCGAATTCGTACCGCGCGTTCCCTATGTCGAGGCGCTACACGAGCTTGCTCGCGCTGACATGCTGCTCCTCCTCCAGGCGTCGGACGACACTGTCGGCCTTGTGCCGGCGAAATTGTATGAGTACCTCCGCACCCAAAGACCAGTTTTAGCGCTAGTACGGCCCGGCGCGACAAGCGAGGTGCTTGCCATCACGGGCGGCGGTTGGGCGGTTGATCCAAGAGATGCCAAAGGGCTCGATGCGGCAATCACCTTGGCGTACCGGGCTTGGGATACCGGCGAGCTTATATCCAAGCACGCAGACCTTACGGCGTTGCGGCAGTTCGACCGAAAGGCGCTCGCCGGCGAGCTTGCGGGCGTTTTCGATCGACTGATGTCTTCCCCTGCGAATACGCAGTTGACACGCAGATGATTTTTTTTCGGCGTGACACGTGCGAACTTGAAGACGAATCTCCGTCCCCATACCCTGGCGTGGGCAATCCTTGTTGTTGACCTCGCGCCGCCATCCGCGGTGTGATTCCTTGGAGACTCTCGCGCGGCGCACGGTGATCCTTGTCGCGCGAAATGGGCCGCATGCGTAGCCCGCGCGACGAGCTCGAAGCTTCTTCCACCAGCGAGACAGGCGGCCGGGCGATTTCCCATCGTCCGGCTGTGTTCGCGGCCCTCGTATGGGCCACGTTCGTCGCTTATGGCAGCCTTTTACCTTTCGACTACACGCCGCATCCGTTCGCTCTGGCACTGGATCGGTTCAAGCACATCGCATGGCTCGATGTCGACGTCGGCGATCGTGCTGATTGGATGGCAAATCTGCTGCTTTACGTGCCTCTTGCCTTTCTCTGCCTGGCGGCACTCGATCGACCGGGATCGCGCAGGGGACGCGCGTTTAAAGTTGCCGTCGTTGTCGTCGGCACGGGCATGTTCGCGGTGGCGATCGAGTTTGCGCAGGTGTTTTTTCCACCTCGTACGGTCTCCTTGAACGATTTAATCGCGGAGTGGCTGGGTGTATTCGTCGGCACGGCGATTTGGCTCTCCTGGGGTAAGCGCGCACGCGTGCTGTGGCACGACGTTGAACGCGGCGGTCACGGGGCCGCGCGAGCTCTCGGCATCGCTTACGTTATCGCTTATATAGGCCTCGCGCTATTTCCCTTCGACTTGCTGCTGACCCCCGCTGAACTTCTCCAAAAAGATCCCGCGCAGCTTGGCTGGTGGTTTGCGCCTAAGGCGTGCGCTCGAGCATTGCAATGTGGGGCGCAGCTTGCCGCGGAGATCCTGTTCGCGGTGCCGCTCGGTGTGGTCTTCGTCTTGGCACGTCGTAGCGCCCCGAAACAGTCGTGGACCGTGCTTGCTTCGGTCGGGCTGCTCATCGGTGCGGGTATCGAGCTCGCCCAATTGCTGATCGCGTCTGGTGTTTCCCAGGGGATTTCGGTCTTGGCGAAGACGGTGGGCTTCATGGCTGGAGGCTTGTTGGCACCTCGCATCGTCGAGATGTGGTCGCGACTGTGGCGCTGGCGCGGCCTGCACCCTCTTCTGGTATCGCTTGCTCTGCTGTATGTCGCCGCGCTCGTTTTGCTGCTCGACCCGATGCGTGGAGAAGCGATCTCGTGGCAAGACGCGATGCATCGTCTAGAGGGAATTCGGCTGTTGCCTCTGTACTATTACTACTACACCAGCGAAACGCGGGCTGTGGCGAGCGCCCTCTTGCAGGCGGCGTTGTACCTGCCACCAGGGATTCTGCTGGCACTTGGCGCTCGCTCCTCGCGGTGCGTCGTCGGCGCGGCTGTCGCGGGGACGGCAAGCGGGCTGCTCGCGTTCGGCGCGCAGGCCGCGAGACTGCTGCATCCTCCGCAGCGTCCCGATCCGACCGATGTGCTCATCGCGGTTGTCGCCGGGCTGAGTGGATATGGGCTCACGCGTTTGCTCCTTCGGTCGACGACCCGAGAGACAAACGCAAACGCTGCGGAGCATCCGCTCCCCACTCGTACCCCGCCACACAGCCAGCCCAAGCCCGCTCTGCGATGGGCCATGGATGCGCTCCTGGTGCTCGCACTGGGAGCGTTTATCGTCCGCTTTCCCGTTGCGCAAGTCGAGCTTGCACTCGGTTTGATCGCCTGCTTATTGCTGATGCATCGATCTCCACAGAGTTGGCTGGTCATCCTTCTCATCTTGTTGCCGACCCTGGATCTCGCACCGTGGTCCGGGCGCAATTATGTCGACGAGTTCGATGCGTTTGCGTTTGCTTTGTTCGTCTGCGGCGCGATGCTGTTGCCTAAGACAAGTGTTATCCGCTGGCCGCGATGGCTCATACTGGTGTTCGGATTGTTCGTGATTTCCGGCGTGCTTTCGATTGCCCGCGGACTGCTGCCTTGGCCGAGCCAGACTTTCCTGGACCTTGCTGGGTACCAGAGTCCATTGAATGCGTTGCGCGTGGGCCGGGGTCTCGCGTGGGCTTGTGCTCTGC
>JALYZV010000088.1 GCA_030948685.1 Vulcanimicrobiota bacterium | reverse complement strand
AAGATCGTTTCCCGGTGGATACCACGGAGGGCGCTTGTGGTGCATGGGATAACCCCCAAAGACTATGTCCGGGTTAATACCGGAGTCCCAGCGCCGAAAACAGTATAAGACCGCTTACGACATGATGCATCCGCTATATGCTCACTAAGCTTTTTGTTGCCCGGCCGACGCTGGCGGCCGTGCTGATCATGGCGCTCACCATCGGCGGCCTACTTACTCTTTTGAGCTTGCGCGAGCAAGAGTTGCCCAACGTCAGCGTCCCCATCGTCGACATCATCATTTTCTACCCGGGCGCTTCGCCGGCCGAGATGCGCGACAGTATTGCCCGTCCGATTGAAGACGAACTGGCGGGCGCGCCGTATCTCGAGCACACCCAAACGACGATTCATCAGGGCTTTACGAGCATCGTCGCCCAGTTCAGTTTGAAGTCATCCCGCACGGAAGACCTTGTCGAAGTGCAGCGCCGCATGCAGACGGCGCAGTCACAATTGCCTGGCGACCTGCCCACGCCGCGCATCGAAACCTTCGATCCCGGCGAGTCCGCCGTCGTCACCTTGGCGGTTGCCTCGAAGACGCTGTCGGCCGGCGCATTGTCGGCGGTTATTCAAAACGGGCTCATTCCCGCCATCGAGCAGATCCCAGGCGTCAGCTACGTGCAAGCCAACGGCATCGTCACGCCATCCGTCCAGGTTGAAGTCGATCCAAAGGCGCTCAAGGACAACAACCTGACCATCAATGACGTGGTTAGTGCGATTGCAGTCAACAACATACGGCTGCCCGGCGGCATCTTGTACGGCAGCGAGCGCGAGACAGGCATCAACATTCGTGGTGACGTGAGCGGCCCGGATTCCATCGCCAACATTGAGATTCCGCGAAACAACGGCATCCGCATCGGCGAGGTGGCCCGGGTTCTCGATTCCTACGCACCCGAGCGTATCTACTCGTACGTTGATGGCGAGCCCAACTTCTTCCTCACGGTGCAGAAGACGATTGGCGCCAACGAGGTCGATACCGCCAAGAGCGTCAAGGCCGCGCTTTCGGATCTCGAACGGCGCTTCCCGGGCACCTACCTTTCCGTCATCGACGACCAATCGGCCTATACGCAAGCGCTGCTGAGCGGCGTGCTGCGCACGCTGATCGAAGGCATCCTGCTGGTCGCCATCGTGATGATCTTCTTCCTGCGCTCGTGGCGCAACGCCGCAACCGTGCTGGTTGCCATTCCCACATCGCTTTTTGCAACGCTTATCGTAATGCGTTTGCTCAACTTCACCCTCGACACGGTCTCGCTGCTCGCCATGACCCTCATCACCGGCATCTTGGTCGACGATTCCATCGTCGTGCTCGAAAACAGCGAACGCCACCGCGAACAGGGAGAACCGCCGGTGCGCGCGGCGATCAACGGGCGGTTGGAGATCGGCCTTGCCGCCATCGTCATCACGCTGGTCGACGTCGTCGTCTTCTTGCCCATAGCGTTCTTGCCGGGCATCGTCGGCAAGTTTTTGGGCGAATTCGCAGTCGTGGTCGTTGTCGCCACACTGTCCTCGCTGCTTGTCTCGTTTACGATCACGCCGGCGCTGGCGGGGAACTGGTCGCTGTTCTCGAGTAAGCGGACGTTGCGCATCATCAACGAGTTCACTGCCGGCTTCGAGCGGCTGCGCGATTGGTACGCGGAACGGGCGCTGCCGTGGGGCCTGGCGCACCCGTTGGCTGTCGTCGGCATTGCGGTGGTCACGCTTTTTGCTGCGCTGGCGCTGATTTGGCCGACCGGCCTTGTTGGTTTTGAGTTCGACCCGCCGCAAGACAACGGCGAAATTTTCGTGCAACTGAGCTATCCGAGCGGCACGCCGCTGTCCGTCACGCGCCAAGCCGTGCGCGCGATCGAGCGCGAGGTCAACCTCATTCCCGATTTGCGCACCGAAACGTCGCTGGCGGGAGCTGCCATGTCGCCCGTCGGCGGTTATATGGTCGATGGCGGCGTCGGCCAGGTGGATCTGCGCTTGCGTCCGGATCGGCGCAACTCGACTGAGTATTATGTCGACGAAATCCGTCGCATGGCGCAACAGATAGCTCCCGGCGCCAACCCGGTGGTCATCCCTGCGACCAACACGCACGGCGGCAATTCGCAGCCGATCGACTACCTGGTGAGCACCACCGTCGGCGACGTGACGCCCTATGCGCAAAAAGTTTACCTGGCATTGCGCGATACGCCCGGCGCAGCGAACGTGTACAGTTCGGCGAGCAGCCTCGCGCCGCAGCTCAACATTACCTTTGACAAGGATGCGGCGCGCAGACGGAACGTGGACCTGGCCGCTATGGCGACCGCCATTCGCGCCGCCTTTGGCGGCGTGCGCGCCACGCAATTCCACACCCAAGACGGGCTCAAGGACGTTCAAGTTACCTACCCGCTCTCGCACCAGCGCACCCAGGATGAAATAAAGAACATTCGCGTGCGGTCCAACACGGGAGAAATCATCAAGGTTGGCGACCTCGCGCATCTGACGTCGACGGTCAGCACGCGCTCGATCGACCGAGTCGATCGCCAGACCGTCGTGCATGTCAGCGCCAACGTCGCGCGTGGCTCAACGTTGTCCGGCGTCCAGCGCGCATTTGCAGCCAAGCTTGACGGGCTGTATCTGCCCGAAAGCGTGCGCGTTGTGCCCAACAGCAACGGCACGCAGCAAAACCTCAGCGACACCGTGCGCGGCATGGCGCTCTCGCTCGTCTTCGGCATGTTGCTCGTCTTCTTGCTCATGGTAGCGCTCTACAATTCGTATCGCTCACCGTTCATCATCATGTTCTCGGTGCCGGTGGCCGTCGTCGGCGCGCTGGGTGGCCTGGCGCTCACGCACGAAACGCTCAACGCCTTCTCGCTCATCGGCACCGTGCTGCTGATCGGACTGGTCTCCAAGAACGGCATCCTGCTGGTGGATTATGCCAACCAGCTGCGCGAGCGCGGCATGGAGCGGCTAGCGGCAATCAAAGAGAGTGCGCGAGTGCGCTTCCGGCCCATCGTGATGACCACCGCGGCCATGGTCTTCGGCATGTTGCCGCTGGGCTTGGGATTGGATCACGCCGTTCAGTCACGCAAGTCGCTGGGCATTGTCGTGATCGGTGGCCTCATCAGCTCGCTCTTACTGACGCTCATCCTCATTCCGGTCGTGTATGTTCGTCTCAGTCCAAAACGGCTGCGTCCGAAGGCGCGCTGGATTACGAGCGACCTCTATCCCGTCAGCGACGAAGAACAGCGTCAGTCTGGCGCGACCACGCCCGGCGCCTGACCCGTCCGAGCGGTGATCACCCGAAGCGTCCGGCAGCAGTCGCTCCTCAACGCCTACTGGATTCCGATCAATTTCCAAAATGCGGCGCTTATTACCATCGCCGTGCCGGCGGCGTTGCTGCGCATCTCCGGGGCAAATCACACGGCCGTGCTCGCGGTCCTGATCAGCGTCGTGGCCGCGGTCGCAATGCTCGTGCCCCCGCTCGCCGGCGCCATTTCGGATTACTTCCGGCGCCGTGGCGGTCTGCGGCGCCCGTTCATCGTGCTGGGTGCTGCCGTCAACGTGCTGGGTCTTGTATGGATGAGCCGGACCGCCGGCATCGATACATTTGCGGCCGCGTTGATCGTTGCAGTCCTCGGGCAGAGCATCAGCCTGGCCGCCTACCAGCCGCTCATACCCGAGGTGGTCGACCGCGCGGAATGGGGTCTTGCCTCAGGCTATCAGGGCATCGCGGCGCTGATCGGCTCGGTCCTTGGTCTGGCGTTTGCCAGCTTATTGCCGCCGCCCGCAGTTTTTGTTTGGACCGCCGTCTTCGTCATCGCCGGGGCTGCGCTCGTGGCGGCAACGCCGGAAGGCAGACTCATCGACAGCGAAGATCATGCGCGCATCGGCAACTGGTTCAACTTCTCCGTCGCGGTCGTCTCCCGCATCTTCGTCAACTTCGGTCTGACGCTGCTGATGACGTTTGTGCTGTACTATTTTAATGACGTTCTCCACGATCAAAACGCTCAGGCCAGCACCGGCTTTTTCGGCGGCCTCGCGCTCGTCGGCGCGGTGGTAACGAGCTTTTGGATGGGCCATCTCTCGGACAGGGTGCCGCGCAAGACCATCGTTGCAATTGCTGGCGTTCCGATGGCGCTTGCCATCCTGATCTTCGCGCTTGCGCCGAACACGCACTGGATCGTCGTCGTCGCGCTGCTGTTTGGTTTGGGGTACGGTGCCATCGTGTCAACCGGCTGGGCGCTTGCGATCGACTCCGTGCCGCAGCTGCGTGACGTCGCGCGCGACCTCGGGCTGTGGGGTTTGGCAACCGGGCTGCCCGGCATTGCGGCACCGGCATTCGGCGGCTGGCTGCTGCTCCACTACGCTTCGCCGCTCGCAGGCTACAAGACGTTGTTCTTTATCTCGGCAGGCTGTTTCGTTTTGGGCTCGCTCACGGTCTTGCTCATCGGATTTGGGCGCCGATCGCGACCGCAATGAGCAGCCGGTTCGGAATCTGTTTCCAAGCAGTCGCGCTCGCCATCATCCGTCCCTATTATTGGACGGTCTATCGCATCCGCAGCTGGGGCCGTTTGCCGTGGCGGCGCGGGGCAACGCTCATGGTGTGCAACCATCAGCACGATCTCGATACGGTCGCCACTATCGTTCAAGCTTCGAATGATGGGCCGTGGAACAAACCCGTGTACTCGGCGGGATCGCGGCGCATGTTCGAACCCGGCTTCATGGCGATCCGGGTTCCTTGGCTGCGATCATATCTGCGCCGGTTCGATTCGACCAAGCTGTTCGGAGCCATGGGCATCCTGCCGATCGAAAACGAGCTGCGCACGCGATCGCTGGCAAGCCTGGCATGGGCGGTGTACGCGAGTCACGGCGAGGTTCCGCTAACCAAGGTGGTCAGCTCAGACGTCATTGCGCAACTCGACCCACAAGCAGCATCGACCACGGTCGGCCAACTTTTTGGCGAGCGATGGTTCAAGCGCGCGCAAGGCACGCGCGTTTCTGTTAAAACAGTGCTCGAACCATATCGCAGCGAGATCTACGCGCACACCAGGCAGCACCTCGAACCGGACTATCAGCTTCTTGAGTCGACCTTGCGAGCGGGCACGACGATGTTCCTCACGCCGGAGGGCCGCTACAGTCAAGACGGCCGCATGTACCCGCTGCGCTCGGCGCTCATGCGTCTGCTGCCGCTTGCACACGAGATCTATCTGCTGGCAATCAGCTATGATGTTTTCGTCGGCAGCCGCTTGTCGTGTCTTTTCCGCATTCTCCCGTTACCCGACCGACGCGACCTCGACGTTTGGATGCGCGCGACACGGCCAATCACCGCCAGCCAGTTGCTAAGTGCCTGGCTGTTCGAACGTTCGCTCTCCTCGTTCTCGCGGATTGAAGCGACCGAGGCCGTGGCGAGTCGGTTGCAGTCGCTGCCGCCGAGTGCCTTCGTCGACCCCGAGCTGCGGAAGAGACCGGGGCGCGTCGCGAGCGCCGCGCTCGACGGACTGCTGCGGCTTGGCGCGCTCGAAGAACGATCCGGAGAATTTGCGCTCACCTCGAAGCGTCGGCATCCGCAGTTTCCGCTGGTCAAGGACATGGTCGCATACCAGTCGCGGTTCTTCGGCGAAACGATCGATGCCCTGGAATGCCTGGCAGGTACAAGGATGTAAAGCCGCGCAAATGTTTCGCGCTGGGAGGACCACATGATGACAGGTGGCTCATGTCGCGTCTTTATTCTTGCGTTACTGTTGGTTTTTGTCCTGAGCGTCAGCCTGATATCGAGCGCGGGTACGACGGGGACCCTGGCTGGGTTTGTTTTCAACAAAGCCGGCGCGCCCCTGACCTCCGCCAAGGTCAGTGCGGTGTCGCCATCGCAAACGGCGACGACCGTCACCGACCAAACCGGCCACTTCGTGTTTGCATCGCTCATCCCCGATGACTACACGGTCAGAGCTGCCAAAGAAGGCTATGAGGTCACACCGCAGACGGGCGTCCTGGTCGTCGCCGATAACACACAAACGATCGAATTCTTCTTGGCGCCAGAACCCCAAGCAATCAAGACGCTCGCAAGATTTGGCATCTCCGCGGTCGCCAGCGGGTTGTTGCGACCGGGCACGACGCAGAATGTCTACACATTGACGCCGTCGCAGCAACGAATGTTGTCGGCACTCAACGGCGGCACCAATCTGGATCAAGCGTATTCTGCGATTTCCGCAGTGCCCGGTGCGTTCGTGCCCCCTGGCCAGACCGGATGGAATCAGCCGATCTTTCTACGCGGCGGCGACTTCAACGAGATCGGCTATGAGCTCGACGGCATTCCACTCAACCGCGCCTTCGACAATATCCCGACCACCAATCTGTCGACCAATGGCCAGCAGCAGTTGCAAGTGTACACAGGTGGCGCTCCCGCCAATGCAGAGTCGCGCGGTTTAGCGGGCTACGTCAATCAGGTGATCAAGACGGGTACGGTACCCGGCTTCGCCAACGCCTCGCTTGGGTTTGGCGCGCCGGCCCTCTACAACAAGCTGAGCATTGAAGTGGGCGGTGCAACGAGCGACGGACGGTTGACTTATTATCTTGGCATGCTGGGTCACAATCAAAGTTTTCGCTCCATCGACCAGTTTAACGGAGCCCAGTTTTCTCAGACGTTCGGCCAACCGTTCGACCTTGCCAATGCTGCCTTTGGGCCGTTGAGCCCGGTCGGCTCAGTGGGCTGCCCAATCCTTGGCGGTAGCGGCTCGAACTTCGCCGGCTGTTACGCCAACCACGCCTATTTTAATGCGCTGCCGGCTGGCCCGGGCGGTTACATCCAAGGTCCATATCCCATCGGCCAAAACGCCACGATTGCCGATCGCGAGAACGTCGTGAACATCCACTACTCGATTCCGCACGAGCGCGCAGGCATCGGCGACGACATCCAGTTGCTGTACGATGTCTCGCAACTCTACACGTGGACGTACTCATCGTATCTGGATTGGGGCGGCACCGGCACGTGGAGCGACGCCGAGTCTGCTGCGCCAGGACTGCATCCACAGGGCTCAACGCCAATCTTTCAGACCGGCTTCCAGTACACGGGTCTGCTGGGCCAACCGGTTGCAGGTGCGCCGTTTGGTCCGATCAGCGGCATGATCCCGTATCTCTACCCCAGCGAAACCGCTGCCGGCATCAATGGTCAAATCCCGCCGAACCAGCGCGATAGTGTTTCCAACGGTCAAGCGC
>JALYZV010000075.1 GCA_030948685.1 Vulcanimicrobiota bacterium | reverse complement strand
CCTTGTAGTCGTAGATAAATCCGTTCACCGTTATGGCGCTGGACGTTCCATACACGATTTCCTGATCCCAGTGGGTGTACGGCGGATTACTGCCTTGGGCTTCCTGTGCCGTGGGCTGGCCGGGAACTTCTCCTGTCACCGCGTTGACATTCGTGCTGGGATTGATATTCGCGTTGACGACAACGAGGTAGTTGCCCTGGCTGGGCGCGATCTGACCATTCACGTAAAGCTGGAATTGGATGGTGGGAACAAACGGGATGATGGGAGGCGGCGTGACCGGACCGCGGCCGCAGCCCAACAGAGCCGCCGATACGGCGGCGGTCACCAAGCACTTGGCGCCCGCGCGGCGAAGCGTCACCCTCATGGCAGCAGTGACAGCCAGGCGAAGTTTTGTCGACACACAGCCACGGCCCCAGCTGCTGTGGCCGGTGGCGCTTGCGGCGTCGCTTGCCGGTCCACTGCTGCTCAGCCTCGCGTTTCCAATGATAAACTTCGGTCTTGTTTCGCTCATCGCGCTTGTGCCGCTGTTCTTGGTCTGGTCAAAAGCGTCCTGGAAACAGGCGCTGTGGTGGGGCTGGCTGGCGGGCACCGTTATGTTTATCTTGCTCATCAACTGGATGATGCACTCGATCGGTGATTTCGTCGGTTCGTGGTCTATCGTCGCGCTCGTCTTGCTGAGCGCATATGAAGGCCTGTTTGTAGCGGCCAGCGCGGTGCTCGCATCGCTTATCGGTCGCGGCGAGTTTCGACCAATCTCGGTCGTCGCACTACCGGCGGCGTGGCTGCTGCTCGAAAACGTGCGCACGCGCGGTTCACTTGGCGTTCCTTTTGGCGAACTCGGACTTGCTGCTGCACATCTTCCGTGGCTTTTGCCATTGGCTGCCTATGGCGGCGTTTATCTGCTGAGCGCGATCATCGCGCTCGCTAATGGTGCAGTCGCCGGCCTCATCGGCGGCACGCCGGCGGCGCGACGCACGAGTGCGATCGTGCTGGCCGCGCTGGTTCTGCTGGTCGCTGCCGGCAGCGCGGCGCGCCAGGGTGTCGCAATCGAGCCACGCACGCTCCGCGTAGGGATTGCTCAAGGCAACATCTCGCAGCGGGAGAAGTGGACGCCGGCAATCTTCGAGCGCACGCTCGAGATTTATACCGCCCTGACGCGCCAAGCGGTTGCGCGTGGCGCAACGATTGTGGTGTGGCCTGAGACCGCGGTGACCTCCTATCCGCTGCAACAACCGTGGTTGCTGACGCGGCTGGAGTCGGTGGCAGCGACCAACCACGCGTGGATCATGGCAGGGACGGTCGACCGGCCGTCGCCCGACGGTCTCTTCAATGCGCTGCTCGAGCTGACGCCCGCTGGGACGGTCGGCGGCGTCTATCACAAACGCTTTCTGGTGCCGTTTGCCGAGTATTTGCCGCTCGACCGATTGTTGCGCCGATTGCCGCTGCTTGACAGCGCTTCACATTTCGTTTCCGGTCCGGGCCCTCATTTGCTGCCCGCCGCCGGCTGGTGGTGGGGCACGCTCATCTGTTACGAGTCGGCGTACGCTCCCTATGCACGTGCGACCGCCAACGCCGGCGCGGACGCGCTCATCATCGCCACAGATGACGCGTGGTTCGGCGGTACGAGCGGCCCATATCAGCACGCCGACGTTGCCGTCGTCGACGCGGTGTCGACGGGCCGCTTTGTCGTGCGCGGAGCGGACACGGGCATCTCGGAGATTATCGATCCCAAAGGCACGATCGTCGCGCGGCTTGGCCTTGGCGAGCAGGGCATCGTCGTCGGCGACATCGGGCGCGGCACCGTCACTCCCTACGATCGCCATGGCGTCTTTTGGTTGCTCTTCTTTGCGCTGCTGGCGCTGCTGGCGGGGCTATGGCCTCTTCCGAGCAGGGACGTTGGCTGGCGTTCGCGGCGCGGTGCGTCGTGAAAGCCGTCAGCGATTTCGTGTCGAGGCGGCCCACACTCAGCGCCTGGATCGTCGCCCTGGCGCTGTTTGGCGTCGTCGTTTACTTTCTGGTGACCGCGCTCTTGATGCCGGATGCGCCGGCAATCTTTGGGCAGCAGAAAATAAAGATGCAGAAGGTGCAAGCCCAGGGCCAACGTGGAACGCAGCTAGGATGGAAGTTCCAGGCTGACAGCTCGGATACGAGCACCGACGGCATGATCACCACGTACCACCGGGTGCGCCAAGGCACGTATTACCTCCAGGGTAAGCCGGCATACAGGCTTACTGCCAACGAAGTAACGCTCGACCTGCGCTCGCAGAACTACACTGGCTCAGGGGCCGTGCATGTCTGGAGCGTGCGACCGCGCGACTTGTCGGACCTGAAGACGGATAACGTGATGTGGAACAATCCGCTGCAGACGCTGACCTGCCCGACTGAAGTTCACGTCAAATACAAAGGCTTCGACATGATAACTTCGCACCTGCAAACGAACCTGCAGAACGGCCAATCAAACTTGGGTGCGACGTCAATCAACGGCACCCGCTAAAGCAACAGACCTCTGCAGCAGCGGTCTTTGCAGCAGCGGACCTATGAAGCAGCGGACCTTTAGGTCCGCTCTATCATCTCCAGCTGTCCGCCATTCCTAAAAATGGATACTCGCTCGGATCTTTGCAAAGTCCCGCGCGCACTGGATTGCTCAGCGTGTAGCGGACAAAATCAGCCGACTCTTCGTGATCGCGTTTGATCCAATCATGAAATCCGGGCTGCCAGTTGAGCTTTGTAAACTCCATGACGTCGTGTTTGATCGTCGCCTTTATCGTTGCGACGATCGTGGACAGCTCGCCCGCACTCTTACGCAGCTTCAACAATACGTGGATGTGGTCCGGCATGACGACGTAAGCATAGAGATAATACCGGCCTTCGTTTCTATACCTCAAGATAACGCGACATGCAGTTGCTGCCACAGTTGGATCAGCAAACGCTGGGACGCGCTTCCAAGTCCCAAATGTTAGGTAATAAGTGTGCTCGCCGCGGTAGTTGAAGCTCGCTAGGCGCTTGGGTCGGCGCTTGAATGCACCCATGAGCCAGTATTCACGCGACTCGGTGCGTTCAGCAAGAGCGAGGTTAGAACGAAAAACAGAGAACGGACCTAAAGGTCCGTTGCTTCATTAGCCCGTTGCTTCATTAGCCCGTTGCTTCATTGGTCCGGTGCTTGAGCGGACCTAAAGGTCCGCTGCTTCAAAGGTCCGCTGCTTCAAAGGTTCGTGACGTCAAGGGTTCGTTGCGTCAAGGCTCGTGGCGTCAAGGGTTTGTGGCGTCAAAGGTTAGGGTTTGGCAAGTTCTGACTTCAGCCAGTCGATGACGCGCACCGGTGTCGGATCCTCGCCGTAGGCGCAAGCGAGATAGAACGATGCAAAGTCTCCGATGTAAGTCAGTGACAGCATGCGCGAGAGCGTGCTTTCGCCTTGCGCCCAGACGTCATCCGTCAAGCTGGCGGCACGCGAAATGATCTGCTTCGTCAAGTCCACTCGCCGCTGTATCTTCGAAGGTTCGCGATCGTCGCGCAGGAGCGTGACGACCATGTTTTTCTCGACGTCGGCCTGCCCGTGCGCGCCGCTCCATCCCACGGTCTCGTTGTGATTAAGTTCGGGAAACACGTTGGCGACTGCATATGCTTTCGCGTTCTCGTTGATCTGCGTTTTCCAGCGATAGGCAACGACGCCACGCTCGCCTTGTGAGCCGTAGATCACCGGCAGCTTGCCAACGTAGGCTGCCGCGAGCCTTTTAGCGGGGTTTTTGTCCAACGGCACATCAGGGTTG
This sequence comes from Vulcanimicrobiota bacterium, assembly GCA_030948685.1. Lineage (GTDB taxonomy): Bacteria > Vulcanimicrobiota > Vulcanimicrobiia > Eremiobacterales > Eremiobacteraceae > JAFANK01. The sequence goes on along the minus strand of JALYZV010000075.1, from coordinate 2,345 downwards.
CAAACGTTGCGAACCTCGCGCAGCACGGCGCTTGCCTCATCGATATCCTCGAGCAGCACCTCAGGCAAAAGGCCGAGCCGCGCCGATGCGACGATCAGCGGTACGAATGAATAGCCAAGCGCGGCGCGTGGCTGCAGCCCACCTGGAAACGACACCCAGGGCACGTCATCGGCACGGGCCAGCTCGCCGAGTTTGCCACCAGTTGAAAACGCGCAGATAGTTGCGCGGGCTTTACGGGCAGCGTCATAGGCCGAGAGCGTCTCTTCGGTATTGCCTGAATTGCTTGTTGCGAAGACCAGCGTGTCCGCGCCGACATAGCCGGGAAGGTGATAGTCACGAACGACCGTCACCGGTACCGACAGCGTGGGTTCGTAGCCGGCCCGCAGAAAATCGCCACCGATGGCGGAACCGCCGAGGCCCGCAATGACGAGCGATGAATACTTTTTGCCTGCCAGGCTATCAAAAGACGCCGTAAGCGCAATGCGCTTGGCGTCGTCGACTTGCTCGGGGAGACCGAGTATCGCCCCGAGCATGTCGTGTGGATCGATAGACCGAAATGAAGTCGCGTCGAGTGTCTTTGTCGTCATTGACAAGACTTTAACGCGTCGAGCGTTTGGCCTCTTCGATCAGGCGTTTTACCTTTTGACCACCTTTGTGGCCGATCTGCTCGTAGAACGTCTGACCGTACTTGTCTTTGACGGCGTTGCCGCCTTTTTGGCCGATGCTCTCGAAGAACTCAGCGCCATGGCGTTGTTTCGTCGATTTTCCACCTTTGCGGCCTATCTCTTCATAGAACGTCGGGCCGTACTTGGCGCGCACGGCGTCGCCCCCACGTTTGCCGGCCTCACGGACCGTCATTTCGCCGCCTTGTTTGTCGCGCAGATTCTTAGCTTGCATTATACGCTGGGTTCGTCAACCCGCCTCGTGTGCTGGCCGCCCTTGTGGCCGATCGCTTCATAGAACTGCGAACCGTGCCGGCGCTTCGTGCTCTCGCCACCCTTGCGGCCTATTTCGGAGTAGAACTGCGGCCCATATTTTGATTTCACAATGTCGCCGCCTTTTTTGCCGGCTTCGCGAACTGTCATGCCTTCGCCGTCCTGCTGGTTCATCAAGCTCCTCCAAATGCGAGCGTCTGGCGTTGCAGTACCTCGTAGTCGTATACCCACCTTCTTGGAGCGCAAACCCGCACGCGCGTTCCCGTACAGGCCCGTGCGCAAGCGCGCGACGAATAGACGTGCATGCTCGACGTTGTCTTAAGCGGCGGTTTGATCGTTGACGGCACGGGCGGTGCGCCATTCGAGACGGATATCGCTTTTGCAGGTGACCGCGTCGCCAGAATCGGCGATTGTTCCGATCGTGAAGCGGTCATGCGACTCAACTGCCGGGGCTATGCGATCGCCCCAGGCTTTATCGACATGCACAGCCACTCCGACGAGATTCTTCTTGTGCTGCCGACCGCCGATAGCAAGGTTCGGCAGGGCATCACGACCGAGGTCGGGGGCAATTGCGGATTCTCCCCTGCGCCCCTGCAAGGCGTGGCACTCGAGCAAAAACGCGATGAAATGCGACGCTATTACGACATGGTGCCGTCCTGGCAGGATTTTGATGGATTTTTCAACGCGCTCGAGCGCGCCCCGCCGGCGCTCAACTTCTGCTGCCTGGCAGGCCTGGGGACGATTCGCAGCGCGCTTGACCAGCTCGCGCCGCAGCCGCTCGATGCTGAAGCCACAACCAGGGCTGCGGCCTTGGTGCGCGACGCGTGCGCTCAGGGCGCCATCGGTGTATCATCCGGGCTCATCTATCCTCCGGGTAGATTTGCCGACATTGACGAGCTCGTCGCTTTAGCGCAGAGTGCTGCAGACGCCGGCAGTCCGCTGTACGCCTCGCACATCCGCAGCGAAGGCCGCGGTCTGATCGAGGCCGTCGACGAGGCGCTCGAGGTCGGGCGCAGATCCGGTTGCTCCGTCCAGCTCTCGCACCATAAGGCCTCGGGCCAGCGCAACTGGGGCAAGGTGCACGACACGCTCGCGCACATCGAGCGCGCCCGCGATAGCGGGCTCGACGTCGTTGTCGATCAGTATCCGTACAAAGCCTCGTCGACCGGGCTCGACGTCATCCTCCCCATCGACGTCAACGTCGGCACCCATGATGAGGTCGCGTCGCGCTTGTCCGACCCGCGCTACGCAGCACTCGTCGCCGCGCGCGTCGAGATCGAGTATGGCGGGCGCTGGCACGAAGTGCTCATCGCGTCCGTCGGTTCCAGCAAAAACCGGCACTATGAAGGCCAAACGGTCGCCGATGTGGCGACCGCAATGGGCGTGTCACCGGTCGGCGCAGCACTGCGG
>JALYZV010000041.1 GCA_030948685.1 Vulcanimicrobiota bacterium | reverse complement strand
AGGGGCAGAAGTGCTCGGCCTGTTCGCGTGCCATCATCGAGGCGCCGATCTATGACGATTTCGTGCGCCGGCTTGCCGAGCGCGTCGACAAAATCACCGTCGGCGATCCGATCGATCCGAAAAACTTTATGGGTCCGGTCATCAACCAGCGCTCGCGTGACAAAATTGAGAGCTATATCAAGATCGGTAAAAACGAGGGGACGCTGCTGACCGGCGGCGAGCGTGCTGCCGACGAGGGGTATTTCCTCGAGCCAACGGTTATCACCGACGTCGCGCCGACTGCGACCATCGCGCAAGAGGAGATCTTCGGACCCGTGCTGGCCGTCATCAAAGCGAAAGACTACGACGACGCGCTCGCCATTGCCAACAACACCGAGTTCGGATTGACAGGCAGCGTCTACTCGAGCGACCGGCGGAAACTTGAGCGCGCACGCGACGAGTTCTATGTCGGCAACCTGTACCTGAATCGAAAGTGCACGGGGGCGATGGTCGGCGTCCACCCCTTCGGTGGCTTCAACATGTCAGGCACGGACTCAAAGGCGGGCGGTCCGGACTACTTGCTGCTGTTCTTGCTCGCGAAGTCGGTGAGCGAAAAGGTTGGCTAGCGCCACGCACAAGCCAGTTGGAGGAGCGACCCCGGTGTCACTGGGTGAGCGCAGCATTGCTGCATGTGCGCTGATGGCGGTCGCCGCCCTGCTCTACGGAGCGCTGGGATTGGCTGGCATCGTGCCGCTGCCGGCATCAGTGGGAAGCCTTGCCCGAGCGCAGCAAATAGGTCGTACAAAGGTGATTGTTGGCGGATACTACGTCACGCAGCCGTTCATCGCGCTGGGAGGCGTGCAGTTGCCGCCATACATTTTTGCAGCGGGAACGAACAAAGACGCCCCCGGTGTCCACGTCGCGCCAGCGTTGCCCGATGTCAAAGCAGGCAACGTTGCCGCCATTATCGACACCGCAACCGGCGACGGCAGCGAAGCGTCGCCATTTGCGATCCACACGATCGCAAGCTGGGACTCGTTTGTCAGTGCCATGATCGTCGGCGTATTGATCGCCGTCGCGTTTGCGTTTTGGTTAGCCGGAACAGTCGTGGCGCTGGTGCGGCGGAAAGGTTAGTATTCCCGGAACCACACCTGCAAGCCGTTGCAAATCCCGTAGGTGATGATCTCTTGCTCGAGATCGCGCAGCCATTGTCGAGACGGGAGCGTTTGGCGCTGCCAGGATACGGTGATGCCGCTGAGCAGTGGTGTGACGCGATAGCCGACAGTCGCGCCGGCAAGTTCGGTGGCCGCGCCAATGAGCTGGCTCACTGCAGCGGCCCACTCGCGGGCATGGGTTATCGGGTCCTTGACCGGCATTGTAATAACGCCGGAGCCCTGCATCCGGGGCGTTGGTTGGGTCTCACGCTCTTCTCGACGCTTTTTCAATACAGCCATGACACCGTCTCATCGCAAAGCATATGGGCAGTGGGTTTTCACATCATATACGATTTTGCCGCAAATGGGTGTCACAACAATCACACCCCGAAAAGCAAGCATAAGGTCTGCACTCAGGCAGCCCGGACAGGCGTTTTTTCATGCGCCTTTTAGGCTGGCGCCGTAGGGTATAACTCGGACATTCCAATGAAGCGCCTCATCGCACGCGAACTGATGGACGATGACGAAATGATCGGGACATACGCGCAGTGGCGTGAAAGCCTGGACGATTTGGCGCGAGTAAACACGTACCTCGGCGGCTGGAGCGCGCTGCGCAGCGAGCTCGATCACCTTCCCAGCCTGCCGACGAGCGTCGTTGACGTGGCAACGGGAGGAGCGGACCTCGCCCGGCGCCTGCTTGACCACCTTGGCCAATGCGGGGTTCAAGCGGCATGCGTGGCGGTGGATCGCTCTGCTCGCATCCTGCATATCGCACAAGAGCTCAGCCCCAAACGCGACAACCTCACGTTTGTGAAGGCCGATGCGCGCCAACTCCCTTTCGCCAACCAAAGCTTCGATCTCGCCACCTTGAATCTCGCGCTGCACCACTTCGAGCCGAGCGAAGCGACGATGGTGCTCAAAGAACTTGCCCGCGTCGCCACAACGGTGATCGTCAACGATTTGCGCCGCAGCTGGATCGCGTGGGCCTTTGCCCGCTTCGTCTTTCCATTATTGACCCGTAATCGCTTCACACGCAACGACGGGCCGATCTCGGTGCTGCGCGCCTACACCCCGGTCGAGCTGCGCGACCTCGCGCGCCTTGCCGGTTGGAGCTCGATCAGCGTGCGAACGAGGCCTGGCTATAGAATGACGCTGCTGGGTGGGACACTGTGATGAGTGGAGGCGTATTGGCGTGAGCGGTGGTGTGCTGGCATGATAGCGCTGCGCGCATGACGGACGTCGCGATCATCGGTGCCGGCCCGGCAGGCTCGACGCTTGGCTTGCAGTTGGCGCGGTCGGGGTATGATGTCACGCTTCTTGAGCGCTCTCGCTTTCCACGTGTCAAGGTTTGTGGCGATTACCTCTGCACCGGCGCGCTTGCCTCATTGCGAGACTTGGGTGTCGCTGATGCGGTTCTGGCTGGGGCTCATCCGATCCGCAGCATTGCGCTCTTTGGCTTCGATGCGCAACTCAGCATGCGTCTCGAAGGGAGCGCGGCGTCGCTGCCGCGCGAAATACTCGACGATCGGCTCCTTGCGCAAACGCGCGCTTGCGGCGCCCGAGTGGTACACGGGGTTTATCTTCGAGCAGAGGAAGCTGGACGAGCCCTGCGCGTCGAATACCGCGACCACAATGGCGTCACGCGGGAGTTTGTTACCCGTGTGCTGGTCGGCGCCGACGGCGCGTGGTCGACCGTCGCCCAGCGCGCCGGCATGGCGGCACTGATGCGCCCAGCCGGGCGTTGGGCGGTGGGCGGGAAACTGCCCGATCGACAGTCGCGGGACGAGCTTTCGATGTACGTTGGAGGGGGCGGCTATTACGCGCGCAATCCGCTGGGTGAGGATATATCCAACAGCATGCTAGTATTGCCTAAACCGGCGCGCCCAACTGAGGCTGACGAAATCGTGAAACAGATAAGCGCTGGGAGCCGCCGCTTCGAGCCAGAAAATATCGAACGCGTCGTTGCCGTTGGACCCCTGCGCTACCGAGCGTCACGAGTCGCGCGAGGACGCATCCTGCTCACCGGAGACGCAGCTGAGCTGCTCGACCCGTTCACCGGGCAAGGTGTCGCCACCGCCATGAGTCTCTCGTTTCCGGCAGCTGCAGCTGCCACGGCGCTGCTTCGCGGTGAGCCCGAAGCCCGCGTCGCTCGCCGTTACGCCGCGCACTGGAAATCGATCGTGGGTCCGCGCCGCGCGCTCGGTGCGGTGGTCGAGGCAGTGGTGCGAGTCAGATTCTTGCGCGAGCGCGCGCTGCGCAGCATTGCGCGCGACGCCCGCGCCGTCTACGCGCTGCTGGCAAGCGTGAGTGGCTTGGCACCGGCGCGCGACGCACTGGCACCAGCCGTGCTCTTCGAACTGCTTGCGTCGTGATTACGCATCAGTCGATCGACGTGCAAGCGTCTCCCACTGCCATCTATAATTTGGCGCAAGATGTGGCGAATTGGCCTCGGATTTTGCCGCACTACCTGTTCGTACGCGTCCTGCGCGAGACAAGCGACGAACGTGTCGCAATCATGGCCGCGCGGCGCAACTTCATACCGGTGCGTTGGACCGCCGCACAACATCTACTGCCGGATATTCCGCGCATTGAGTTCACGCACATCGCAGGTTGGGCCGTCGGCATGCGCGTTGCCTGGATTTTCGATCCCATCCCGAATGGTACGAGAGTGATTATCAGCCACGATCTCGCCGCGCTGCGGCTGCCGCTGATCCGCACGCGGTTCGGGCAAGAGATCGTGTCGCGGCACTTCATTGCGCCCATAGCGAGCCGCACCCTGGCGAGCATGAAGGCGGTTGCGGAGGCAGGCAGTGGCTAGCCGGGTTTATATTACGGGCATCGGGGCTATCACGCCCATTGGCACGGGTCGTCACGCATTGTGGAGCGGCGCGCTCGAGGGCAAGCGGGCGGTACAATTGATTGACCGCTTCGACCCGACGCCGTTCCGCTCCAAGGTTGCAGGTCAGGTAAACGATTTCGATCCGGCCGCAATCTTAGATCGGAAAGAAGCACAGCGGACCGACCGCTTTAGCCAGTTCGCAATCGCGGCAGCGCAGCTCGCCTTTGACGATGCGGGCTACGCGCCGACCAAGGGTGACGGCGATTTTGGTGTGTGGATCGGCAGCGCCCTCGGCGGGGTCGTGTACGCAGAACGGCAATACGAAGCATACCAAAAGGGGGGCCTACGAGCAGTGCATCCGATGCTCGCACTCAGCGTCTTCGGAGCCGCGTCCTGCTGCAACGTCGCAATTCATTTCGGCGTGCACGGGCCCTCGATCTCAAACTCAAATTCGTGCGCAGCCGGCGCAGTCGCCATCGGCGACGCGTTCCGTGCCGTGCGCGACGGCGTCTGCCGCGCGGCGTTAGCCGGCGGCGTCGAAGCGCCGCTCGCACCATTGACCTTTGGTGCCTTCGACATCATTCGCTCCATGTCGACGCGCAACGACGATCCCCAGAGCGCAAGCCGCCCATTCGACGCGCAGCGCGACGGGTTCGTGATGGCCGAAGCGGGTTGTCTCTTATTGCTCGAGCGCGAAGAGGACGTGGTCGCACGCGGAGCGGTGCCGTATGCACAGATAGCGGGCTACGGCTTGACCAACGATGGGGATCACATGACGGCGCCACGCGCTGATGGACGCGAAGCGATTCGCGCCATGGCGCTGGCGCTGCGCGAGGCGACCGCGCAGCCGGACGAGGTCGACCACATCAACGCACATGGTTCATCGACGCCGCTCAACGATTCGACCGAAAGCCGCGCCATTCGCGCCGTGCTAGGAACACATGCCGATCATGTGCTCGTCTCGGCTGTAAAGGGAATGATGGGCCACGCGCTTGGCGCGACGGGAGCGGTGGAAGTGGCGCTCTGCGCAATCGGCATCAAAGAGAGCACGGTCGTGCCGCTGGTCAATCTCGAAACACCGGGTGTCGACTGTGACTTGAGCTACGCGCCTTCCGTGCCAACTGCACTGCGCCAGCAGCTGGTGCTGTCGAACAGCTTTGGTTTCGGCGGCCTCAATGCGGCGCTTGCGCTGCGCGCTGCCTGATTATTCGCCGACAAGATAGCATCTGAGTTCTTCAAGGGTCTCGGGATTGAAGCGCCCATCGTTTCTGTGTCCGCGATACACGTTCAACGCTTCGGAAACGGTTTCGTGAAACTGGGCTGGTAAATGGGCCAGCGCCCAGCTGCCGGCTTCGTCTTTTGACATCCACATGCCGTGCCTCAATGCACAATGCGCTCGGACGCCATTCAGCACGAAATAAACCTCATCGATATCTTTGCGCTCCGCGGCCCAGCCCACTTCAAGTCGCAGCGCGTCCTCAAGATCATCGCTTGGCACGCAGGGCAATGCCCCAGCGGCAGGTGCGCCGGTTAAACAAATCCCGCGCTCGCGCGCGCAGATAATATCGATGGCAAGGTCGGGGTTGGTACCGCCAAAATGGGGTTGCGCTTCAACTAACGTCGCAGTGATGCGCTCGCGCCAGCTTTCACTGTAGTGTAATGCGAACGCGGGTGGGTAATGCCAGTTGTCCATCGGCGCCAGTACCGAAATCTCAAGCGGGCACGGCTGCAAAGACGAGACGAGCGTCAATTCCGCAAGGCACTGTAGCTGTTGGGCTGAGGCCTCGGCGCTTAGAATCAAAAGATCGATGTCACTACGCAGCGGGTTGAAGCACCCAGCGGCGAGCGAGCCGGTGAGATAGATTCCTCGTACGTCCGCTCCAAGAATCGCCACGGCACCCTCGACGTAGCTCAGAACTTGGTCCCTAATTTGTACGGGTACGTCCGGCCATCGATATTGAGTCACAGAGAGATTGACCTAGGATGCTGTGCTGATCGACTTGCTCATAATGACGGAGCGGTACGTCTTGCCTTGCCACCTAGCGAATTCAACAAACCGGTAGCCGCGCTTCTCGTATGATTTGATGAGCTGCGTCGCATCCTCGGCAGTATCGAGCGCCAACTCAACTGCACCCAGACTTGGCGCCAATTGTTCTGCCAGATGTATGAGGTGCGAGCCTATGCCTTTGCGCTGAAACTCCGGATCGACGGCGAATTGTCCAAATACCGCGACATCTGGCCGAGCATACCATGCACACGCGTCGTGTCCAGGTCGGTACAACGTCAAGGTCGCAATGATTCTCTCGTCAACTGTGCCGACGATGCAGATACCATTCTTCATCCGACCGCGTGTGGTTTCCACGTCTTGCGAAGTTGCACTGTAATTAAGTCCAGCTGCGGCTAGCGGACGATAGCTGCGATGCAGAAGTGCGGTAATTTCAGCGAGTGAATCGCTCGGGAGCAATGCTCGAATTGTGACCAGGGTGCCGTCTGACGACGCAAAGATATGTTCGGCGGCCGCAGTCTTCACTTCTTGTCCTTGATGTACCGAAAGATTTTCGTCGCGAGTTGTTCGGGCTCTCCATTGAAATCGCTGCCGTTGCTCAAGATCACGACGGCAAGGTCGTCGTCTGGGTAGATGATATTGAAACAATATCCGCCGGCACCAGGGGTCAAGCCGTTGTGCCAGGCCGAGGGATGTCCGTCCTGCGAGCTTGGCACGAATCCCATACCGTAACCAGAATCATGGCCATCGTTCAGCTTACCATTGGTGATCATCATTCGAAAGGATGCCTTCGACAGTACCTCGCCTCGCAACAGCGCCTTATCCCACTTGGCCATGTCGTTGACGGTTGACACGATGCTGCCTGCGCCATAAAAGAGATCGAGGCTGAGAAACTGCTGTCGCAGGAAGAGTCCAAATAACGTAGAGTATCCGGGCGCCGTGTGCTCGCGCCGGCTAAATACCTCTCCCGACCCGCTGGCATGCATGCCCAACGGTTTGAAGATACGGCGTTCGACGAACTCAGGGTAGGGCTCGCCGCTGACCTGGGCGACGATGGCAGCCAGCACGGCATAGTTGCTGTTGCTATATGCGTAGCGTGAGCCTGGCTTGAAGTCCAGTTTATCCTGTTGCAAGATTGTCAGTATCGACGACGGCGCAATCGTTCCTTTCGTTGGCCAGCGGTGCTCGAGCAACCACGGATAGTTATGCAGGCCCGAGGTGTGCCCAAGGAGATTTCGTAGCTTGATACGGGCAGCGCCGTCGAACTTCGGGAAATACTTTGACAGCGGGTCATTAAGGGTAAGTTTGTGCTCCTCTGACAGCAATAAGATCGACGCGGCAGTAAATTGCTTTGTGATCGATCCGATCGCGTAGCGCGTCTCGGAGTTCGCCGTGGCGTGATGCTGGATGTCGGCGAGCCCAAATCCCTTGGAATAGATCACCTCACCATGGCGGAGCACGGCCAGCGAGAAGCCTGGCGCCTTATGCGCCTGGATCTCTTGGCTCGCAAGCGAATCGATGTAGCTTGAGAGGGACGTCGTATCGACGGGAGTGATCGCGTTGTGCATACACCCCGCGAGCAGCACGCTCAGCGCACAGATCACAAGTACCCATGGCTGTGAAGGCAAGCGGCGCACGAGACGTCGTTGGATGGACCACGCGATGACCCCTAGGTCAGCGGCGACAACACGAACGTTGGAATTGCCTGGCCGCCGCGCGAGACGTTGATGACCGCCTCGTTCGAGAGCCGGGTCAACACACCGCCCAGCGAACCGCGAAACACGTACGCATTACAATCCTCGATGAGTGTACGCAGCGTTGCGCCGTGCTGCGCTGCGTCGGCATCAAAAACCGGATACGTCCCGAAGGTAGGCGAGACGCGTTCCTGCACGACGTAATCGCCGCGCTCAGCTGCGTCCAGTGCGGCGAGCCACTGCGCGCGGTCGCACTCCCAGCCCAGCACCACATTTTCCCCGCCGTGCGCGTCATTGGGCTTGATCGCCCACGCAGGCTGCTTCGTTTCGAGGCGTGCACGATTGAGCGTGCTGTACGGTCGCGTGCGCGCAACCAGCTTGTCGATGGCGTCCTTCTGGTCTGGAGTAAACCAGCCGCTGTTGCGTGGATCGAGCAACACGGCGAGCGCCTTTTTCTTGTGCGCGATGGTGCAACGAAACGAACTGGCCACACAGACGGCGCCGTCCGCATACGCTTGTATCAACGGATGTTGAAGATCGTAGTGCGCGAGAAAGTCGGCAACGAGCAATCGTTTGTAGACGAGATTGATGCGACGGCCCCCTGCGCTCAGCGCACCGTCTCGGTAGGCCAAATCCTCGGGCGTGACAATCATCGTCGCCATCCCGCGAGCGTTGAAGTCGTCCGCTACCAGCCGGAACTCCGCGCTGGTCGCCGCACCCGCCAGGTCGAGGATAGCAATTGACGGCAGCGGGCGTTCGTCCATTCCGTTGCTTGATGCAAACTGCCGCCAGACCGTGAGCAGCGTTTCGCGCAGCGCGACATCCGCGCGCAACTCCTTCACCCCAAACTCCTGTGCAAAGCGCACCATGACGGGCAGGTTGTGCATGAGCGCAGCCTGACCGGCTTGATAGAACATCCCAGCTGGGCTGTCTGCGTTGTACTCGAGCACGCAAGGCCGATCCGCAAAGTACGTGTCTAACCGCGAGACAACCGTCGCGTCTTCATATCCTGGATCGATCGCTGCCAGTGCGCGCTCCTGGGCGCTCAAGCCTAATGCAAGGGCAAGTGACGGGTCGTGCAGCGTGCGGCGTTCGAGCGCGCGAAAGGCGCCCCACAGCGATGCAACGGCCTGGCGCAAGGTGTCGAGCCGTTCCAGCGTGATGAATGCCGGGCGAAGCGTGCGGCACTGCACCGTGCCGCCGAACGTCAGGCCGGCGAGCCGCTGTGCCTGAACGAATTCTTCGACGACAGCCGGGCCGGCTAGCGCTTCGTCAGCGCAGAGTTCGTGATAGCGGTCGACGGCGCGTGCTAACCACGCGTCATCGCGCATTACGGGCGCAGCGGATACCATTGAAACCCGGCCGGAAGCGGCGTCGGTAAAAATTGCGGAAACTCGTGCGCCCGAGCGATCGATCGGTGAACCACGATCCGCCGCGCAAGACGCGGTGATCGCCATCGAACCAGACCTCGGAATATTCCGGATAGGGATAGGCGAGAAATCCCGGATAGCCGCGGAACTGCGATGATGTCCACTGCCAAACATTGCCGATGACATCGTGCAGCCCGAGCGCGCTCGTATTCTCCTGACGGGAGCCCACAGGCGTGGTCCCCCAGCTGCGGCTCGAAGACGAGCTGCCCGGATCGATTGGTTCGTCGCCCCACGGGAACCGGCGCATGTGCTGGCTGGTAGGATCCCAGGCGGCTGCTACCTCCCACTCAGCTTCGCTCGGCAATCGCTTCCCTCGAAATGCGGCATACGCCTCAGCTTCGAAAGCCGACACGCCCGTCACCGGTGCATCGTCGCGCAGCATGGTTTCGGCGAAGAAGCCGCGCTCTTTCCACGGCGGGCCGCTCCAATAGAGAGGCGCAGGTGCAGCGGATTCCTTCCACTTCCAACCTTCTTCGCTCCACAGCTCGCGCATCGCGTAGCCGCCGGCGACGATAAATTCTGCATACTCGCCGTTCGTCGTCAGGTCGCGATCGATAAAAAAAGACGCCACGTCAACCGGATGGCGAGGCAGCTCATTATCATAAACAAAGGTGCCATCAATGCCGCCCACCGGCGCGCGCAGCGCTGGCACGTGGATTTCCGACTGCGCCGCGGCTCGCGCTCCGCTGATGGGCGCAGGCCCCGCTTTCTTGCTGCTGAGCGGCAATGATTGCAGCACGAATGCGATAGTCTCTTGATGCTGCAGCTCATGTTGGAGTACGAGGTCGAGCGCATACCCCGGACTCAAAAGGCCATCGCGTTCGCGGGCTGTGAGATCGGCACTCTCGAGGACGAGCTCGACGCGTCGCAGCGTTTCCGATAAGTATGCCTCGATCTCACCGCGCGCTGGCAAAACCTTGGCTTCTTCGCGCGGAGTCTTTATGGGGTCGAAATAGATGTCGTAGGGAGGGTTGATGCTGGGCTGGCCGGCGGCGCGTTGGAGGACCCAGTAGTTTTGGTACACGCCAATATGGGCAAGGTGCCATAGGAGAGGGCGAAAACCAGCCATCGGTTCGGTCCGCAGGACTTCTTCGGAGGTCGCCAGGTCGAAAAGTTGAAGCGTCTGCGCCCGGATCGATCGCAATGCTTTCAACTTTACCGGCGCTAGACTCTGCGTACTCATCGAGGACGCTTACGTGAAGCAACAGCCGATTCCTCGAAGTCAACGAGCAGCCGTAACGGTCGCATCTGCGCCGCTCGACCTTGAATCAGGCTGCGAGTACGTCCACAGCAACGCGAAAACAGCGGCGCACTGGCGCGTCGGTCTCGAGTACGAACTGATCGGTTTCGACAAAGGCTCGTATCAACGCATTAGCCGCATACGAGTCCAGGAATTATTGCGCTCTCTCAGCGAGCGCCAGGGCATTCCGACTCTCGAGGACGGCAGTATTACCGCGCTGCGCATGCCCTACGGTGACATCACCCTCGAGCCTGGTGGGCAGATTGAATTTTCAGGCCAGCCGGAACGCAGGCTTGCCGACAACGAGCGGGGTCTGCAACGCTTCCTGACGGATCTTCGGGCGCAGACGACCGAACGCGGCATGTTCTTCGTCGCGCTGGGGTTCGATCCGCTGCGCAACCTCGACGAGCAGTCGTGGATCGACAAGCAACGGTATCGCATCATGCGACCCTACCTGCAAGGCCGTGGTGGCCATGCATGGGATATGATGACACGCACCGCAGCCATGCAAGTCAACATTGACTACGGCGACGATCTCGATCTCGGTCGCAAGTACGTCCTGGGCAACAGGCTCGGACCTATCGTTGCGGCGATGTTCGCAAACTCGCCCTACGCAGGCGGCATTGCGACGGGTCTTAAGTCTACCCGCTATGCAGTCTGGCTCGATACCGATCCGGATCGAACCGGTCCGGGCCCCGAGTCGCTGTCGGAACGGTTCGATCTGCGCGAGTACGTTCGCGCAGTCCTCGAGGTGCCTGTCCTTTTTCTTGAACGAAATGGGGCACTGCTCGACCGAGCCGGACAGCGGTTGACGGACCTCAGCGACGCGCGAGTCTCTGACTTCCGCGACCTGCTGAGTATGATCTTCACGGAGGCGCGTATTCGAGAATACGTTGAGATGCGCAGCGCTGACGGCGGTCAGCCTGCAAACGCGTTTGCGCTCATGGCACTATGGAAAGGCTTGACCTACGACTCGTCGACGCTCCAGGATGCGCTCGACGTTACGCCGCGGCTCGATCGCGCCGGATACCGTGCGTTGCAGATGGCGGTGGCACGCGATGCGCTGGCCGCACGCTGCGAAGGAGTCGACGTATTGACCACCGCTCGCGTGCTGCTGTCACTCGCGATGGCTGGCCTGAAGAAGGTCGCGCCAGACGAACTGCGCCACCTTGATGGGCTCGCACAGAACGTCATTGACGATGGCGTTTCACCGGCAGATATCTTGCTCAACGACTGCGGCTCGGATGTTGAGCGCGCCATGGCAGCGGCCACCGTCGCCTAGAGCGCTGCACTGGAGCTTAGTCAATCTTCGCGATCAGAAACGGCTTGGACGTCGGCTGTCGTGAACCGCCGGCTGGTTCGACGGTGACGGCGACCACGGCACCTTTGACCGGCGCTTCAGGTATATCAACCGAACCCACACCGCGATCGTCGGCAGAGAAGACCGGTTCGGGCTGCGGTGCCCCACCAGGTGGGATCACCCACGCCTGATACTGCTTGCCTGCGGGCAGCGCGCTCAATCCATTGACCTGCATCCGCAAACGATGGGCGCCTGCAACCGTGAGGGTGCCGCTGGCATGACAGCTGACGGCTCCTGGAACGCAAACCGCGGCCCAGCTTTGTTGGGGCGTGCGGTGCAGGTTCCACCACGCGATCACCATTGCTGCAGCTGCAGCAGCTGGAATGAACCAGCGCAGTCGCTGTCGCGGCCGCAGCGCTGTGACGCTGGATGTCGAGCTTAGCGGTGGTAGCGAGGACAAGATGCGATTGCGCAGGTTTGGCGGCGGCGCTTCGGCGGCTGAGAGGCCGATCGCGGCTGCGGCTGCGCGCGCGATCTTGAACTCCTCGCGGCAGGTCTCGCATTCTGCGAGGTGTTGGCGGACCGCAGCACATTCGGCAGCATCGATACCGCCAAGCGCGTACACGGCCACAAGGTCGAGCATGGCGTCGTCGTGCTGGCCGTTCATGCGCTCACCTGGCCTTGCAAGCTTTCCCACAAGCGCCGCAATCCGCTGCGAATACGGCTTTTCACCGTGCCCAGCGGCGCTCCAAGTCGTTCGGCGACTTCCCTATAGGAAAGACCTTGAAAGTAGGCGCTCTCAATTGCTTCTCGCTGATCGGGCGCCAGCTCGCGCAGCGCCTGTGCGACCGCACTCGATTGCAGACGCGAAAACACTGCGTCTTCCAGATTGACGTCCGCCACTAAATCGGTCGGCATGTCGGGCTCGCGCGTGCGAACAGCGGCGCTGCGCACGATATCCAGCGCCGCGTTGCGAGCGACTCGCGAGAGCCAGCCGGGAAAATTGCCGCCGCTAAACGATTGTGGCTTGGCCCACAGCGTCGTGAACACCGACTGGGTCACATCCTCGGCGTACGCCGTATTTTTGAGAATACGATTCGCGATGCCGTACACAAGCGCGGCGTGCCGGTCGTAGAGCGTTGCGAAAGCATCTTTGTCGCCCTGCCCCACTCGTTTGAGCAGACTAAGTTCGTTGTTCACCGTTGCGTCCGTTTCGTTCGCACAACCCACCACGCCTTGCAATCGAGTGAACAGAGCGAAGTGGCTGCAAAGTCGCGGTTCCAGTTGGCGTGGAAACACGCCGGCATGTGTCAGCAATTTTTCATCCGATCAGAAGCAACGGCTCCTTCTCTATGAACGAGGGAGGAAGCGATCCGGTTTGGGCCCTGATGTGCAGCGAATGCAAGCTGGGCCAACGGCCCCAGTGGGCGGGCGTCTAGCCGCAAAGTTCTAAAATCGTCCCAAAACCCGTCCGCCCGGCCCTTATAACACCGTCCCTGGTGGCCACGGAAGCGAAAGGGTGCTGTCGAATACGTCCAGTCCTGGCGCGCGTGGTATACCTCCTAGCGCCCGGCCCAAAAAATCACCCTTTCCCAGGAAAGCCCAGACCCGCCATGCGCCGCCAAAGAAATCCCAAGCCCGCTCTCCGCAGGATGAGCAACGGCTTGCGCGTTGTCGCCACGCGCATGCCCAACGCGCGCAGCCTAAGCCTAACGCTCGCCGTGCGTGCGGGCTCCGTGTACGATCCACCCCAGACAGCGGGGCTGGCTCATTTCCTCGAACATCTTATCTTCAAGTCGACGCAGGACTTCTCTCGACATGAGCTTGCCGCAGCCATGCAGCGCTGTGGCAATCGCTTCGACCCGACAACCAGCAAGGAGATGATCTCGATTTCCGGCACGGTCCCGGTTGCCAAATCGGACGATGCGCTGCGGCTTGTCGCCAGCGTCGCCCAGCGGCCGCTCTTTGATGCAAGCGACCTTGAAACCGAGCGTCAGGTCGTCCTCGAAGAGCTGCGTGATTGGGAGGTGGATCCAAGCAAGCGCATCGAGGTGCTGGCGGATAAAACGATGTGGGGCGAACACCCGCTGGGCCGCGATACAGGCGGAACACGCTCGAGCGTTCGCGACATTACACGCGCACAAGTGCGCCGCTACCATCGCAAGTACTTCCATCCGGCTAACGCTGTCCTCAGCCTGGCGGGTCCGATGAAGAGCGACGATCTCTTTGCGGCTGCAGAGCAGCATTTTGGAGCGTGGACGGCCTCCGCGCACGCCGGTTTTCCGCGGCGACCAGTCATCACCGCCGACATGCCCGCGTTTCGCCTGAAACGGCGCTCGAAGGTCCTACGGCGTGCGGACACGCAGCAAGTCTGGTTTTCGATCTCGACGACCACACCGTCATACCCAGATGGCTATCGGGCAGTACTGCAGACACAGCTTGCGCAAACCCTCATCGGTGACGGCGATGGAAGCCGGTTATGGGATGGGTTGCGCGAGCGGCTCGGCCTGGCGTACGAGGTGTATGCGACGCTCGATTTCTATGCAGACATCGGTGTGATGAGCGCCATGGCGGCCGTCGGAAAAGGACGGGCCAAGGCGGCAGTTCGCGAAACCAAGCGGATCCTGGCCGACACCGTCGAGTCAGGCTTCTCCAAAGAAGAGGTCGGCCGCGGCAAAGACGCCCTCGCGGCGCAAATCGACCTGATTGCCGAGTGGAACGCATTTAACGCAGCGCGCTATGCGGAACTCGCGCTCTTCGATCAAAGGCTCGTCACCCCAAGCGAAGAGCTCGCCATGCTCGAACAGATCAACGCCAACGAATTCAATGCATTCCTGCGCAAACGGCTGCGCTGGGATTCAGCCGCCGTCTGTGCCATCGGCGAAGGCCCCGCACTGGCTGCGGTGCGCTCCTAAACGGCGTGGGGCTGCAGCGTTAACTCCGGATGCGCTGATTGCCGGCCTCGATAATGAGTTCGGCCGCCCCGTCAGGCGAAATATTCTCCGTATTGATGATGATGTCGTAGAGGTGCGGACTGCGCCAGTCAGCTCGGTAATGCTGCTGCATGTAGGCCAACCGATGCTGATCAGATTTTTTGATTTCTCGCGCGGCGTCGTCTGCCGAGCTTGCGGTCCTCGCTGCTAAACGCCTGACGCGCAGTTCGAACGGCGCGGTAATGAAAACGCGCAGCGCATCCGGCCGGTCGCGCAGCAGTATGGGCGCCCCACGACCGATGACGACCAGCGAATGCGTCGCAGCATGTTCCTTGATAATCGTCGCCGTGAGCTCGACCATGCGCTCTTCCGACCAATCGGGCAGCCCTTCTGCGGCGGAGGCCTCTGGATAGGCAGATGTGATGACGCGGAAGAGTCTATCGACGAAACCCTCGACATGCTCGTCTCGTGCTTCGACGTATGATGCGGGCGCACCAAGTCTGGCGGCGACCAAATTGACGATCTGCTGGTCGAGCAGTTCGACGCCCAGCCGGCGCGCGACGCGTTCGCCAACCTCTGCGCCACCTGCGCCAAGCTCACGACCGATCGCAACGATCATACATTCATCCCCGACCGATCTTGAAGCAACGGATCTTTAGATCCGTTTGGCCTTTGAAGCAACGGACCTTTGAAGCAACGGACCTTTAGGTCCGTTTCACCGCTTCCAGTTTCACGCTCTGCGGCAAATCCGGTATCTGTGCGAGCAGCTTGCCGCCTTCACGCCGCAGCGCCTCGGCGGCGACATCTCGCGGGATGCGTGCAGCGTCCAGATCCAGCGCGACGATCCAACGGAGATCGCTGCGCGCGTTATCGCCGCGTTGCGGAGCACGTGGCTGGCCACCGGGTGGCACTGCGGCAACGACGATGGCGTCGGGATCGATTGCCTGATTGCGAAACCAATCGATCGCCCCAGTCGCATAACTCATGAGCGGAAAAGAGGCCGCTATGTAGTTGCCTTTGTGCATGTCGACGACCAACTTGCGCCAAACCCGCGTTCCACCCTTCCCGCAGCCGAAGACGTGCGCCAATGGTGGCATTCGTGAAAGGAGGACGGCTAACGGCGCCAGGAACTGCTTTCTTCCACGCTTTCTTGAAGGACCACCATGACGCCGAAAACTCCGATCACAGTCGCCTACGGTGACGGCATCGGACCGGAGATCATGCGCGCTGCGCTCGACATCATTCTGGCCGCGGACGCGCAGCTCGACATCGAAGAGATCGAGATCGGAGAGAAGGTCTACCTTGCTGGCAATCCCAGCGGCATCGCGCCGAGCGCCTGGGATTCGCTGCGCCGGACGCGCGTCTTCCTCAAAGCCCCGATCACGACGCCGCAAGGCGGCGGCTACAAGAGCCTCAACGTTACCACGCGAACTGCGCTTGGATTGTACGCCAACGTGCGGCCGGCCGTCGCCTACGCGCCGTTTGTCGAGACGAAGTATCCAGGCATGAATCTCATCATCGTTCGGGAGAACGAAGAAGACGTCTACGGTGGGATCGAGTACCGGCAGACGCAGCAAATGACCGAGGCACTCAAGCTCATCTCGCGCCCGGGCACGGAGAAGGTCGTCCGCTTCGCCTTCGAGTATGCGCGCGCGAACGCGCGCAAGAAAGTGACGTGCTTCGCCAAGGACAACATTCTCAAGATCACCGATGGGCTTTTTCACAAAATCTTTGATGAGATCGCAGCCCAGTACCCCGACCTCGAGCACGAGTTCTGGATTGTCGACATCGGCGCAGCCAAACTGGCAGACACGCCGGAGGCATTCGACGTGCTGGTATTGCCCAATCTGTACGGCGACATTCTGTCCGACGTCGCCGCCCAGATCGCAGGCTCGGTCGGATTGGCGGGCTCTGCCAACATCGGCGACGTTGCCGCTATGTTCGAGGCGATCCACGGCTCAGCGCCGCGGCGAGCGGGCCAGAATCTGGCAAATCCGTCCGGTCTCCTACAAGGCGCGGTTCTCATGCTTGTCCACATCGGCCAGGTCGAGGTGGCGGCGCGCGTGCAAAACGCGTGGCTGAAAACGATCGAAGATGGGATTCACACCTACGACATCTATAAGGCAGGCGTGAGCAAACAGAAAGTCGGCACGAAGGAGTTTGCCCAGGCGGTGATTGCTCGGCTGGGCCAGACGCCCGTCACGCTGCCTGCGGCGAAATATGGGTCGACCGAATCGACCAAAACTGCGGCCACAGCGACCAAAGCGGCGGCGGCGCAGAGCAAGAGCCTAGTCGGCATCGACATCTTCCTGGATTGGACGAAAGGCAAGCCAGACGAGCTGGGCTCTGGGCTATCCAAGCTCGGCGGCGACCGGACTCGCTTGCAAGCCGTGTTTAATCGCGGCACAGTTGTATGGCCCAACGGCTTGCCGGAGACATTCTGCACCGATCACTGGCGTGCTCGCTTTTTGGCGCTCGACGGCGCCAAACTCGAACACCGCGATGTGCTCGCGCTGCTGGAACGCATCAACCAAGCCGGTTATGATTTTATCAAGACGGAGCACCTTTACGACTTCGACGGCAAACCCGGCTATTCGGCCGGTCCCGCGAGCTAGCCACCATGGACACGTTTAAAACAAAAAAGACTCTCGACGTCGGCGGCCGCGAGGTTGTGTACTTTAGTTTGCCGGCACTCGAGAAGGCGGGCATCGGCCATCCATCGCGGCTTCCATTCTCGCTGCGGGTGTTGCTGGAGAATCTGCTGCGCCGCGAAGACGGGCGCTCCGTGACGGCCGACCATATCCGGGCGCTGGCAAGCTGGGATCCAGCCTCGCCGCCCACCACCAACATCGCCATGCAGCCGGCGCGCGTGTTGCTGCAAGACTTCACCGGCGTCCCGGCGGTCGTGGACATCGCCGCCATGCGCGACGCAATGGCAACGCTCGG
>JALYZV010000040.1 GCA_030948685.1 Vulcanimicrobiota bacterium | reverse complement strand
CCACGACTCGATGCCCAACGCAAGCGCACCCTCACGGATCGCGGGGTTGACGAGCCGCACGGCCTCCTCGGTCGTTCGCACCACGATGGGCAACATGATGATCGATAGCGCAACCGCTGCCGCGTAGGCAGAAAAATGTTTCTGCGGCATGACGACGATGGTGTAGGCGAAGAGCCCGATGGCAATCGAGGGTACCCCGGTGAGGACGTCGCTCAGGAATCGTACAGTGTCGGCCAAGCGCCCCTTGCCGAGGAGCGCGAGATAAATGCCCGCCATCACCCCGATGGGAATGGCGATGAGGGATGCCATGGAGATGATCTCGAGCGAGCCGAAGATGGCGTTGGCCACGCCGCCACCTGAAATACCCACGGGTGTCGGCAGGCTCGTGAAAAACCGAGCGTTCAGCGCCGGGCCGCCGCGCTCGATCACGTAGAAGACAATGCACAGGAGTAACGCAGCAGCGATGCCGGCGCACAGCCAGGTGACGACGAGCATGGCGGCGTTCCAGGCTTGGCGCAACTGCAACGGCATTAGGCGCGTCCTCGCTGCGCGCCGCCGACGCTGCGCACGAGTAGCCTCGCGAACACATTCACGATCATGCTCAGGATGAAAAGCAGCGATCCGATGCCGACGAGGACCGCCACATATTGCTGGCCGGTCGCTTCCGTGAACTCGTTGGCCAACACCGACGCAAGCGTGTAGCCAGGTGAGAAGAGCGACGCGGAAATCGCAGGTTTGTTTCCGATAACCATGACGACCGCCATGGCCTCGCCAAGCGCGCGCCCAAGCGCCAGCACCAACGCGCCGATAATGCCCGAGCGAGCGTACGGGATGACTGCGCGGGTGAGCATCTCCCATTTGGTAGACCCGAGAGCCAGCATTGCTTCACGCTGCTCTCGCGGGACCGCTTCGAAGATATCGCGCGATATAGCGGTGACTGTTGGCAGGATCATGATGGCAAGCAAGATACCGGCCGTCAAAAGTCCGACGCCATAGAAATAGCCCTGGAAGAGCGGCAGAAAACCCAACGAGTGGGCGAGCGCAGGCTCGATGACGTTGCGCATGACCGGAGCCAAAACGAAGAGTCCCCAGATGCCGAACACGACGCTGGGCACAGCCGCAAGCAGCTCGATAAGCATCGCAAAGGGCGTCGCAAGTTTGCGCGGCGCGACCTCTGCAAGCATCAGGGCAGCGCCCACGCCGATGGGGCCAGCCAGGAGCAGCGCGATGCCCGACGTCACGAGCGTGCCGTAGATGAATGACAACAAGCCATACTTACCGCTGCTGGGATCCCATCTGGCGCTCTGCAGCACTGCAAGACCGACGGTGTGGACGGCCGGCCAGGCGGCGACTGCCAGACGAATGAAGAGCATGAGGACAAGGAGCAACACGAGCCAAGCGCAAGCTGCGAAGGCACCCAAGATGATGCGATCGCCCCAGGCACTCGACCCGTGCCGAGGTCGCGGTACAGCGTTGGCCGCTGGCATGCTCATCGCGTCGGCGCTATCCTGTGACATCAGCGGGACCATACGCCTTCTCTTGTCGTGAACGTGGAAAAGATGAAGGCGATGCGCAGGTTTGTTACCTCGGGGCGCACCGCCTTCAACGGCTGGGGTCAGTCCAAACGTCGGGACCGTTCCATACCGTTATGTTTTGACGCCGGCCAGCACTTTAGCGTCACGCGCCTGGATGTTCTTGGGCAAGCCTACATAGCGCAGGCGTTCGGCGTATGGTTGGCCGTCGGTCACGACCCAGCGGAAGAGGTTGACGAGTTGTTTGCCTTTATTTGTATCCGGCTGGTTTTTCCAGAGCATCGCCCAGGAGTACCCGGCGATTGGATAGGTGTCTTTGCCGGTCATGTCGACGATCGAGAAATCGTCGGGACTGACATTTGGTTTCTGTTCGGCAGCCTCGCGGACCGTATCCACAGTCGGCACGACGAACGCACCGCTGCTATTGCGCAGCGCCGCAAACGTGATATCAGTCTGCAGCGCGTAGGCAAGCTCGACGTAACCGATTGCCCCCGGCGTGTTCTTGATCGTGCCTGCGACGCCCTCATTACCCTTCGCCCCGACGGATGACGCCGCGGGCCAGCTGACGACTTTGGCATTGCCGACCTTGCTCTTCCATTCCGAGCTAATCTTGCTCAAGTAGTCGGTGAAGATGTAGGTCGTGCCGCTTCCGTCAGCGCGATGCGCGACAACAATCGATAGATTCGGCAGGTTCGCGCCGGCATTGGTCTTGGCGATTGCGGCGTCGTTCCAGTTCGTGATTTTGCCGAGGAAGATGTTCGCCAGCGTTTGTTGATCGAGCTTGATGTGGGTTGGTGCTCCGGGTACGTTGTAGGCAACGACCACGCCACCTATTGTGGTTGGGAACTCGACCACCTCGCCGCCCGAGGCTACCGCCGCCTTCATCTCGTTTGCGTTGAGTGGTACGTCGGAGGCACCGAAATCGACGGTTTTCGCCGTGAATTGCTGGATACCGCCGCCCGAGCCGATGCTCTGGTAGTTCACTTGGACCTCTGGGTGGAGATGCCCGTACTCATAGAATGCTCGAGAGTAAAATGGGAATGGGAAGGACGCGCCAGCCCCAGTGATTTGGGTTGCGGCGAACGCGTACTGCATCGTTCCGATGGCGAGCCCGAGGCCCGCCAGGACGAGGAGTGAGAAGAACCTTGATCGCTGCACGTTGCTTGCTCCTGGCCATGACAAACGGACCTGGAGGTCCGTCGCTTTTACCTTAACTCAACGATGTCAAACGCAGATTAAGACCAGGTTAAGGAAGTTTAATAAACCCGCAGCCTGAGTTTGACGGCGCATCAGCCTCGTGCGACCAAACGCTGACGCCAGGGAACTTTTTCTCAGCTGGTTGGAGCGCTCTCTCCAGCCGCCGGCGCTGTGGCGTGCATGATCTCATCCGTGTGTGCAAGCACTTCATTGAACTCGACCACGGATCGTTTCAGTTTTTTCGGCACGCCTTCGACCATATAGACGACTCGCTCGCAGATATTGGTTGAGTGATCGGCGATACGCTCCAGATACAGCGCCACTAGCAGCAGGTTGCTCGCGCGCCCGATGGCTTTGGGGTCGTTGGCCATGAATTGGATCAGCTCCGCGAATACTTTCCGATAGAGCCGGTCGACCTCATCATCCTGGCGCGGCACCGCGTGCGCGAGCTGCGCATCGTGATGGGAAAAAGCATCCAGCGACTCGCGCAGCATTTCGCGAGCCTTGGCCGCCATGAGCGGTATGTCAATGAGCGGCTTGAGCTGCGGCTCATTGGTCAGGTTTTTGGTGATCTGCGCGATGTCGCAGGCGTGATCGCCAATGCGCTCGAGATCAATGATGATGTCGAGCATGGCCGCGATAGTGCGCAAATCGCTCGCCATCGGCTGCTGCAGCGCTAACAGGTTGAGGCAGTTGGTCTCGATGAGCACGTTGAGATCGTCGACATAATCGTCGGCTTTGAGGATCTCGTCGGCCAGCTTAACGTCGGAACGGGTCAACGCATCGACCGCTTTGGTGATGGCTTCTTCCACCAGACTGCCCATGCGCAGGACGTTCTGTTGCGTTTCCTCTAGGATACGATGAAAATTCTCACGGCCCAACGCCGGCATTCTCCTTGCTTGTCATCTCATTATTATAGGACTGGCTCATGGCTTTGTAAACGTGCAATGGAAACTTGTCCCTACCCCAAGTTCGCTGATCGCGGTTATCGTGCCCCCGTGCGCTTCGATGATGCGCTTCACAATCGCCAATCCCAAACCGGTCCCCGACCCGCTTCGCGCGCGTGCCGGATCGACGACGTAGAACCGCTCGAATATGTGCGGCAACGCGGTGGACGGGATGCCGCTGCCGGTGTCCGTCACGACGAGGTCGACGCTGCTCCCACGGTTCGACGCGGCAAGTGTGACGCGTCCTGCGGCCGGCGTGTGCCGGAGCGCGTTGTCGACCAGGTTGACCAGCACTTGGTAGAGCTTGTTTCGGTCGGCTGGTATGGTTATCGGCGCATCGGGGGTGGAACATTCGAGCGTAATCCCGAGCGCTTGCGCTCTCGGCTTTTGCGCCTGGGCGGCTTGACGGCACAGCTCGCCGACGTCGACGGCACTGAGCTCCAACTCGAGCTTGCCGCTTTCAAGGCGCGCCAGATCGAGCAGATCCTCGACCAGCGCGATCATGCGCTCCGTCTCCTTTGCAATGCTTCCCAAAAACTCATCGCTGGCAGGCCGCTCGACCCCCGTCTGTAAGGTTTCGACCATGAGCTTCACCGCCGTTAACGGCGTCCTCAGTTCGTGCGACACGTTCGAGACAAAGTCACGACGCAGGTTCTCGAGATCGCGCAAGCGCGACTGATCGGTGACGATCACGAGGGCGCCGCGCGATTGGCCGGAACCTTGCAGCACCCGTGTGGTCACCTGCAGCGAGCGCTCTTGCGCCGCGGAGTACGCGAGGTCGGCTGTCTCTTCAACGCCGTCACGCAGTGTCGCAGCAACCCGCTTGTCGAGCTCGAAGTTGCGCACAATCTCAATGAGCGCGCGGTTTTCTGCGCGCTCGGCAGGCACGCCGAATATGTCTCCAGCGGCGGCGTTGAACGAACGGATCTTGCCGTCGTCCCCAATAACCAAGACGCCGATGGGCAAGATGTCGAGGACCTCTGCCAAACCGAGTTCTGCTCCTACCCGAGGGTTGATCAAGGCTGCTTGCACCTGCTCGACCGGCACAGGCGAACGAGGGGCGGGCGCGTTTCGGGCGGGTAGAAAGAAAGCCCAGAGCACGAGCGCCGCCAGCAGCGCCACCCCGGACACGATCGTGCGAGCCGGCTCCGTCAAGCCTCCCGCCCAATAGACCGCCGAAATCACGGCGATGAGGGCCCCGCCAAACACGAGCCGTGCCGTCATGTCCGAAACCGGTGCTTCAGTCGCGGAAAAGGTAGCCGCGGCTGCGGACCGTGACGATATGCTTTGGGTCGTTCGGATCGTCTTCTATTTTCTCGCGCAGCCAGCGAATGTGCACGTTGACGGTCTGCTGATCGCCGTAGAAGTCGAAACCCCACACGCGGTCGAGCAATACCTGGCGGGTCACCACCCGACCTTTGTTTTGAAGGAGCACGTGCAACAGCCCGAATTCTTTGGGTGCCAGGTCGATGACCTGACCCGCTTTGGTGACGCGCTGGCGATCGAAGTCGAGTTCGACAGGCCCGCCGCGCAACACCGCTGCCGGCGTTTGCGCGTTGGGCTGGCTGAGGCGGCGCAGATGCGCCTTCACGCGAGCCAGCAGCTCGTAGATGGAAAAGGGCTTGGTGATATAGTCGTCGGCGCCAATTTCGAGGCCGAGCACTTTGTCTATTTCTTGATCTTTGGCGGTCAGCATGAGGACCGGAACGCTCGAGCGGCGACGAATCTCGCGGCACACTTCGATTCCGTCCAGCACCGGAAGCATGATGTCGAGCAAAATGAGATCCGGCTTCTCGGTTTCGACGACGCTCAGCGCTTGACGCCCATCGCCTGCCGTGCACACCACATAGCCATTGCGCTCCAGATTGAAGCGCAGCGTTTGCAGGATGGTTGCCTCGTCGTCGACGACAAGAATCTTCGGCAGCCGCGCAGGCCGCATTTCGGTCATGCTTCGCGCGTTCTCCGAAGCTTTGCCAGGACACCTCTTGCGCGAGCCTCCACATTAAACACTCTTAACGTTTATGTCCTAGCGCGGCACCACGGTGAAGGCGTGATATGTCCAAGAATACCAGACTCCATATGCGTTTGCTGCAATCGAGAACAAGATCAAGCCGAAGGAGAGCGAGCTCGGACAGCGCTCGAGGCCGCGAGCGACGAGCGGCAGCAGAAAGGGCAGGAAGTCCAGGCTGTGACGCATGCCGAACTGCTCGAATCCGTTGACGTAATACAACAGCGATGGTAGCGCGGTCAGCGCCGTTGCGCTCCACCAGACGAGCCCTTCGCGCGTCCGCGGGCTCGTCAGCAACGCCAGCGCGAGCGCAGGACTGGTGAAGGTGAGCGCTATCCCGAACGACGTCGGCCGCAGCCACGGAAAATCATTCGAGAACGCTGGCGGATAGAACAGGAAGCTGTAGATGTTGAACGGCAGATAGTGCAGTTTGAACGGCGGCCCGCTTGGTTCGCCAACTTGATCCATATGGTACCACAGCGTGTAGCCCATGTCGCTCGGGGTGTGCCAGCGTGCGACATTGTACGCAACGTAGAGCAGCATGAGCGGCGCGAACCCAACGAGGAGCGCCCGGATCGAGCGTGCTTCGAAGGTGCGTCCTTGGGCGTCGCTGCTGCCGAAGAGCCAGTAGCAAATTGGAACGGCGGCCAGGATCATCGGAAACCGGGTGAGTCCCATGCAGGCGATGAGAAATCCGATGAGTGCCGGCCGACGTTTGCCATAGCACTCGACCAAAATAAACATCGCGAACATCACGCCAATGACGTGGGCCAGCATCCACACTGCCGGAAAGGCAGTGCACCACCACAAAACGGTACCGAATCCCACGAACCCGATCAGCCAATTGCGCAGTCGCGTCGCCACTCCCATGCGCGCGAAGAGGACCTCGGCAGCTGCCAGCGCGAGCGCCGCGCACACCGCTGCCAGCACGACCTGGTTCGTGTGCAAGCCGAAGATCGCGACGAACGGCAAAAGGAGCACAGCCGGCAGCGGCCCTTCGATGATATAAAAGTGGCCGCCGTAGGGCAGCGCGTCGATGCCTGAGACGGGCCCGTCGACCCAAATATGTCCGTGCAGCCAGGCGTCTGCCAGCAGCACGTGATTGTTGTACTGCGTGTCCTTGAGGCCGGTTGAGATGAGATAGATGACAAGCGAGATCGCAAAAATGAACAGCGAGCGGCGCGAGATCGCCGGCGGCACCTCTGGCTCGGCGGGCGTTGGCTCGGCGGCGGGCGTTGGCTCTTCCATCAGGGAGACAGCGGCAACGACCCGTCGCTCGCCGCCGGAACCGGGCTGCTTGTTTGTGACGACGGTGGTTGTCCGAAGACGTCGGGTGGAATGGCCGACGGAAAGCGATAGCCGTTGAAGCGGATCGACTCTTTGTAGACCGGCGCCGGTAACGCGCCTTGGGCAGCGCCAGTGCACACGACGGAAACAAAGGTTGGCAACCAGTACGCTCCTGCTGGTAAGAACTCGATCGAGCCGCTGCCTTGACAGTCGGCACCGGTCACGGCAAACGTCTGGCGCAGCGGTAAGCGGCTGTTGGCGTCCACGTACAACGACGTCAGCATGAAGTCCGCCCGCGTACCGCGCGTCAGCGTCAACACGTACGCCTTGCGACCCGACACGAATGCGACGCCGGCAGCTGCCGCATCATACTCGTCGGTTGTGACTGCGAATTGCCCCACGTCGTACGGCCATATCGTGCGATGCAGCAGACGGGATCGGGCGGGCACAACCGGCGTCCCATTGACGGCGATCGTATCGTTGCGCTCTACACCTGCGTCAGTCCAGTAAACGCGATGCTGCTCCGTGCGGATGCGGTTGGGACCGCTCCTCGTCACCGTGTACTCGAACTCGACGTTGGCCGGCGTCTTGCGGGCAGCAAGCGCGGCGTGATAGGAATCCAGAATCGCTGCGGGCGCGACGGCGCCCAGGGTGGCAAGCGCGGCTACTACAACACTGAGCCATGCGAAATAGCGACGCATGCTAAGCGTGCTCTGCCTGAATTGCGCCGGCGACAGCGGTCAGGGCTGCATCGATGCCAGCCGGATTTTTTCCGCCGCCTTGAGCGACGGCAGCTGTGCCCCCACCGCGCCCATTGACAAACGTCATCATCGCGCTGAGGATCTTTTGCGCCGAAATGCCGCGCGCGACGAGGTCCTCACTCACCGTGACGAGCGCGGAAACTTTCTCCGCGTCGGCACCCGCAACTGCAATCACCCCGCTGCGCCAGCGCGCACGGATCGCGTCGCTGAGGTTCCGTACCGCGTTCGCGTCGGCTGCACGGACTGCCAGGTAGGGAACGCCGTTGACGTTTTGGGCAGAGGCGAGGTGCTCCGATGCGCTTGCGGCCGCCAGGCGTGCTTGCAGCGCGGCAATGGTTTCTTCCGCCACCTTTCGCTCGTGAGCCAAGCGCTCAATCGTTTCGTTGACCTTGTCAACTGGCGTCTTGAGCGTGGCGCCCGCCAGCTCCACGGCGTCGCGCATCTGCATGACGTATCGGTCGGCCGACTCTGATACCACACCCTCAACGCGCCGCACGCCTGCTGCAATGGCAGACTCCGACGTCAGCACGAAAAGTCCAATCTCGCCGGTCGACTCCACATGCGTACCGCCGCACAACTCGATACTCGGTCCAAAGGTGACGACGCGAACGCGGTCACCATAATGCTCGCCCTTCATAAAAACGGCGCCACGCGATATCGCATCCGTAAACGGCATGATCTCCACGCTGCGATGATAGTCGGCTCGGATCAACTCGTTGACTCTGGCCTGGACTTGACGCTCTTGCACCTTGGATAAGGCGCCGCGCGGAGAGTCGAAATCGAACCTCGTGTGATCCGGGTAGACGGCGCTGCCGCGCTGCGCGACCGCATCGCCCAGCATTTCCTTCAGTGCACGCTGCAGCAGATGCGTGACGCTGTGGTGACGGCGAATCTCGCGCCGCCAGACGGGGTCGACGATGGCTTCGACACTAAGACCCGGCTGCAGCGACCCGCTTTTTACTTTGCCGAGGTGCATGATTCGCCCGTAGGTCTTGTCCTGGTACTGCGTATCGCTCACCGCAAACGACGCGCCTGCGCCCGCAATTGCGCCCCGGTCTCCCGCCTGACCGCCGCGCTCGGCATAGAACGCGGTGCGGTCGAGCACGACGATGCCTTCCTGACCTTGCTCGAGGGCGGCCAGCTTCGCGCCCTTGCGGTCAAAAAGGGCGAGAATGCGCGCCGGCGCTTGCAGCGTCTCATAGCCGACGAATTCCGAATCGGGCAAATCGACGCTGCCCGACCCCGCAACCACAACGTCGGCGCGTTTCTTGTGCGCATCGCGCCGCGCCCGCTCTCGCTGTTCCTCCATGGCAGCTCGGTAGCCGGCCATGTCGGCCTCCAGTCCATTCTCGCGTGCGATTTCGGCCGTCAGCTCGGGCGGAAATCCGTAGGTGTCGTGGAGTTCGAAGATAGCGCGGCCGTCAATGGCTTTCGCTCCTCGCGACGTTGCATCGGCAACGACCGCCGCCAGCCGCGACTCTCCGCGCTCGAGCGTGCGGTCGAAAAGCCGTTCTTCCTCGGAGAAGACCGCTTTTGTGGCAGCCTGCGATTCGCGCAATTGCGGATAGCCGTCGGCCAGCGTTGCAATGACCGCGTCGACCAGCAGGCTGAAAAAACCATTTGGCAGGCGCAAGGCTCGGCCGCTGCGTAGCGCGCGGCGCATGAGGAAGCGCATAACGTATCCGCGATCGTTGTTACTCGGCGAGATCCCGTCCGCGGCCAAAAACACCGCTGCCCGCGCGTGGTCGGCGATGATTCGCCGATGCACATGCTGTTCGGGTGGCGGCAACGGGCTCGCTTCAGTCGGCGCCGGCAACGCAGCGATGATGCCCGTATACAACTGCGTGTCAAAGATCGATGTCTTTCCGGCCAAGATCATGCACAGCCGCTCAAAGCCCATGCCGGTGTCGATCGCCCGGTTGGGCAGTGGGTGCAATATACCGTCTGCCTCGCGATCGTACTGCTGAAAGACGAGATTCCAAAACTCGACGTAGCGATCGCAATGCGGACACCCGACGGCGCAGTCAGACCGCCCGCAGCCAACACTCGGCCCAAGATCGTAGAAGATTTCAGAGCTCGGACCGCACGGCCCGGTCGGACCCATGTCCCAAAAGTTGTCTTCGCGAAAGCGGCTGATGCGTTCCGGCGCTAAACCGATATCACGCTGCCAGATTTCAGCCGCCTCGTCGTCATCCACATACACCGTCGCGTACAAGCGATCCGCCGGCAACCGCAAAATCTTCGTGAGATATTCCCACGCCCAAAGGATTGCCTCGCGCTTATAGTAGTCGCCAAACGAAAAATTGCCGAGCATCTCGAGCAGCGTGCCGTGCCGTCCGCTGCGCCCGACGTTTTCGATATCGCTTTTTCCACCGGCGACCCTCAGGCAGCGCTGCACAGTGACCACCCGCGGCGCCGGCGCTGGCTCGCGTCCCACAAAGACCGGAACGAATTGCTCCATACCGGCGATCGTGAACAGCGTGGTCGACATCGCGTCAGGGATGAGGCTCGCCGGGGGCAGAAGCTTGTGACCTTTGCTGACAAAGAAGTCGACAAAGGATTGACGGATTTCCTGAGGTTTCATCTCGTACAAGCGGACGTTGGCCGCGTGCGCGGCTATTCTTCTTTTAGCTCCTTCTTGAGCTTCTCGAGGGCGCGTTGCTGCAGCCGTGAAACGTGCATCTGCGAAACCCCGAAACGCTTGGCAACTTCGGCCTGCGACATGTTTTCGTAAAAGCGCAGATATAAGATAACGCGCTCGCGCGGATCGAGCCCGACAAAGCTCCGTTCGAGATTCGCTTTGTCCTCGAGCAGCGCAAGTTCGGGATCTTCGCGGCCGAGGTAGTCAAGCAGCGTTGCGGTCTTCGCGTCGCTGTTGGTCGCGAGCTCCGAATCGATCGAGAGCAGATTGTAGAGCTGCCCAAGCTCCTGCGCCTCGATAATCTCTTCTTCTGATACGGCCAGGCGCGTGGCGAGGTCGGCGACGGTCGGCGAGCGACCGAGCTCGACTGCCGCGTGTTCCATCGCGCGGTTGACAGCCAGGTTGAGTTCCTGGAGCCGGCGCGGGACGCGGATCATCCAACCCTTGTCGCGGAAATAGCGTTTGACTTCGCCGATGATGGTGGGCGTCGCATAGGTGGTGAACTCGACGCCACGCTGCGGATCGTAGCGGTCGATGGCCTTGATGAGCCCCAGCGTCGCAACTTGAACGAGATCATCGATTTGCTCGCCGCGGTTTGCGAAGCGTACCGCAAGGTAGCGTGCGAGATTGAGATGCCCGACCACCAGCTCGTCACGGGTTCCCTGATCGCGATTCTTGGCAAAATGCCGAAAAAGCTCGCGCGTCCGTTCCCGGTCGAACCGCTCCGGCAGTCCTTCCGGTGGACTAAACGGCCGAGTGCTCATGCGATCAGGTGCGAAGGAACTTGGTCATGGTGAGCTTTGTGCCGGACTCAGGATTGAGCTCGTATTCGACGTCGTCCATAAGCGAACGAATCAGGAAAACACCCAAACCGCCGACCTTCGGCTCGCCCAGACGCTTGGGGGCGAGATCGCCGGCCGACGCTCCGGCACCGCTGTCCTCGACCTTCACCACAATTTTATCGGGAAAGATTTGGCAGGTGATGGACACGCTCTCACCACCCGTTGCGTGCTGAATACAGTTGGTGCACGCCTCGGCTACCGCCAGCTTGAGATCTTCGATGTCTTCGATCGAGAACTGCAAGCGGCTGGCGATGCCCGCTACCGCTAGGCGCGCCACGCCGACCCACTCGGCTTTGCTCGGGATGCGTAGCTCGACAACATTGTCGTTGCCAGTCGTAGTCACACTGCTCAGAGACTCTCGCATGCCTGCTCTTCGGTGTCGTAAATGCCAAAAATTTTAACCAAGCCTGTGATATCGAAGATCTTCTTGATTTGCGGGTTTGTGCAGACGAGGTTGACTGCACCGGAATGCTCGCGCACACGCTTGAGGCCGCCGATGAGGACGCCTAGGCCGGTCGAGTCAATGTAGCGCACGTTCTCGAGGTTGATGACCAGCGCATAGTGGCCTGAATCGATGAGCTCCATGATCGTTTCCTTCACTTTGGGTGAAGTGTAGACATCGATCTCACCGTTGAGGTCAACCACGCTGCAATGCCGTTGACCATCGTGTTCCCGTACGCTGACTTTTATGTCCATCCTGATCGATCTGCTCCGAGCAAGAGGTGCTCCAGGCGCGCGCGAAGCGCGACGCCTGGGCGATGGGTGTCGAAGAAGCTTAGAAGCGCGGGGCTATTCTGTCTCGAACTCCTGGCGCTTTGTCTTGGCGGCTTTTCGGCCGGTTTCGACTGCGTCGTTAAACTGCGAGCGGACACTCTCGAAGCTCTCGCGCCCACGTTTTGTGAGCTCGTCGGCTTGCGAGCGCAGATCGTCTGCGAGGTCTGACGCCCGGTCCTTGAGATCGCCGGCCAGGTCCAGCGCTTTGCCTTTGAATTCGTGCGCTTTGCCACGAATCAGATCGCGGGTCTCTTCACCGCTCTGCGGCGCAAGCACGATCGCGACGGCCGCTCCGATCAACCCGCCGATGATAAACCCAGAAATGAACCCCGAAGCCGAATCTCTTGTTTCGTGTGACATGCTAGTGCTCCAATCATTCGCGCGTATTGTGTACAATGGGTTCCCGCGACGCTCCGTTGGGCCGGCGATGGCGGAAAAACTGCTGAGCGCCTTGTGTGATGCCGGCGATAATGCCGACCACATTGGCGACCGTCGGCGACACCGCTGATTGCGCCACGTCCGCCGCTTTGGCGATGCCTGTCGCACCCTTTTCAAGCGACTGGGTGAGCCGGTCGATGCGACTCACCATTGAGTCGACGGTACCGGCCACGCCGCCCACGTGCTGCAGGGTCTGCGTCACAGGCACCTGTAGCCCGTCGAGCAGATCATCGACTCTACCCAAGCTCTCTTGCGTGCGGTCGAGAACCTTGCCAGTGCGCAGGCACAGGTAGCCCAGGCTGATGGCGACGATGAGAGCGG
The DNA here is from genome assembly GCA_030948685.1 of Vulcanimicrobiota bacterium. Taxonomy (GTDB): domain Bacteria; phylum Vulcanimicrobiota; class Vulcanimicrobiia; order Eremiobacterales; family Eremiobacteraceae; genus JAFANK01. The sequence goes on along the minus strand of JALYZV010000040.1, from coordinate 5,548 downwards.
CTGCGCCGAACGCAAGCCACATGAAATCTTGGGTGCTCATGGGTGAACCGGTGCTTTCTTGGGGTTACGCGGCAGTGCCTCCCACCAGAGGATACCCCATAAAGGGCTAGTCCAGTCGCCTATGAACCACGCTTTCTTCCATGGTGAGGGCGTCCGACAAACCACGCAAGCGAGCTATAAGAGCCGGTAACACGTCGAGCACGCGCTTGACGTCGGCATTTGTCGTCGTCCTGCCAAGCGAGAGACGGATAGAGCCGCGCGCTTGCGCCGGCACGAGACCAATGGCCTGCATCACATGCGAGGGTTCGAGCGCGCCAGAGCTGCACGCGCTGCCGGTGGAGATCTCAATACCGGCGAGATCCAAACCCACCACCACCGTGTCGCCTTCGATATGCTCGAACCGCACGTTGACGTTGTTCGGCAGCCGTTTGCTCTGCGATCCATTGAGGGCGCAGCCGGGGATTGCCGCCAGCAGGCCATCGATAAGCGCGTCACGCAACGCGGTAACGCGTCGGTGCGTCGCTGACAACTCGGCCACCGCAAGCGACAGCGCAAGAGAAAGTCCGACGGCGCCGGCAACATGCTCCGTGCCTGCGCGTCGGCCGCCTTCTTGACCGCCTCCGTAAATGAGCGGCGTCAGCGCCAAACCGTTGCGAGCATACAGCCCACCCATACCTTTGGGACCTTCAAATTTGTGCGCCGACAGCGATAGCGCGTCGACCTGCAGTTCGCCGACGTCAATGGGGAGGTGCCCGACTGTTTGGACTGCGTCGGTGTGGAAGATGCCGCCACGCTCGCGCGTGAGGGCGGCAAGTCGTGCGATATCTTGCAGCGTTCCGATCTCGTTGTTGCCGTGCATGATGCTGACGACTGCCGGCGTTCCATCCAGTGCGGCGAGCAAGGCGTCTTCGACCACGAAGCCCTCGCGATCGACGGGCACGACCGTTACCTTATGACCGCGCGCTCGCAGCGCCTCGGCGACGTGCAAGACGGCGTGATGCTCGATGGCGCTCGTTACAAATTGAGCGCGCGCGTACGATCCCGTCAGGGTGCCGAAAATCGCAAGACTGTCGGCCTCTGAACCGCCGGAGGTGAAGATGATCTCTTCCGGGCGCGCGCCCAAAGCGAGCGCAACTCGCTTGCGGGCGGCCTGCAAGGCGCGTTGCACGCGTTGCCCGCTCGAGTGCATGCTCGACGGGTTCGCATACTCCGACGCAAAAAATGGCAGCATCGCCTCGACGACTTCGGGCCTGGTCGGCGTGGTCGCAGCGTTGTCAAGGTAGAGCCGTTCCATCACGGCGGGCTTCTGCGCGGGGTCAGTCCAGCCTGCCCGCAGAACATGTTCGTCGTGACTTCAGAACCATCGCTCTTCGGAGACGCCGTGCCGTCGGCGGCACCGGCTTCGGGGGAGTTACTGCCGGCCAGCGCGCCGCTCGCGGCACGCATGCGCCCGCGTTCGCTCGACGAGTTCGTGGGTCAAGATCAGATCGTTGGGCCGGGCACCGCGCTGCGTACGGCCATCGAGCGCCAGCAAAGCCCATCGATGATTCTGTGGGGTCCGCCCGGCAGCGGCAAGACCACCTTGGCGCGCTTGATCGCCGATGCCACGGCGGCACGTTTCATTTCACTGTCGGCGGTGTCAGCCGGTGTCAGCGATCTGCGGCGCGCAATCGCAGACGCGAAGCAGGCGGCAAAAGCGAGCGGCCGGCGCACGATCCTGTTCATCGACGAGATTCATCGCTTTAACAAGTCGCAGCAAGACGCGGTCCTTCCCAACGTGGAGCGGGGCGACATCACACTCATTGGCGCGACGACCGAGAACCCGTCGTTCGAGGTCAATAAAGCGCTCTTGTCGCGCTCGCGCGTGTTCGTGCTCGCGCCGTTGTCGGATGAAGCGCTCGGCGTCGTCATCGATCGAGCCCTGGCGGATGCGGAGCGCGGTCTGGGACCAAACGTGCACCTCGAAGCGCAAGCACGAGCCAAACTCGTCGCGCTGGCCGGCGGCGACGCACGCAGCGCCCTGAACGCGCTCGAACTCTCCGCCCAGATCGCGGCTGCGCGCGGCCCGGGCGCGCCGATCGAAGCGCACGATGTTGAAGAGGCCATGCAACGGCGTGCCTTGCGTTACGACCGCGCAGGCGAAGAGCACTACGACGTCATTTCGGCCTTCATCAAGTCAGTTCGCGACAGCGACCCCGACGCCGGCGTCTACTGGCTGGCACGCATGCTCGAAGCGGGCGAGGATCCGATGTTCGTCGCCCGGCGGCTCGTGATCTTGTCATCGGAAGACGTTGGCCTGGCAGATCCAAATGCGCTGCCTATCGCAGTCGCGGCGCAGCAGGCGACGCACGCGCTGGGCATGCCCGAGGCGCTCTTCCCGCTCACCGAGGCAACGATTTATCTCGCGCTCGCGCCCAAGAGCAACTCCGGGTTGCGCGCTTACGTCGCCGCCAAAGAGGCGGTCGACGCGCGCGGCGCCCTCGCGGTGCCCTTACATTTGCGCAATGCGGCAACGAACCTCATGCGTCAGCTCGGTTATGGCAAAGGCTATCAATACGCGCACGATTTTCCCGATGCAAAAGTCAAGCAGCAACATCTGCCTGACGAGCTCGAGCAGATGACCTTCTATGAACCCGGTGACTCGGGCTGGGAAGCAAAAGAATAGGCGCTTGGATCGCTTTTGGGGCTAGTCGACGGCGACGCGCAGCACTTCTTCGAGCGTCGTGAGTCCGTGCGCGACTTTGAGCAGGCCGTCATGATACAGCGTTCGCAGACCCTGATCGAGCGCGAGTTTCTTGAGATCGCCGGTGGAGGTACGGTCGAGCACCATGCGCCTGATTTCATCCGTCATGACGACCAACTCGTGGATTCCCGCGCGCCCTTTGTAGCCGCTGCCTGAGCACGCATCGCAGCCTTCTCCGCGCGCCAGCTGCAGCGATGAGATCGGGATATTATACTCTTCGAATTTGGCGTGGATCGCCTTGAGGGGTTTGATGCCCCGTTTGCAGGTTTTGCAGATCGTGCGCACCAGGCGCTGCGCCATGACGCCTTGCACGGATGAGGCGAGCAGGAACGGTTCGACGCCCATGTCGATGAGGCGCGTTACCGCAGACACAGAGTCGTTGGTGTGCAAGGTGGAGAGCACGAGGTGGCCGGTCAATGCGGACTGGACGGCGATGAGCGCCGTCTCGTGGTCGCGGATCTCACCGACCATCATGACGTCGGGGTCCTGGCGCAAGAAGGCGCGCAGTCCGGCGGCAAACGTCAGGCCGACTTTGGGATGCACCTGCACCTGGTTGATGCCTTGGATGTTGTACTCGACCGGGTCTTCGACCGTGACGATCTTGGTGTCGGGCGAATTGATCGCATTCAGCGTCGCGTAGAGCGTGGTTGACTTACCCGAGCCGGTGGGTCCTGTCACCAGGATGACCCCGTTGGGCATGACGATGAGCTTCTTCCATTTCTCGAGCAAGTCGGCATGGAAGCCCAGCTGATCGAGTTCGACCATGACGCTCTTGCGGTCCAAGATACGCATGACGATCGACTCGCCCCATAAGGTTGGTAACACCGAGACGCGCAGATCGTAGCGGTCGCGTTTGATCGTCACCATGATACGACCATCTTGCGGAACGCGTTTCTCTGCGATATTCAAGTTGGCCATGATCTTGAAGCGTGAGGTGAGTGCCAGCTGCAGCGTTTTGGGCGGGCTCATGACCTCGCGCAGCAAACCGTCGATCCGATAGCGCACCACCAGCTGCTTTTCAAACGGTTCGATGTGGATGTCCGAAGCTTTTTGAGCAATTGCCTGCGTCACGATGAGGTCAGCCAGGCGCACGATCGGTGCGTCGACCTGCACCTCGTCGGGCATCGCTTCCTGTTCTTTGAGAACGTCGAGTTGCTCGCCCGTCTCGCTGACGATCTCTTGCCATTTGTTGTCGCCGCTGTTGTAGACCGCATCCAGTGCGCGCTCGATGTCGTCGTAGTATGAGAGAACCGGCTCTGGTACCAGGCCGGTCCGAATACGGACATCGTCGAGCGCCAAGATGTCGGTCGGATCCGCCATCGCGAGCGTGATCTTATTGTCGACTTTACCGATGCAGATGAGATGATGCCGGCGGGCTGCCGGTTCAGGGATAACGGTCGCCGTTTCTGGGTCGATCTTGCGGTTGGCGAGATCGACATAAATCTTGCCAAGCTCTTCTGCGCGCGCCCACATGACTTCGTCTTTGGGCGCAACGTGCATCTCGACCAGCACCTTCTCAATCGGCTCGCGCTTGGCGTCGGCGATCTGGAGCGCTTTGTCGAGTTGCTCCTGAGTTAGACTCCCCTTCTCAATGAGGACGTCGGTAAATTTCCTATCGATGAAATCGAGCAAACGCTAGTTCCTCGGTCGGTCAGGTGGATTCGCGCGACGTTATTCACGCCTGGGAGCACCTCTTTATCTCATCGGTGCACATGCATATGACCATCATCCATACGAGGATTCGCGTGACAGCCGTCACACAGACTCGGTCAGCGCGTTGCGCCAGTGGAAATTTAGCTGCGCGTTGGAGCAGGAAGCGGAGTTGGGCTGGAATTTTGCGGCACTGCGGCGGACGGACGCGCTGACGGCGTTGGCGACGGCCCAGATGATGCACGCCGGAACGGGAAGGTCGCTTTGACGCCGCCCAACGCCTTGAAATCTTCCGTTTGCGTGTTGTACAGCAGTTCGGCAGCATCGAAGGTGCGATCTGGCCGTTCTTCTCCGTGCACGCCGCCCGTCATCGTCGCGACATGCGTCGTATCGTTGAGCGTGAGCACGGGTGCGACAAGCGTGCGATCGCCCTGCGCGACCTTAACGTGTCCGGTCGCAGTGTAGGTGGTCTGCGGCCGCTGCACGATATCGAGCTTGTCGCACCACAGCGTCAGCGGCTCCGTGGAGTTGTTGGCTTTGCCGTAATTGCCGAAGCGGTGCACGACGACGTTTCCAATCATGGTGAACGTGCCCGCCTTTTGGTTACCAAACCCACGATCGGCCCGGAAATCGGTATCCGAGGAGAAGCCGGTGAGCTCGGCCGGAACCTCGATAGCGCCCGTCAGGGTATTGTAGTGAATTTCGGCGCTGTTGACGACGCGGTCATTTTCTTGGACAGAGACATTGCCGCGAAGCAGCCCCTGGTGAGTGGCCTCGTTGAGCTGCAGATAGTCGGCGTGCAACCGGCGATTTGCCTGGACGACGACAACCGAACCCGTCGCCGTGTACGAGCTGGGCTTGCCGGCGATGCGAACTTGCTGCGCAGTCAAGGTCATCAGCTCGCCCGACGCCCCACCTGCGACGCGCTGGTGGATCATCACGTGACCGACCAGCGTGACGTCTTGACGCTGGTAATTGCCGAAGGCGCGGTCAGCTTTGAAGTCGCCGTCGGCAGATACGCCGCGAACGGCTCCCGGTATGACGAAGTCGCCGTTGCGATGAAAAACTCCCTCGGCGAAGGTGACGGTAAATTTGCCGATGCGGGCGTCGGCCGAAGCCGGCGCAGCACTGACCAAAACGGCGCTGACCATGGCC
>JALYZV010000036.1 GCA_030948685.1 Vulcanimicrobiota bacterium | reverse complement strand
CAACGGACCTTTAGGTCCGTTTAGCAGATTCAGTGAAGCAACGGACCTTTAGGTCCGTTTAATTGAAGGGCGGCCATCTTGGCCGCCCCATTGTTTAACGTTTACTGAACTGGAAGCGTTTGCGGGCTCGTTTGCGCCCGTATTTCTTCGATTCTTTTTCGCGCGGATCGCGCGTCAGAAACCCGGCTTTGCGAAGCATCGGGCGCAGGCTCTCGTCCATGCGCACGAGTGCGCGCGCGATGCCGTGACGGATGGCACCGGCCTGACCCGAGAGGCCGCCGCCGTGCGCCGTGATCGTGATATTGAAGCGCTCGGTGCTGTTGGTCAGCTCGAGCGGTTGACGCACGACCTGCAGCAGCGATGCTCGGCCCAGATACGCATCAATGGGCCGGCCGTTGATCTTGATCTCGCCCTGGCCGAGGGCCATACGAACGCGAGTGACGGCCCGTTTGCGGCGGCCGGTCGCGGAAAGCTTGGAATCAGTCGTGGTTGCCATTATATCCCCGTCAGTGTTTTCGGTTTTTGTGCTTCGTGGCCGTGCTCGACGCCCGCGAATACCCGTAGCCGTTTCATCCGGCTGGCCCGTAAGTGATTGGTCGGCAACATGCCCTTGATCGCGGCCTCAACGATACGCGTGGGATTTTCCGCGTGCACCTCGGACGCGGTGCGCGTGCGCAAGCCACCGGGGTACTGCGAGTGGCGAATGTACTCTTTCTTGGACCACTTCTTGCCGGTGAGGTGGATCTTCGAAGCATTCGTGACGATGACGAAATCGCCGGTGTCGGCGTGCGGCGTGTAGTCAGGTTTGTGCTTGCCCATGAGGACCGTGGCGATGCGGGTCGCGAAGCGGCCGAGTGTCTTGCCCTCGGCGTCGGCGACGTACCAGTCGCGCTTCACGCCGTTCTTTGAAAGAAGCGTTGTGGTCATGAATTCCCTTGGATAGTGCAAAAGGAGCCGGCCGCCTCGTGCGACCGCGTTAACCTTAGCATTCTACCGGACTGCCGCTAAGCCCGTCAAGCGCTGGTGGGACAAATCCAAGGTCCAGCAAACCAACGAACCTTGGTCGCCCGACAAAGCACCATTTCGCCCTATATCGGGTCGACGTAGTCGACTCGCTCGAGATACAGACCGTGGGCCGGCGCCGTGAAGCCGGCCTTGGATCGGCTGCCGGACTCCAGAACCGCCTCCACGTCTTGCGGCGTGCGTCTTCCTCGTCCGACCTCGATGAGCGTTCCCACGATAATCCTCACCATATTGTGCACAAATGAGTCCGCGCTGATGACAATGTCAAGCACGTCGCCGTTGCGCTGCACCTCGATAGCGTGTATCGTTCGGCGCGTGCTCTTGGCACGTGACTCGACAGCACAAAAAGCTGCGAAATCATGCTGACCCACGAGTATAGCGGCAGCGCGACGCATTGCGTCAACGTCGAGCTGAGCGCTCACGTGGAACGCACGGCGGGCATGCAACGGTGACGGGGCGACGCGGTTGAGGATCCTGTAGCGGTACGTGCGCGCCAGCGCTTGGTGACGCGCCGAAAATTCTGCCGGCCGTTCGACGACGCGAAGGACTGCGATATTGGCTGGGCGCAAGAGCGCGCTGGCGGCCACGGCAATGCGACGCAGCGGCATGGCGCTGGTCGTCGAACAGCTTACGACCTGGCCGGTGGCGTGCACGCCCGCGTCCGTACGGCCCGCGGCTGTAATCTTCGTCGGGTGCCCAAAGAGCGTCTGAAGGGCAACCTCGACGCGCTCAGCCACGGATGGATGCTCACCTTGGCGCTGGAATCCGTGATAGCCCGAGCCGTCGTACTCGAGAACGAGCGCAAGCGTTCTCGCCCTCTGTTCCATCGTCGACCAATTACCTAAGCCGGCGTCGAAACATTCTCTTTGCTCACGGACCTAAAGGTCCGTTGCTGCAATAGTCCGTTGCTGCAATAGTCCGTTGCTGTAAGGAAGTGGCGCCGTATCTCTTCCCTGGATGCGGCGCCACTTCTGTCGTGCGGGTCCATCGTCGAGAGTCTTTTAAAGCCTGATCCTCGGCCCCCAGCCGCCAAACTGGCCTGTGTTCTCTGACGTGTAGCGGATGACTTTGTTCATGCCAAGGACGCGGTCGTCTTCCTCGTGCTTGGTGGGCTTTACGCGGTCGGTCATGGTCGTTCTCCTTTGGGCTTGGTTGGAGGCGCCCAACGGCGCAACTCCCAAGCCAAGGATAGCTCGAACGGCATCCCCGCCGACTCAGGGATTCCACGTATCTGGAGGCTAGCGCAGTACCTATTCTGCGCGGTCCAGGCGGTCTAGGTACACGTAGCGGACCTAAAGGTCCGCTGCTTCAAAGGTTCGCTGTTGCAAAGGTCCGCTCGTCTGGAAGGTCCGTTGCTTCAAAGGTTCGCTGTCTCTATTGCGGCTTTTGCAAAGGGAAGAGGAGTACGTCGCGGATCGATTCTTGATTGGTCAGAATCATGATCAGGCGATCCAGGCCGACACCGATGCCGCCCGTCGGCGGCATGCCGTACTCGAGGGCCTGGACGTAGTCCCAGTCGGGCTCAGGTGCCTCGGCATCGCCGGCGGCGCGCTCGCGCGCTTGCGCCATGAAACGTTCACGTTGGTCGTCAGGATCGTTGAGCTCGGAGAACGCGTTGGCAATCTCCATGTTGGAAATGAACAACTCGAAGCGCTCGACGAGCTGTGGGTCATCCGCTCGGCGTTTGGCCAGCGGCGAGAGCAGCACCGGCTGGTCAGTGATGAAGGTCGGGTTCGAGAGCTGTGGCTCGACGGTGGCGGAGAACAGCTTGTCGACAATATGGCCGTGGCTCGAGCCCGGCTCGATGGTGAGCTTGAGGCGTTGGGCAGCCGCTCGCGCACGGGTCTCATCCAAAACGTCTTCGCGCGAGAGCCCTCCCCATGTGCTCATCGCTTCTAGATAGGGGATGCGCGCAAACGGCGCCTTGAATGTTATGTCTTTGCCTCCATACTCGTGCTTTTCGCCGACACGCGCGGCGTCAGCGGCGGCGATCACCATGCCTTCGCAGAGGGTGAGCATGCCTTCCACGTCAGTGTACGCCTCGTACAACTCGAGCATGGTGAACTCGGGATTGTGGGTGCGATCGATGCCTTCGTTGCGGAAGGTACGGCCGATCTCGTAGACCTTTTCTATCCCGCCCACGATGCAGCGCTTGAGATTCAGTTCGGTTGCGATCCGCATTTGCAACGGGATATCGAGCGCGTGGGAATGCGTGACGAATGGGCGCGCATTGGCGCCTCCCGCCAGCGTCAGCAACGTCGGCGTCTCGACTTCAACATAACCCCGATCGTCGAGATAGCGGCGCAAGGCAGCGATGATATGACTGCGCGCGAGCATCGTGTCGAGCACCGGCCGGTTGACCATGAGATCAAGGTAGCGCTGCCGGTATCGCGCCTCCGGATCGACAAGGCCGTGCCATTTCTCAGGCAACGGTCGCAGTGATTTTGACAGCACGACTGCATCCGCAACCGCGATGGTAAGCTCGCCGGTTTTGGTACGAAACGGTTCACCGCGGACGCCGACGACATCACCGCGGTCGAGCAGGTCGACGAGAGCAAACTTGTCGCCCATGGTTTCGAAGCGGAAGTACAGCTGGATGCGTGCCGATTGGTCGGCGAGATCGGCAAAGGCGATCTTTTTGCCCATGCGTCTGATTGGTTGAAGGCGCCCGGCGACGGTCACCGTCGCCGCAGCGTGCTGGCCGACAGCCAGCCCTTCATGGGCGCTGCGGACGTCGACGATGTTGTGGCTGCGCTCGAACTTCGTCAGTGCAAACGGGTCGCGGCCATCCTTACGCAGCGCGTCGAGCTTAGCGCGCCGTGCTCGGATGAGTTCGGCCTCGGTGGCGCCGGTGTCGCCGCCTGAGGTCACTTGTTCCGTGCTTTAGAGCCGCCTCTGCGATTGGCGCGTATGCTCAATACCTTGAGCTGGATCTCGCCCGAGGGTGCGGTGGCGGTGACTGTCTGGCCGGGCTTCGCGCCGACAACGGCTTTGCCGATCGGTGATTCGTTGGAGATCTTCGCGTTGGGCGGATCGCTCTCCGCGCTGCCAACGATCGTATACTCGTTTTCGCTGCCGGTGCTGAGATTCTTGAGCTTGACGGTGCTGCCCAAGTGAACCTCATCTGCGCCGCCTTCACCTTCGCGGATGATCTTGGCGTTGCGGATCATCGCCTCGAGCTTCATGATCCGGCCTTCAATGAAGGCCTGCTCCTGCTTGGCGTCCTCGTACTCCGCGTTTTCAGAGATGTCGCCAAACTCTTTGGCCTGGCGGATGCGGTCGTTCACCTCTTTGCGATGTACGGTCTTCAGCTCTTCAAGCTCACCCTCGAGCTTGCGCAAACCTTCTTCTGTTACAACGGTCTCTTTTTCGGTCATAGTCTCCCCTTTAGGTGGCCGCGTGCGCGACGAGATCGTGCACGTGCGGGCGGAAGTTGAGGCGGGTGAGCAGCGCGCGGTAGTCGGCCTCGCTGACGTCTTCCCAACGCTTGCCCAGGATCGCAAGCAGCGCCGCTTCCATGACGTTGGTGCCGAACGAGCGGCCGTCGAGGTTCGGGGTCGTCGTGACCAGCCGTGCGAGGCGGCGGTCGCGTAACTCGTCCACGTTATGCGCCGTCACCGTGTTCGTGATAATCGTCTTGCCGCTCAGATCATCCGGCATGTGCTGGCGGATGAAATGGAAGTCACCTGCGATGAGCCGCGCACGCTCATAATACTGCGGGAATTTTGGCTCCGGCGGCTTCTCCTGTTTCTTGCCGGTGGGATAGAAGAATTGGAACGGCAGTTTGCAAGCATCGGGTAGATATTTTTCAGCCAGTGCTTCGAACTCGGGCAGCGTCTTTACCGGTTTGTCGATCCCCAGTGCGAAGATAAAGTCGCCGAAGGTGACGTCGGCGCCCGCCTGGACAAGCGCCTGCGCCATGCCGAAACGGTCGAGCGCGCTGACCATCAGCACGGGCAAGCCTTGAAAATCGATGATGCCTTGCGACTGCAGGTAGGTGATTGTCTCGCGCTCGAGCGTGTTCTTGAGGCCGCTGCCGTCGACCACCGGCGTCTTCTTCACCGCATCCAACATACGCTGGCCGTCGCGCAGCGCGTAACGATGCTTGCCCGCATAGAGATACACGTCGATGCCGCCGAGGCCGATCGCGTCGACGGTTCCGTCGAGTTCGTGCAGTGCCTCGATCGCCCGATCGAGCGACCCATCAAATCCAATGCGCCGAATGTCGAGACGCTCGCCTAACCACTCAACCTCGACCCGGTGATCGCGCGTGGACGATCCCAGGCTGACGGAAACGACCCGCTTCATGACAATGCGACGCCGGCGGGTCGCGCTATGCTGGCGCGCGCCGCCCGCGCCCGCTCCCGGGTGTGCGCAATCATCTCGGGCGTCACTTCCTTATCGAACGCTCGCATGCCCGCGACTTCAAAACCGTGCTTTTCCGCCAGTCGTTCGATCTCGAGCACTTTGTCGAGATTGACGCCGCGCCCAAGCGAATAATTGACGAAGCGGTTTTCGAGCGTCAGGATCATCGTCTCCGCCATACAGGCCAGCGACGTTTGGGACGGCAAGCCGAAATCAAAATGGAAATCCACTTCACCGGGCACGCGGACGTTGCCACCTTCGGTCACGAGCACGTCATCGCGCTCGGTCGCAACTCGGCGCGACACGTCGTGCGGCAGCGATACCTCGCACACCACCGCGCCAGCTTTGAGATCTTCCGGCTCAACCACGCTCGAGGTGGCGGCGGTGGCGGTCAGCACGAGCTCCGAGTGTTGCACCGCGTCTTTGATGTCGGTTGTCCAGCCCAACTTGGCTTTGACGTGCGGCTGCATTGCGTGCGTGAGCTTGGCCAGGCGCGTGGCATTGCGCGCGGCCAGCGTGACGTGTGAAACCTTGTTCGCCAAAATTTGGGCGCAAGCTGAGCCGATGCTGCCGGTGGCGCCGATGACGACGGCGCTTGCGCTCGGCACATCGACCTCCATCTCGTGCGCGCCACGGAACAGACTCTGCATGGCTGCGGCGATGGTGTACGAGTTGCCCGAGGTGACCGCGATGGGGCAATTCTCTGCCACGGTTGGACCGCCATCACCAACCACGGCCGTGAAACCACCCAGTCCGACGATGCCGCAGCCGAGCTCCGCTGCGATGTTGGCGCCTTTGATGATGCGCGCCATGACTTCAGTGCGCGGCAGCTCCAAGAACTGATCCGGCATGAGCGGCACGCCGATGAAGTAGCCGAGGATTTCCTCGCCGGTCTTGCTGCGCACGCCCGTGACTTCGGAAACCACATACGCCGGCATCCACTCGAGAATTTTGCGAATGAGCGGCATCCCTTTGCCGGCGGCTTTGGGTTCGTACCGGAGGACGTCGTCGTAGGAGAGGGGGTGGATGATGAAACCGAACTTACGCACCAGTACCTCGGATGTATAGGAGTCCGGGAAATTTATTGGTTCGCAAGCTGCTGGTCGCTGTCCTGGCAAGCAGCCGGGCGACGGTCTTACTTTTACCCCGCTTCGCAACGGCCCTTAAGCGCCTGCAGCATCATCATGGAGTTCTCTTCCACCTTCTTCTGAAGAATCGGCCCGATGAGCTCAGCCAGCGTTGGCACGCCAAAATCATAATCAACGCCGAGGACAACCTTGGTGACACCGTCGCGCTCGTTAAACGTCCAGGCGCCTTCGAACTTGTCCAGATCGCCCTCGATCAGCTTATAGTCGATGCGCGTGTTGCTGTCATCGAAGACGTCGACTTCGGTCCACTCGATGGGTGCTTCTTCGACGAGCGTCTTCCAGCGCGTGGTGGTCGTGTTGCCATCGCGTTTGATGATCTTGACGAATTCCACGTCGGGCATGAAGTCGGGATAGCTCTCCATGTCTTTGGCGAGCTCGTAAATCTTGGCGGCCGGTGCTTTAATTTCGATCGAGGTCTCGACGTACGGCATTAGGCGGACAGCGCCCCGAGTTTTTCTTTGGCCTTGCCGAGCGCCTTGGCGAGAATGGCAATCGCTTCGTCAATTTCTTCGCGGCTCACGATGAGCGGCGGTTCAAGCCTGATCACCCGCTGTTGGTTGAGCGTGTATGCTACCGTGAGTCCGAGCTTGAGGCATTCGGGAATAAGCGCGCCGCCGTAGCCTTCGTGACGCAGCTCGAGGCCGATGACGAGTCCACGTCCGCGTGCCTGGGCGACGACCTCGGGAAAACGCTGCTGCAACGCGCGCGCTTGCTCGAGTAGATAGGCGCCCTGCGCTTTTGATTTTTCTACTAGCCGCTCTTCCACCAGCACTTCAAGCGCCGCAAGACCAGCCGTGCAGGCGAGCGGATTGCCGCCGAAGGTCGAGGTGTGCAGCAGCGGCGAGTCTCCGAAGGCGCGCATCCAGACATCATGGCGCACGATCGTCGCGCCGATAGGAATCACGCCGCCGGACAAACCTTTGGCCACGGTCATGACGTCGGGCACAACCTGCTCCGCATCCACGCCCCACAGATAGCCCGTTCGTCCGAGGCCGGTTTGCACTTCGTCAGCGATGAAGAGCGCGCCGTGTTTGGTGCACAGCTCGCGTGCGGCGCGCAGATACCCGTCGGGTGGCAAGTTGACGCCGCCTTCGCATTGCACCGCCTCGACGATGAAGGCAGCTGCGCCGGCGAGCGCCTGATCGAGCGCGGCCAGATCGCCGAATGGCACGTGCTCGAACTCGGGAACGAGCGGCTCGAATTTTTCCTTGAAGACGTCGCGACCGGTGGCGGTGAGACTGCCCATGGTCTTGCCATGAAAGCCATTGAAGGTTGAGACGATGTGCTTGCGCTTGGTGGATAGGCGCGCGAGTTTGAGTGCCGCTTCGACGGCTTCTGTGCCGCTGTTGGAAAAGAACGTGATTTTCAGATCGCCCGGCGCAAGGTCGGCCAGCGCTTTGGCAAGCGCCGCTGTCTTGGCGTTGAAGAAAATACGCGAGGAGAGCGCCATGTGATTGAGCTGCTCGCGCACGGCGGCCACGACTTTCGGGTGCATGTACCCCAAGGCGAAGACACCGTAGCCGCCGCAGAAATCGAGATATGACTTTCCCGTATGGTCGTAGATGCGGCAACCGCGTGCCTCCATCTCAACGCCCGCACCCGCGATCTTCATGAAACGGGCCAAGGGCGGATTGATGAATTCTTTGTATGCCGAATAGACGGCATCGAAAAGCGACGCTTGGTCTTGCGCCTCGTGCGTCATCATGGAGCCGTGCTTTCGCCGACCGCTAAATGAGGCCCCTTGCCGCACAGGCGGCGCCGCAAGCTGGTCGAAGCGTTTTCCGACAATGACGAGCGGCGGTGTTTCGTTCGCGACGTGCGACGGCCTGCGTATCGCCTATTCGAACGCCGGCAACGGTCCGCCGATCGTGTTTTTGCATGGCGTCGGTTCGACCGCGGAGATTTGGCGGCGCCAGCTGCTCGCGCTCGCGCCAAGCATGCAGTGCATCGCGGTCGATTACCGGGGTTATGGTCGGTCGGATATTCCGCCGGCTGCGTCGCTGCTGGCCGATGCGAGCGATGCATGCGCCATATCACGCGCAGCATTCGCGCGTGACGTCTTCGCGGTGCTTGACGCATGTGGGCTACCGTCTGCACACGTGTGCGGCTGCTCGCTGGGCGGTGTCGTCGCCATGGAGTGTTATGCCCAGGCCTCTGAGCGTGTGCGCTCGCTGATCTTGGTTGACACGTTTGCTTTCTATCCTGGCGGTGCGGAGTCAATCGATGAGCGCATCCGAACGCTGGCCGGCCTTGGCATGGACGAGTTCGCTCGCTCGCGTGCTCCAGCCGTGCTTGCGCCGGACGCACCGCCCGAGAAAAGCGAATCAGTGCGTAGCCAGATGGCTAGCATTCCGCTACCCGTCTACCAGGCGGCGACGCGTGCGACATGGAGCGGAGATTATCGCGATCTGCTGCCGCGCATCGTGGTGCCGGTGCTCGTCATGTGGGGCGAACGCGACGAGACGATTGCACCATACGAGCGCAGTGCGGAAATCGCTTACGCGCTACGCGACCGGCCTGCGGTGACGGTCGTTCCTCATGCCGGTCATCTGCCGAACGTCGACAATCCTGAATTTTTCAACCACGCCATTTCCGCGTTTGTCGGCAACGTGAGCCCGTCCTAAGCTTGTAATCGGTTGCTACCTGTGTTATCTTGTGGCAACCTGATGTCGGGCTCGGGTGCGGTTCTGAATGCAACAACCGTTTATTAAAACCATGGTCGTCGCGATTTCTATCCTGATGGGCTGCACCGCTAGTTCGCTGCCGAAGCCGAGTAGCATCGAGGCGTTTTGCGAACGTGGTCCAGCACGTGTCAACAATCTCATGCATATCGTAGAAGCCACGATGGACGGCGATCTAAAAGCCGTGCCCATAGAAGAGACACGTTTAAAGTCGTATCTGAGAACCCACGGCGGTGTCATAATGCGCTGGAGTCCGGCTATGACGTTGCCTTTGCCTAGCATCGCCCGGTGGTTTCCAGACCACCGTCTGCCTGTGCAAGCCGTTGCAATTCCAGCCGCTTACGAAAGCAATACAAAAAATTCGATGTTGATTTACCTATACCGGGAAGCAATACATTATAGCAAGCGCGGACCGGTACACCCGTGGTTTTGGTACCCCTTCTACTCTCAGAGGAATATAGCTGTATGCATCTGATGCTTGTCGCTCTCATAGCGATAGACTTGAACGCACACGGCATGCATGCTGGTGCGGATGCCTGTTAGCTACGGGATTCCAGTGCGGTTAAATTGCGAGCCAGGTTTTTGGCGTCGTCCAGTGCCAATGGACTAAGCGGCGGGCGCACATTGCGCCACGAAATCGAACCCGTTGTTCGAGCGAGGTAGCTCTTGAGCGCGGGTATGACTGGAAATGATTCGAACACCGAGCGGGCTTCATTGACCGCTCGGTCAAGCGACGCAGCACGCGCAGTATTTCGTTGCTCGTACAGTTCGACGATTTGCGGCGCGGACACGTTGCCGGTTGCGGTGATGCAGCCGCTCGCGCCCGCGGCCATGGCCTGCGTCAGCAGCGCTTCTGTTCCTACCAAGACGTCAATCTTCGCGCCCAGCCGTTTGCACAGCGCCTCTGTCGCGGGCCATTTGCCTGAGCTATCCTTGAGCCCGGCGATGACGGTCGGAAAGGCGCTGTGGAGCTTTTCAATAAGATCGGCATTCATTTCAACGCCGGTCAGCTGTGGGATCAGGTAGACGAAGAGCCGCAGGCGGTCGTCGCCGATGCGCTCGATGGTGGTCGCGAAGGCACGAAACAATCCCTCATCACTGAGGTTCTTGTAGAAGAACGGCGGGAGCACGAGCGCGCGTCTGACGCCGACCGACAGCGCATGCTGCGTCAACGCGACGGTATCGCCGACGGCGCAGCAGCCGGTGCCGACGATCAGCTTGTCTGGGGGGATGCCGCCGGCGAGGACGCTCTCGAGGATCGTGCGTCGCTCTGCCAGCGTGAACGAGTTGGCCTCGCCCGTCGTGCCGAGCACAAGC
>JALYZV010000032.1 GCA_030948685.1 Vulcanimicrobiota bacterium | reverse complement strand
CCTCGATCCCAAGGGTCAGCGAGAACTGCGCGCTATTTTGCTCGAGTTGCGCAACGCCGGGACTGCCATCATCTTGAGCACGCACCTGCTTGAATCGGCGGAGGCGATTTGCGACCAAGTATTGGTCATGAACCACGGCCGCGCGGCGATCAGCGCGCCCATCGCTGAGCTGCGCTTCGGCCAGCTCGGCCGCAGCCTCGAAGATGTCTTCCTCGAAGCTACCCAATGAGGGATCTGGCGCCGCTTTTCTACCTCGAAGCTCGCATGGCGGTGCAAAAATTTAAGCGCGTCCTGCACCAGCCGGCCCGTCTGACGCTGTGGATTATTTTTATCGTCTGGTTCGGTACGTTCTTAGTCATGAGGATGCAGCGTCTCACGGGGACGGAGTACGCTCTGCTGATTCCGGACAGCACTCATCTCTTCTATGCGTTTGTACCAGCGGCGTACATCGTCATTCTGGGGATCCAGATTCGCGCCGGCGCACGACGCCCGCCGGCGGCGTTTTCCTACCCCGCAGACGCCCGCTTTCTGTTTGGCTCTCATATGTCACACGTGGTGGTCGTCTTTTGGCTGCAGCTGCGTGAGGCGGCATTTCAAGGGATGCGCGTGTTTTTGGCGCTCTTCTTCTTGTCGTGGAACCTGGCTGCCAGCGCAAACGGGTTTTTCTTCGCGGTGGTGACGCTGCTGTCAGCCTATGTCGTTGCATTTGGCCTGCGGCTGCCCGTCTTTTTGGCACAGCGTCGCATGCCGCGTGTACCATTTGCCTGGTTAGGGAGTGCGCTTATCGCCGGGGGAACGCTCGCCGTCCTCTATCCTGTCGCGCTCGCGTTCTCGTCGAGCAACCTGCATCTTGGGTTCATTGCGGCCCACACGCCCGTTTTTCCACCCGGCACCCTGATCGTCGAGGCGCTGACCGGGAGCACGTTCGCCGCGCTCGTGCTCGTCGTCGCTGCCTGCTCGTGCATCGCCGCCGGATCGGTTGCTGCCGCCGATGCCTATCCCGAGATATGGGAGGCATCATCGCGCCTGTACGCGCGACGCGCACTCGCAGCAAGCGGTCGCGGCCTGTGGAATCGCGCCGCCTGGCGCGAATTACAAGATGTCGACCACAGCAAGCCGCACCTGGGGCTCAGAGAAACGCCCTCGGCGTCAGGCGAGCACGCCCCAACCGGTGCCCTGACGGTCCTATGGAGAGAGTGGATCGCATTGCGGCGCAGTGCGGGCGGATTGCGCTGGCCGTTTTTTTGGATCGCCGGAGCCGCGATCTTCGGGTACCTTGGCGGTATGGCAGTGAGCGGCCGTTCCGTCTTTGACATTTTGGTGCCGCTGGTGGCCGTCGTCAACATCATCGTTATCCTCGGGTCTCAGAGCACGATCAGTCTAGGAAACGAATTGCGACGCCCGATCTGGTGGCTCGGTAACTCGACCCTGCGCAACCGCGTCATAGCATGGATTTTGGGGACCACGCTGCGCGTCGGTCCGCCGCTGGTCGCGGGGTCGATCATGGCGGGCCTCGCCCTGCACTCGAGCGCGGTCGCCGCAGGCGCGGGACCGGTCGTCGTCGTCGGCCTCTTCCTCGTTCAAACCATCGGCGTTGCATCGTATGTTGCGTTGCCTGGCCGAAACGACATGCGCGGACCGGGATTCATGTTGCGCATTCTCACGACGTACACAGCCCTCGGGCTGCCTGCACTGGCGTGGGCTATGGTGCAAGCGATCAGCCAGAACGCCTTTGCCGGTCTTGGCGTCGGGCTGGCCGTCGCTTTAGCGGAAACCTGGATGCTCCTTTCGTTCTCAGCAGCTCGCCTCGAGGAAAATGCCATGGCGTATGCGGCTGCCGAGGAGCATTAGATCGATGGAGCGGACCTAAAGGTCCGCTGCTTCAAAAAAGCCTAGACTAATTCGTCGTTGAACTTTATCTTGAGATGCCTGCCGTCGCAGAACGGTTTGTTTTGCGACGCCCCGCAGCGGCACAATGTCATGCGGTTGCGTACTTCGTAGGTCTTTCCCGCGGCGCTCTCGATCGGGATGCCGCCGCGCACCCACAAAGGACCGCTGCGGCCTTTCGCGGGGTCTTCGACCACCCCAATCGAGGGTTCAAAATCCGGCTCGACCACCTTGCCCGTCTTCTTATCCCGTAAGACCAGCCGGCCCGACGGGCAGCTGACGACTTCGTGTATCGTAAGATCGCGCTGCTTTTTCTTGTCACTCTGTTTGGTGAGTTCCCACACGGAGCCGAAGTTCTCGCAGAAGCGCGCGGACGAGCAGAACGATTCTGCATCTTTGAGCACGAGGGTTGGACCATCAGTGGTCTGCGCCTGTTGCGCGTACGGGGCACTCGACGCCGTCTCGGTGCCGTCGAAGCCGATTTGGTTATGCGTGCTGTCGCAAAACGGTTTGGTTTTCGAGTGACCGCAGCGGCAGAGTTTGTAGCGGTCTTGGCTGTCGAAGGTTTTGGCTCGCTTCCATTCCCACGAGCCGCCCTCTTTATTGGGCGTCATCACTTCGACCGTCAGCGCCACGTGGCCGGTGACGACATAAGGGCCGTGTTCAGTGACAACGATCTTCGGTTTGTCGATCATCGGCGGCGGCGGACGGACTTGCGCAGCGCCTTCACCGCCTTGTTGACGTGTCGTGTCACCACGCCGCGTACGATGGATTCAACTTCTCGCTTCTGCGGAAATCGGGCCATCTGCGGCACCACGCCGATGACGACGCCGCACGAAGTGCAGGCCACCGTCCAGATGGTCAACTCCCCGCCGGCTCGTTCTGGCCGTGCACGGAATCGCACGGCTTTGAGACAGTGCGGGCATTTGCGCTTGAAAATGTCGGGCGCCGCGTCTTGCGAACGTGTTGGTCGTCGTTTACGTGCGGGCATGCTTTGTGTACCTCAGTGGCCGCTCAAGAAGCGTTCCAGGAACTGGCGCGTACGGGCGTCCTGAGGACTTACCAAACACTGCGCCGGCGGGCCTTCTTCCACGATCGCGCCGGCGTCCATGAAGACGATCCGATCGGCCACTTCGCGAGCGAATCCGAGCTCGTGGGTGACGATCAGCATCGTCATCCCGTCGCGAGCCAGGGTGCGCATAACGGCAAGCACTTCGCCGGTGAGCTCGGGATCCAGCGCCGAGGTGGGTTCGTCAAACAGCATGACCCGTGGCTGCATGGCTAAGGCGCGTGCGATTGCAACCCGCTGCGCCTGGCCGCCCGACAGCCGGCTGGGGTACACGTCTCTTTTGTCCGACAGGCCGACCTTCTGCAACAATTCCTCGGCCATCTGCGTTGCCTCTGCTCGGGGCTGCTTGCGCACGATCGTCGGCGCTTCAATAAGATTTTGCAGCACCGTCATGTGCGGGAAGAGGTTGAAGCTCTGAAAGACCATGCCCACCCGCTTGCGCAGCTCGAGCAGGTGCGCCGCGTGCTCGCGCTTGTGCTCGTGCGCCGTTATCGAAATGCCCGCGACGCTGATCGTTCCTTCGTCCGGCTCTTCCAAGAAATTGATGCAACGCAACAGCGTGGACTTGCCCGAGCCGGATCGGCCGATGATGCAGATAACCTCGCTCTGTGCAACCTCGAAGTCAATGCCACGCAGTACGTCGAGTGTGCCGAATGATTTGTGCAGGCCAGAAACGGCGACGATGGTTTCGGCCATCAGCGGTCGCTGTGGGCCATGCGCTCTTCGAGGCGCGCCTGGAAATAGGAGAACACGATCGTCAGCAGCCAGTACCAGGCCGCGGCGATCACCAGTGCTTCGAAGAAGTGCTGGCGCGGCAGGCCGGCTTGCCGCGCTCGTCCGGTCAGCTCTTCGAGTGCGATTGCGCTGGCCAACGACGTGTCCTTTTGCATGGCGATAAACTGGTTGCCGATGTCGGGCGTGACGATGCGCAGTGCTTGTGGAAGAATGATGCGCTGCATCGTCTGCCACGGCGTCATTCCCAGTGCGCTGGCGGCTTCGGTCTGGCTGCGGCTCACCGCCTGAATGCCTGCCCGGAAAATCTCGCTCATGTAAGCGCCGTAATTGAGGCTGAGCGCGAGGATGGCGGATGTAAACGAGCTGAAGATGAGACCGAGCTGCGGCAGCGCCTGGTAGATGAACAAGAACTGCAAGAACAGCGGCGTGCCTCGCACGAGCGAGGTGTAGAGCGACGCCAGGCTATTGATCGAAGGGACTCGAGAAATCCGCGCCAGCGCAGCCGCAAACGCGATCAGTGTGGCCAGAACGATGGAGACGATCGCCAGCTCCAGCGTGATGATGACGCCCTTTGAGATAAACAACCACCAGTCGCGGACAAAGCTCCAATCCAGCGTCAACGTCCGGATGTGAATCGGCCCCCACAAGAACTGGAGGCCGCTGAACATGAAGACGAGCAGCACGAGCCACACGCCCATCCACATGGCGAGCATCACGCGAAACGAACGGCGCGGGTGGGCGGCGCGAGCGGCAATCATGGATGCGAACCGCTATCTGCGCGTCAGGTCGACGCCGAAGCTTTGCTTTGAGAGTCTGCTCAGCGTCCCGTCATCGTGCATGCCCTGGATCGCTTTTTCGACCTCAGTATAGAAGCGCTTGGGATCGAGTGGGCTGTTCTTATCGATGGCGATCGCGGAGTCTTCATAGAAGACTGGTTGCCCGAGCTGCCTAAATGGCTGACCGCTCTTGATTTGATAGATCACAAATGGCCACGACGTGAGCACCGCGTCCAAGCGCGCGCCCTCGCCGAGCGCTAAGTCGCGTAGGGCCAACTGGTCCGTATCGTAGGGAACCGCGCGCGCGCCGGGTGCCGAAACGAGGATGTGCTCGCCCGCCAGCGTGAGGTGGCCTTCGAGATATGCCTGATAGGTCGTCGCGGTTCCGACTCCTACTCGTTTGCCTGCCAGGTCATCGATGGACCGGTAGCCGCTGGTTTTGTGAACAAAGAACGCCGCCGGAACGTAGTAGTACGGCCGGGTAAAGTACAGCACGCGCTGCCGCTCGTGCGTGATGGTCATCGAGTCGACGTTGACATCCCAACGGCCATTCCAATTGCCCCCGGTGACCACGTCGAAGCTGATTTCGAGGAACTCGGCCTGCACGCCGAGCCGGCGTGCAACCTCGCGGCCGACCTCGATATCGAAACCATGCCAAACGCCGTCTGACGAGCGATAGCTGAGCGGCTGGTAGTTCGCATCGGTGGAGATCATCAGTTTGCCGCGCTTGCGGACCTCGCTCAGCAGGTCGGTCACGCCGGCCCCGTTCGTCGTTTGGACGCGCTTTGACAGACCCTCGTCTTGCTTCGGCGTGCAGCCGGCGAAGGCAACCACCGCCGCGGTGATTGCGATGAATAGGCCAACTCCTAATGGTCTCACGCTTGCAACGCCATTCTATAAGCTCCACCCTACTTTGAGGCATGTTCCAGCGGCGTCCTTCTCCGGACTGGAAATGGCCTACTCTAATGAGAGAATAGAGCTTCTATTGCGAAACGGAGTGAATGTACCAGAGGGCGGCGAGGATGCCGAAGCCGAGGCCGACGCAAACTTTGAGCAGGCGGGTCATGCGAAGGCGCAGCTCGCTGTGCGCCGCAACCGGCGCAGCGCTCTGACCGAGGTTGACCGTCGCCTTCGCCGCCCACCACATATTCAGCGACGTCAGCATGACATACAGCGGCAAGATGATGAGCAGCGGCAGGACGACGTTTTTGAGCGCGTGGATTTCGTGATCGAGCAGAAGGTAGGTGGCGAGGAATCCGAGAGCGGTGACCCCGAGGAGCGTCAAACGCCAGACAAATGTGTCGGTAAAAACATCGCGATAGATGATGGGCCCGGACGCCGCACTTCGGTTTGCCACAAAAAGGATTGTAGCACGCCGCGTCACGCCGACAAAGTGAAAAGCTCGCCCCTGCTGATGTGTGATATAGACTACGCCCGCTGACTGCCGATACTGTTATATATGTGTCGCGATATCGATCGTCGTGAGTACGATACTACCGATCTTCAGGCACCTACAGATATAGATCGCACGGCATCTGTACTAGGCCGTCGCACGTTTTTCACCGGCGGCCTCTTCGCAATTGCAGCGAGCGTGTTGCCGCTGCGCGCACTCGCCTCGGCGACATCGTCGAGTCGACAATACACGCTCTTCATCGAGCGCATGGACACCGGTGAGTATGCAGCTGAGCCGTTTACGCTCGACGGCAAGTCGCTCTTTTGGCCCGGCTACAAAAAGTTATGCGCCGTGTTGCGCGATGAACACGTCGCAAATCGCTACGGCTATGTGCAGATCAATGTGCGCACGATCGAAGCGCTGTGGGCAGTGCAGCGCTATCTCGTGCGCGACGGAATCAACCAACCCATCGTCATCCACAGCGGCTACCGCACGCCGCAAACCAATGCGCAGATCGAAGGTGCCGCTCGTCTCTCACTGCACATGTGGGGCAAGGCCGTCGACTTTCACGTGCCGGGCGTGCCGCTTGCCGATCTCGCCGGTATCTGTCAAGCATGTCCAATCAGCGGCGGTGTCGGCTACTACCCCGAGGGCTGGGTGCACATGGATACCGGGCCGAAGCGCTCGTGGGTAGGCTGAGTCGTTCGCCGACACTTCCCCCTGCTTCAAAGGTCGCCAGCCGCCCGAGTGGGCGCAAGAATTAGCACCGCCGCACCGAAGATATACCTACTATGCCTGCCGTTGCGATGCCGGTGGACGACGGAACCACGGTTCGGCCGCACACCCCCGAAATCGAGAAGCTCCAACAGCACATTCGCGCGCTGGCAAAGCGCAAGAATGCCGTCATCATCTCCCACATCTATCAGCGCCTCGAAGTCCAAGAAGTTTCCGACTTTATCGGCGACAGCCTCAACCTAAGCCGCGAGGCGGCCCGCACCACGGCCGATGTTATCGTCTTCTGTGGCGTTCACTTCATGGCCGAAACGGCCAAGCTGCTTTCGCCGAACAAGCTCGTCCTGTTGCCGGACATGAAAGCGGGCTGCGGTTTGGCAGATATGATTACCGGTGATCAGGCGCGGGCATTTCGAGCCCAATATCCCGGACTGCCACTCGTCTCGTATGTGAACACCTATGCGGAGGTGAAGGCCGAGTCAGATATCTGCTGCACTTCAACCAACGCCGCCGACGTCGTGCGCTCGCTGCCGGAGAAAGAGATCCTTTTCGCACCTGACAAGTATCTCGGCGGCTGGGTGCAAAAGCGCTTGCCCGACCGCAAGATCATCACTTGGAACGGCTATTGCCCGACGCATTTCGTCATCAAGCCGTCGATGGTCGTCGCGCGCAAGAAGCTGAATCCCGACGCCCAGGTCTTGGCGCACCCCGAATGCTCGCCTGAGGTGCTGGCACTGGCCGACTATGTCGGCAGCACGCAAGGCATCATGGACTATGCCGGCAAGAGCGGCGCGCGCGAGTTCATCATCTTGACCGAGGCTGGCTTGCTGTTGCGGCTCAAAGCGCTGCATCCGCACAAACGCTTCTACTCGATTGCACCTTGCCCGCATTGCCCGTACATGAAGTTTATCGAGCTCGAAAAGGTTGCTGCCTGTCTCGAAGGCGATCTCAACCCAATCGAGATACCGACCGACGTTATGATTCGCGCGCGCCGCAGCATCGAGCGCATGATGGCCGTTGCCTAACCGCCGCGCCCCTTTGCCTGCGATGTCTTTCGCGTTATGATGCGCACAGACGTCCTCGTGATCGGATCCGGAGCGGCCGGTCTGCTGCTGGCGCTGCACGCCGCGGAAAAGGGCCTCTCGGTGACCATCGCGACCAAGGGAACGATCGAGGAATCCAACACCGCCTGGGCGCAAGGCGGCGTCGCCGCGTCGCTCGACCTGGAAGAGGACTCGGCCGCGGCGCATCTGGCCGACACGCTCGCCGCGGGCGCGGGTCTGTGCAACGAAGCTGCAGCCGCTTTGGTCGCAGCGGAAGCTCCAACGAGAGTCGAGGAGCTGCGCGAGCTGGGCGTTGCATTTAATCTTGCCGTCACGGGTGAGCTCGCTTTGACGCGCGAAGCGGCGCACAGCCACGCGCGAACCGTTTTCTCCAAGGACGCAACTGGCAAAGCAATCTCGACGACGCTGGCGCGCAAGGCGCTCCATCATCCCAAAGTCACGGTCGTCGAACGCGCCACCGCGGTGGGGCTGATCGTTGACGATGCGCGCTGCCGCGGCGCGTGGATCTTTGCCGATGGTGAACTCATTCCGATCGTCGCAGCCTTCGCTACCGCGCTGGCCACGGGCGGCATCGGCCAAGTGTACGAGCGCACGACGAATCCGCCCGGAGCCACTGGCGACGGTTTGAAGCTCGCCGTCACCGCCGGCGCATCGCTGGCCGACGTCGAATTCGTGCAGTTTCATCCGACGGCGTTGGCGGTCGCCGGTGCGCCGGCGTTGCTCGTGTCAGAGGCGGCGCGCGGTGAGGGCGGCATCCTCATCAACAAAGACGGGCGGCGGTTCTCCTTCGATGCCGATTCCCGCGGCGAGCTTGCCCCGCGCGACGTGGTGGCACGCGCGATTTATCGCGAAATGCAGCGTACGGCAGCCGGCGTGTGGCTCGACCTGCGCCCGATCGGTTCTCCCAAGCACATCCGCACGCGCTTCCCGAATATCGCGGCGGCCTGCGCCCGCTTCGGCATCGACATCGGCACGGAGCCAATCCCCGTCCAACCGGCGGCGCACTACCACATGGGTGGGGTGCTGACCGATCTCAACGGCCGTACGACCGTGCGCGGGCTCTACGCGGCGGGCGAGTGCGCCTGCACCGGGTTGCACGGCGCAAATCGCTTGGCCGGAAACTCTCTCGCCGAGTGCATCGTTTTTGCAAGACGGGCGGCGGATGACATCGGCGGCGTTGCGCCGACAAACGGAGTCGTCACTGCGGCCGACATGCCGGACAGCATCCACGCCATGCAGAGCGTCGAGCCACTGCGGACGCTCATGTGGCAGGCGGCAAGCGTCGTGCGTAATGGCGATGATTTGCACGCGCTGCAGCGCAAACTATTCGAGTGGCCAGACCTTCGTCCGCAGCCCTTGTCGCGCGCCGCTTTAGAGTCAGTCGCGCTGCTCTTCGCTGCGCGCTTCATCACCGGGGCTGCGCTCATTCGCGAAGAGAGCCGTGGCGCGCATTATCGAATCGATTTTCCGGCGCGTGACGATGCGCGCTGGCGCGCGCGCATTGTTTGGAATGCCGGCGGCTCAAATATTGAGCAGTATAGGGTCGAACCTATCAGCGCACCGGTTGCCTCGTAGGGGTTGGCCGTGCGCCATCCTGCGCTTTCACAGCCATCCTTTACCCCAATGACCCTGCAACAGGCTGCTCGGTTTGGCGGGCTCATTGCTGCAGCGCTTGATGAAGACGGCGCCGGCTGCGACATAACGTCGTCTGCCACGCTTGCCGCCGACTCGGTGGCGAGCGCCGAGGTGGTGTTCCGATCGGGCGGCGTCGTTGCAGGCCTGCCGGTTGCAGCCCTCACGTTTGAAACCGTCGACCCAATGATTCGCTTCGATCCGGCCGCTGCGGACGGCAACGCGGTGCCGGCGGGTACGGTGATCGCAACGCTGCTTGGTCCGGCGCGCAGCGTGCTGGCGGCCGAGCGAGTTGCACTCAATTTTTTGGGCCGCCTAAGCGGCATCGCGAGCCTGACGCGCACATTCGTCGACGCCGTTGCGGGGTTTCCGGTTCGTATTTGCGACACCCGCAAGACCACGCCCGGCTTGCGCGCGCTCGAGCGTTATGCGGTTCGCGCGGGCGGCGGCTTCAACCACCGCTTCAATCTGTCCGACGCAGTGCTCATCAAAGACAATCACGTAGCAGCGGTCGGCTCGGTTGCGGAGGCAGTGGCAGCCGCGCGAGCGAACGCGCCGGCTGGCCTCATCGTTGAGATCGAGTGCGATTCGCTGCAGCAGGTGCAGAGTGCCGTGGCGGCTGGCGTCGATGCCGTGTTGCTCGACAACATGCCGCTCGAAGAACTGCGTCGGGCGGTCGCGGTAGCCCGCGGCCGCGCGGCCATCGAGGCATCGGGCGGCATCACGCTCGATAACGTGCGTGCCGTTGCCCAGGCTGGTGTCGACATTATTTCGGTCGGAGCGCTCACCCACAGCCCGCGCTCGGCAGACATCGCTCTCGACTTCAGGAAAGCGCTATGAGCGAAGACGAAAAACCCAAGGCCGAGACGCAACGCGAGGATTGGGTCAACGCGCACATGGGGCGCACGTCAAAGGAGACGGCAAAGCGCCTGCTGACCACCGACCAGCCGCGCCCGCCGGCCGATGCGCCGCTGCTGACGCTGCGCGCTGTGAAGGCACGCTGTGTGGCCGGTGGTGCATCGAACTTTTGGATCATTGGGTCCGAGGCGGCTGAGCCCATCCTGACCGGTGACTATCCGCTGATCGGCATGTCGCCCAGCGCCTACTTCATCCAGGCAGCGGAGTTCAATTTTCTGCCATACGCTATCCAGCGCTCGCAGCTGCGGCCCGACAATCACGGTATCCAGGGCGACACGGCACAGCTCGAAGCGAAAATGCACGAGGTCTATGGCTAGCCTGAAAGCGCTCGAAGAATTAGCACAGCGAGCTGCGGCTGCGCTCAACGTGGCCGCCGAGGCGCCCAATCGCAGCCTCAAGCGCGGCGCGGCACGCGCCGCCCTGCTGCTGCGGAAAACCGTGCGCTACTGGCACCGCTGCGAAGCGCCGAAGCTTGCCGCGGCGCTCGCATTCTATACCATGTTCTCGCTTTCGCCCATGTTCGTCATCTTCATTGCAGTGACCGGGTTGGCGCTTGGCAACAACGCGGCGGCCGACACCTTCGCGCCGGTGCGATCGGTCTTGGGCCCAACAGCCACGCTTGCCCTCCAGGCACTCGTCGCCAGCGCGAACTCGAAAGCAGCCAATGTCACAGCCTTGATCACCGGTGTTATTACGGCGTTGATCGGCGCCACAGGTTTGTTCGGCCAGCTGCGGGATTCGCTGGATGTGATTTGGGGTGAGCCCGAGCACCCCGACCGGGGCATACTCAACTTTTTGCGCGAGAACGCGGTGGCCATCGCGATGGTCTTGTTCACTGGGCTCTTGCTGATGGCGTCGCTCGTCATCGAAGCTGCGACCACCGTGCTGGCATCCAACAACGCAATGGTCGTGCGCTGGATCGACGTGTCGATCACCTTTGCCGCCGCATCGGTTCTTTTTACCTTCGTCTACAAGTACTTAAACACGGTGCACCTGCATTGGTCTGAGGCCGTCGTCGGGGCGGTCGTTACGAGTCTCCTCTTCGTAAGCGGACAAGCGCTCATTGGCTGGTATCTCGGGCGAGCCGCCATTGGTTCGGGCTATGGTGTTGCTGGGTCGCTCATGCTCGTGCTGCTGTGGGTTTACTACTCTTCGCTCACAATGCTGGTGGGCGCCGCCTTTACTCGAGCGTACTCGGAAACTGTTCGCCGTACCACCGTTTAAGGCGAGATTGCGCGGGTAGATAGTCTCAGCTATGAAAGGCGGTACCGCATGAAAGCATCAAACCTCCAAGACCTGCTGGTTGATGAGCTCAAGGATCTCTATAACGCTGAACAGCAAATCGTGAAAGCGCTGCCTAAGATGGTGAAGTCAGCGGCGGATGACGAGCTGCGCACGGCGTTCGAGGAACATCTTGAGCAAACGAAGGGACATGTCGAGCGATTGGAGCGCGCCTTCGATCTGCTCAAAGTTCCCGCCCGCGGCAAGAAGTGCGTTGGAATGGAAGGCCTCATCGACGAGGGCAAAGAGCTGATTGAGGAAGGCTTACCCGAGTCGGTGCTGGACGCCGGGCTGATCGGCGCTGCGCAAAAAGTCGAGCACTACGAGATCGCCTCGTACGGCACCGCTCGACGGCATGCCGAGTTGCTCAATCTCGACAAGATCGTGACGTTGCTCGAACAGACCCTCGAAGAGGAAAAACAGACAGACGCGCGATTGAGTGAAATCGCCGAAGACATTAACGTCCAAGCCGAATCGGACGAGGACCAAGACGATCTCGAGGCGTCGTCAGGAAACGGTAAGCGCGAGAAAGTTGGCGCGCGCCGCTAGCTCGATTGGTCGAGCGATTCGACCGCGCTCTGGCAACAATAAGGAGGCGCCGTCTATGCGGCGCCTCTTTTGGCTGTGATCCCGAGTGTTATTTGCGCTTTCTTTTCTTGGGCACTTTTGCGCCCGACTTACGTGCCTCTGAGAGCCCGATCGCGATCGCTTGTTTGCGGCTCTTGACTTTCTTGCCTGAGCGGCCAGATTTGAGTTTACCGCGCTTCATCTCGTGCATCGCACGTTTGACTTTTTTCCCGGCTTTCGGCCCGTAGCGACGCCGGCCTTTGCGTTTTGCCATCTGCCTTGTTTCCTTTCTGCGTAGTGCGTACGACATTTGCGATTCCCCGGATGCCACGCCGATAAACGCAATCGTTTGAATGCGCAGCCGGAA
>JALYZV010000004.1 GCA_030948685.1 Vulcanimicrobiota bacterium | reverse complement strand
CCTTTAAAGGATGCAACAAGCCCGCTGTCCGCTCGAGGCGCACGGCACAGGTGGAAAACATCGCCACCCCAAGGCCGCCAGCCACCGCGCGTTTGAGCGCGCCATTGCTTGCCATCTCCATATCGGGAACCGGCTCAATCCCATGCTTGCGAAAGATCGCTTCTGCGGCCTGGCGCGTGCCAGACCCCGGTTCGCGAAACAAAAGTGGGCCGTCGAGCAAATCCCTCAAGCGCAGCGGCTCGCGGCGGACCAGCGGGTGATCTTGTGCGCAAAACCACATGAGGTAGTTTTCCACCAGCGGCTCGGCGTCGAAAATGTCTTCTGTCCAAAGCCTGCCCACAATGCCGACGTCAGCTTCGCCATTGACGAGCAGCTCGTGCACGCGCTGGCGATTCACCACATCCAAACGCAGCTTGATGCGCGGATGCTGCCGATGAAACGCGGATAAGGCGTCAGGCACGACATAGATGCCGACGGTCGTATCGCCTGCCACGCGAACAGAGCCGGACTGCAGCCCGCCAATATCGGCGATGACGTCGTCGGCCTCCTGGACCAGTGCCAAGATGCGCCCGGCGCGTTCGTAGACTGCCTGTCCGATCGGCGTCAACTCCAACTTGCCACGGCGAGAGGTCGGTTGGAACAGCGCCGCCCCGAGAGCACGCGACAGCGCTTGCATGTGGTGGGTGACCGCCGGTTGGCTTAAGGCTAGTGCCTCGGCCGCGCGAGTAAACGCGCCCTGATCCACCACGCTCTTGAAGGTCCGCAGCTGGTGAAGCGTTATGCGACGCTCGAGCGCCGATCCAGCGACCTTGTCAGCCCTAGCCATTGGCCTTCTCCCCCGCCATTATAAGTAAACCTTATGGATATCATGCAATACTTGCATTTGACCTTATGAGCAATTGCCGTTACGATATCGCCCATGACAACCCTGCCGGCCCTGTCAGGCTGCCGGCGCGACCTCATTGCATCTCACCGGTCCGAGGACAGGAGAGCGCGATGGTAGCGCCGGTCAATCCACTCCACCAGCTGCGCGAATTCGGACAAAGCCCGTGGTGCGATCAACTCAGTCGCGAGCTTTTGGACTCCGGTTTGATCAAGCAGCTGGTGGACGACTACGGTATCACGGGGCTCACGTCGAACCCAACGATCTTCCAGAAGGCGCTGGCTAGCGGAACTTCCTACGATCTTCAGATTGCGCGCTCGGCGCACCGCGGCCATAACACGCAAGAAATCTACGAAGAGCTCGCGGCGGCGGACATTCAAGCGGTAGCGGATCTGCTCAAACCTATCTACGAAGCAACCAACCGCATCGACGGCTTCGTCAGCTTTGAAGTGTCGCCTGAACTTGCCTACGACGCCGACGCATCGGTCGCGGAAGCGCGCCGCTTGCACGCTGCCGTGGGCAGACCGAATGTGATGATCAAGATCCCCGCCACCAGCCAGGGTCTGCAGGCGATCAAACAGCTCCTCAGTGAGGGCATCAGCGTCAACGCGACCCTCGTGTTTGGGTTGACTCGATATCGCGAACTGCTCGAGGCTCACGCCCAGGGCTTGGCATTGGCGCATAAGGCCCATGTCGATCTCAAGGGCGTCGCTTCCGTGGCGAGCTTTTTCGTCAGCCGGGTCGATACGGCAGCCGATCGTGAGATCGAGGCAAAGCTTGCTGCCACGTCCAGCGACGAGGAGCGCACTCGTCTGCAATCGCTGCGCGGCACTGCTGCCATAGCAAATGCGCGTGCGGCGTACGACCTGTGGCGGAAATTTCTCGCACGCGACACGATGCTCAGCCTGTCGGCGCTTGGTGCTCGGCCGCAGCGGCTGCTGTGGGCCTCGACCGGCACGAAGAACCCGGCCTACAGCGACGTGCTCTATGTCGAAGAGCTGGTCGGACGCCACACCGTCAACACGATGCCGCTTGATACGATCAAAGCCTTTGCCGATCACGGACGCGTGCGAGGTGAGACGCTGGCGACGGACGCTGAGTCGACCAAGCGGCAGTTGCGCGACCTCGCTTCCCAGGGTATTAATCTCGAGTCAATCGGGCAAGAGCTTGAAGCTGCCGGAGTTACGCTCTTTCGCGAGTCATTCGCCCAGTTGTTGGCGGATCTCGAGCGCAAAGCAGCCTTGCTCGTCGCGCGGCAAACCTACAAGAACGCCATCAGGATCCCGACTGCCGCGGGCTTTGGCCGCTCGGATGGCAACGGCGTCGCGCAGTCTGCGAAGTTAGTGCCGATCTTTGTGGGCGTTGGTGGCGATAGCGGGAGCGGCAAGAGCACGCTGACCTCCGCCTTTTTCAATCTTTTCGGTCAAGACCGCATCGCCAGCATTTGCCTGGATGACTATCATGCGCTCGACCGCCGCGAGCGCTCAATGGTTGGTGTCACGGCCCTCAATCCGCGGGCGAACAATTTCGCACTCATGGAAGAGCAGCTGTGGCTGCTCAAAAACGGTAGCCCGGTCGACAAGCCGTCCTACAATCACAGCAACGGCAGCATCGAAGGCCCCGAACATCTCGAGGCGCGTGAGGTTGTCATCATCCAAGGTCTGCACCCGTTTTTGCTGCCCGGCATTCGCAATGCGTTCGACCTCAAAGTCTGGCTCGATCCGGAACCTGGTCTACGCCAAGTCTGGAAGATCCAACGTGACGTGAAAAAGCGCGGCTACACGCGTGAACAGGTGATGGAAGAACTCGAAGCTCGCGAGCCTGATGCGGAGCGATACATCCGCCCGCAGCGTAAATACGCTGACATGGTGGTGCGCTTCTACCGCGATGAGCCTTGGCGCGACATGGGTCATCTCAACGTGCGCATCATCCAGCGCCACACGCTGCCGCGACTGAATTTCGATAAACAGCTGCTGCGCGCACAGGCGGTCCATCTGTCGCTGGACGTTGCCGACGAAGATGGTCAGCGCTCCGACATTATCGATATCGACGGCGGCATTGAGAAAGCAGAGGCTGCGCTCGTTGAAGACACCATTTGGGCGCATATCGACGGCCGGCACGGCAACCTGATGTACGTGCTGCCGGCCATGCTGGGCAGTTACGAAGCTGCACGCACCCGCCGGCACTCAAATCCGCTGGCACTGACACAGTTGATTCTGGCGCATCGCATCCTGAGCGCGCAAAAATCAATTATACTGCGGGCCACAACAACAACCGTTGCTGCCGCTACATAAATCTGGAAAGGGAAACGATAGCTATGCTCGTGATTGAAGACCAAGACCAAGCCTTGGAACAAACCCGCTGGAAGTCCGGTGTCATCCCCTACAAGCAAATGGGGTATTGGCAGCCGGAGTATAAGCCCAAGGAAACCGATATTCTGTGCGCCTTTCGTTTCACGCCGCAGGAAGGCGTCGAAGCGGATGAGGCTGCGGCGGCCATTGCCGGCGAATCCTCGACTGCCACATGGACGGTGGTCTGGACAGACCGCCTAACCTCGTACGAGGACTACCAGGCAAAGGCGTACCGCGTGACTCCCGTGGCGGGGACGCCCAATCAATTCATCGCGTATATCGCCTATGACCTCGACCTCTTCGAGGAAGGATCGATCGCGAACTTGACCTCCTCGATCATTGGCAACGTCTTTGGATTCAAAGCACTCAAAGCACTACGTCTGGAAGACATGCGAATTCCGACCCAGTATGTGAAGACGTTCCCGGGGCCACCGCACGGTATCGTTGTCGAGCGCGAGTACCTCAATAAGTTTGGCCGCCCGCTCTTAGGAGCGACCGTAAAACCAAAGCTTGGTTTGTCGGCGCGCAACTATGGTCGTGTCGTGTACGAAGCACTGCGCGGCGGCCTCGATTTCACCAAAGACGATGAGAACACCAACAGCCAGCCTTTCATGCGCTGGAGAGACCGCTACATGTTCGCGATCGAAGCCGTGCAGAAGGCGATGGCTGAAACGGGAGAGATCAAAGGGCATTACTTCAATGTGACGGCGGCCTCGATGGAAGAAATCTACGAACGCGCAGAACTCGCTCGAGATATCGGCAGCGTCATCATCATGATCGATCTGACCATCGGTTATAGCGCGATTCAGTCGATGAGCAATTGGGCGCGCCGCAATGGCGTGATCTTGCACCTGCACCGGGCGGGCCACGCGACCTACACGCGCCAAAAGAATCACGGCGTCAGCTTCCGAGTCATCTCGAAGTGGTGCCGTCTCATGGGCGTCGACCACTTGCATGCCGGCACCGTGGTCGGCAAGCTTGAGGGCGACCCGAAGCTTGTGGCCGGGTATTACGACACGCTGCGTCTCAATAAGGTTAAGGCGGACCCAAGCAAAGGTCTGTATTTCGATCAAGACTGGGCATCGCTGCCAGGGGTCATGCCGGTCGCTTCAGGTGGAATTCACGCAGCGCAAACACATCAGTTGCTGCACCACCTGGGCGAGGACGCGGTCTTTCAATTCGGCGGCGGCACGATCGGTCATCCGATGGGCATCGCCGCGGGAGCGACCGCCAACCGCGTCGCCCTCGAAACACTGATCCAGGCGCGCAACGAGGGTCATGATGTCCTGCGCGAGGGCCCGGAAATCATGGAGAAAGCGGCTCGCTGGTGCACGCCGCTGCGCCAAGCCATCGACCTCTGGAAGGACATCAGCTTTAACTACGCCTCGTCTGACACTGCCGATTAGCGAGGCCCATTTGCGCCCAGGAAAGGAATCTGCAACGATGTTTCTCACGCAAGGTACCTTCTCGTATC
This sequence comes from Vulcanimicrobiota bacterium, assembly GCA_030948685.1. Taxonomy (GTDB): domain Bacteria; phylum Vulcanimicrobiota; class Vulcanimicrobiia; order Eremiobacterales; family Eremiobacteraceae; genus JAFANK01. Next base: position 17,733 of record JALYZV010000004.1, on the reverse strand, counting down.
TGCCCCCGTTCAGCGACGCCCAGCTCCTCGCTCAAGTACGTTACGCGCTCGACCGTGGCTGGTCGGTGTCGCTCGAACACACGGACAGCCCGCACCCCAGAAACGTGTACTGGGAGATGTTCGGCTTGCCGTTCTTCGATCTCAAAGAGCCGCAAGCGATTCTGACCGAAATTAGCAAATGCAAGGCGGCGTTTCCCGATCACTATATCAAAGTCAACGTGTACGATCGCAGTCGCGGACGGCAGACGACGGCCTTCAACTTCATCGTAAATCGGCCCAAGCCAGAGCCGCAGCTCCGCATCGAACGTACGGAACGCCAAGACCGGCGCTTGCTGTACACATTGACGACTTCCAGCAACTGACGCTGCCTCGACTGGCGGCAACGCAAGGCCCGCACGATTCGTGCGGGCCACTTTGCGTGCCGTACGTTCATGGCACAACCTGTAAGAGCGCACCCGTCTCTGTTACGGGTAAACGCCGCGCAGCTTGGTCGCCTCGGCGACGCGTCCAACCGCAACCGCGTACGCGCCGCGGCGCATATTCACGCTGCGCCGCCGCGCCTGATCGAGCGTGTCGCGGAAGGCGCGCTCCATGATTCGCCGTAGGCGATCGTTGACGGCCTGTTCCTCCCAGAAGAGCTCTTGCAGGTTCTGGACCCACTCGAAGTATGAGACGGTCACGCCGCCGGCATTGGCCAGAATGTCGGGCAGCACCATGATGCCGCGTTGGTGCAGGATGTCGTCCGCCTCGGGCAGCGTCGGCCCGTTGGCGGCTTCGGCGACGATCTTCGCCTTGATGCGGGGCGCGTTCTCGGCGGTGATGACCTTCTCCAGTGCCGCCGGGACGAGCACCTCGCAGTCACATTCGAGAACGTCTTTGTTTGAAATCGACTGGCCGCCGCCAAAACCGACGACCGTTCCCTGCTCGCCTTTCCATGCGATCAGCTTTTGCACGTCGAGACCATGAGCATTGGCAACGCCTCCGCGGCTGTCCGAAACCGCGACGATACGGTAGCCCTCGGCATCGAAAAGCTCGGCAGCGTGCAAACCGGCGTTGCCGAAACCCTGAATGGCCACCCGAACCGGACGCTGCAGGCTGAGTTCTTTCATTGCCTCGTCGACGACGTACAGGCAGCCGCGCGCGGTTGCTTTATCGCGACCGAGCGAGCCGCCGACCGCGATCGGCTTGCCCGTCACGACGCCTGGAATGGAGTAGCCATGCTGCATCGAGTAGGTGTCCATGATCCACGCCATGATCTGCGGCGTCGTATAGACGTCGGGGGCTGGAATGTCTTTCTCCGGACCGATAAAGATCGAGATCTCGCTCGTGAAACGTCGCGTGAGATTTTCAATCTCCTGGATCGACATTGCTTTGGGATCGCAGATGACGCCGCCTTTGGCGCCGCCGAACGGAATGTTCACGAGCGCGCACTTCCACGACATCCACATCGCGAGCGCCTTCACTTCATCCAGCGTTACATCCGGGTGGTAACGGATGCCGCCTTTGCCCGGCCCGCGCGACAAGTTGTGTTGTACGCGATACCCTTCGAACAGGCGGTGCTCGCCGGAATCCATGCGCACGGGCACGGAAACGGTCAGCACGCGCTTGGGCTCGCGCAAATAACCGTGGATGGATTCGTCGAGTCCGATGATCTGCGCAATATCGTCGAGTTGGCGCTGTGCCATCTGCCAGACGTTCAGTGTCGATTGTGCAGCCGATCGGTCCAGTGTGGTAGCCATGAAACCTCCACTACGTAACACAACAAAGGTGGGCTTGAGTGCGTCGCTATGCCCTGGAAGGGACTCGAACCCCTACAGCCTTGCGGCCACTGGCACCTGAAACCAGCGCGTCTACCAATTCCGCCACCAGGGCGACGGGAACTTAAGCGAAGCGAAACGCTTCGCGCTTGGGTTCGTCACGCCCGCCGCCCGGGCCTAGCCCACGCTGCTTGAGATGACGCCGGTTGTGACGAAGGTAGAAATCAATGCACCAACGGACAATGAAGCACCGGACCTTTGCACCAACGGACAACGACGCAACGGACAATGAAGCAACGGACCTTTTAGGTCCGTTCACCAAATGACGTGCTACTGCTCATTTGCGAGGAACGTATGGAACTTGCCCAGTCGCGCGCACGTTCTTCTATCATGAAGAAGCGTTGGCTCGTCGCCATCCTTGTTGCTCTGCCGCTTGCCGCGGCAGCCAATGTTACTTTTTACGCGCGCGTACCATATCTGCCAGTGCCGAAGGGCTCGGCTGTTATTCTCAATACCGGCTCGACAAACGCGAGCGGCTATCGCATCGTCGTCACACCCGGCGGCTTGGCCGAGTATGTGACCAGCACAGCGCGCGCCACGGGATCCGTTGCTCCCGAGCTGGCGACAAAACTCCTCGCTGACCTCAAGGCCGCAGCGCCGCTCCAGCAACTGCCGCACAGCGCGTGCATGAAGAGCGCGTCGTTTGGAACATCACTCTTTGTTTGGTGGAACCATCAGCGCTCGCCAGATTTGTCGTGCCCCGCGGACGCCCGTGGCAGAGCGCTCCAGTCCGATGCGCAACAGATCGCACAAGCGCTGCACATTGATAGGAGTGGCTGGCAGCCGATCATGCGGCCGCTCGGGCCGGGTGAACAGCATAAACAGCTTCCGCCTGCACCAACCCCAACCTCAACGATGTAAGAACGGACCTTTGAAGCAACGGATCTTTAGATCCGTTCACCAATGCAGCAATGGTAAAACGGACCTGAAGGTCCGTTGCTGCAAAGATCTGTTGCCGCAAAATCCGTTGCTGCAAAGATGTTGCAATTAAAACTCGGTGCCACTTGAGAAGTGGAAATCTTCGATCTTCACCGCTGGCAACACGTGGCTCTCCGAGCGGCCGGGCGCTGAAGCAAGATCGCAGCGCCCCAAAGCGCCAATGATCGACTCATTAAAACGCATGTTTTTCAGGCCCTTGGTCAGCCTGCCGCGTTCGATTAGAAAGAGCCCATCGCGCGTCATGCCCGTGATCATCGTCTGTTTTTGATCGACCAACCGAATGTACCATGTTCGCGTGACCAACACGCCGTGCGAAACGGCCTTGATCATCTCGTCCACTGACGTCGCGCCGGGAGCAACAACGATGTTCAGCGGCATCGGCCCGTCAGAGTTCGGTGCAGGCAGCGCATGGCCGGTATTCGGATGGCGCAGTTTCGCCGCATAGTAGGAGTCGTACACCACGTCTTTTGCCACACCCCGCTCGACGAGCGGAACCTTCATTCGCGGCACCCCCTCGAAGTCGAAAGGGATCCCGTTGCCCATCGGATGGCTGTAGTCGTCCACTATGGTGACGTTCTCGCCGACAATCTTCTGTCCAAGTCGGCCGCTCATGAATGACGACCCCTGCTCGAATGACTGGGCGCCAAAGCCAATCCACGACAAATAGCCGATGAATTCGCGAAACGCCGGCGGTTCGAGAATCACGGTGTACTTCCCCGGATCGAGGGAGCGCGGCGTTTTGCTTGCAACCGCTTTTTTGGCGGCACGCTCCGCCAACTTGGCGGGTTCCAGATCGTCGAAGCGGCGCGAATAACCCTCTGCGTAGCCGCTGGAGTCTGAACCAATGGCTTTGATGTTGATGGCGCTGTCGCTCGAGCGGTGAAAGCGCTTCACGCCTTTGGTATTGGCGATGGCAAGCGCGTCGGACTGCGTTGACACGTAGCCGGCGCCATACAGACTGTGGACGCGCATGACTTTCGCGACGTCGTTGACCGCCGCCGCCCGCATATCCGGAGTCGCCGTGGCCGTTGTTTCGTCATATGCGTTGGGGATCTCGGTCACCGCTCCCGCAGGCCCGGGCAGGCCCGGAAAGTCCGCGTCTTCTGTGGATAACTTGGCGCTCTCGTACGCGCGCCGAACGACCTCAAGGATGCCAGCATCATCAAGCCGGTTCGTGCCTGCCACGCCGGTGCGCTTGCCGACGACGGCGCGCACCGATAGCTGGCAATTCCGCTCGTTGACACTTTCGTGCGCTGCGTTGTGCGTGTAGCGCGTCAGGGACGAATCGCTGGCTGCGATGAGGACCTCGGTTTCGTCAGCCTGCGAACTCCCCAACGCGCGGTCGAGCACCGCCTGCAGCACATGCTGATCCGCAAAATCCTTAGCGCTCATAGCCGACGCCCACCACGACGTTGCGAAAGCGCGCGGGCGATGCCCCCTGACATGAGCGGGCGGTCTGCAGCGGCTCGCCTTTGCCGCAGTTGGGCGTGCCCCAGGCAAGCCATGACTTTTGGTCGCCAATTGCGTCACACGAGCGCCAGAAGGCGGGCGTCATGCCAGCGTAGGTCGGATTTTTGAGCAGCTTTCCTTTCTTGCCATCCTTGATCTCGTAGCCGATTTGGCAGCCGAACTGGAAATTCAGACGTTTGTCATCAATGGACCACGAGCGGTTGCTTTCCATGTAGACACCGCGTTTGACGTCGTCCAACAGATGCTCGGCGGGCACGGAACCCGGTTCGAGGTTGACGTTGCCAATGCGAATCATCGGCAGGCGTCCCCAGTATTCAGCGCGCACGCAGCCGCTCAGCGCGACGTTGGCCGTTTTTGCAGTGTCGCGCCCGGCCATATAGCCGACGAGCACGCCGTCGCGAATCAGGTCGACGGGTCGCGCTTTCACGCCTTCGTCGTCGTAACCATGCGTGGCCAGCGCCAGGGGACAGGTCATGTCGATTACGACGCTGACCTTGTCACTGCCGTAGCGGAAGCTGCCGAGCTTGTCGAGCGTGGCGAATGACGTGCCGGAAAAATTTGCCTCCCAGCCGAGCACGCGATCGAGTTCGAGCGCGTGACCGATGGACTCGTGAATCTGCAGTGAGACTTGGTCACCGGAGAGGACGATATCGGCTGTTTCCGATGGACATTGCTCAGCCGTCAGCAGCGCAACTGCTTCTTCGCCAACGCGCCGTGCATTGGCGATGAGGTCAGCCTTGCGAATGATCTCATAGCCGCCCGTCTGATAGAGACCGCCCGTGCCCGGATAGCAGCGGTCCTGGACGTCGTTTTCACCCACCGCCAAGGCGTGAATGGCGCTGCCGCACTGCAGCAGCTCCTGGTCGATCTTGCTGCCGTCGGTATTGGCGAAATATTTCTTGGTGCGCCAGACGTCCATCCATGCGCGCGCTACGGTTACCCCGCGCGCGGCGCGCACTTCTTTTTCGGCGGCGAGCAGATGACTGACGCGCTCACCGAGCGGCACGCTTGCCGGATCGACTTCAAACGGGGTCTTGAAAGAATCGACGTACGACGGGCTGGGCACGAGCGTGATGCTCTGGCCCTTGAGCTTGGCACTGGCCCGGGCGATGTTGACGGCCAAAGCCGCAACGCGCTCCAGCTCGGCATCACTGTGGTCTGCGCTCGAGGCGAATCCCCACGCGCCGTTGACGAGCGCGCGTACGGAGAACCCGGCGCTTTCGCTGTCGGAAAGGCTGCTGACCACGCCGTTGCGCACTTCGATATGCTCGTCGCGACTCTGGCCGAAACGTACGTCGGCGTATTCAGCTCCAAGGCCAGCAGCGGCGTCGAGCACGCGTTGCGCTTCGGACTCGAATTGCAAAGGAAAACCTCCTAGGCTTCAAAGCTCAGTGCGGGTATTTTGGCGTGTCCCAGAACGCGACCTTGCTCCCATTCGGTCATGCCACCCACCCGAAAATGAGGACCTCAGTCGCGAATTGCGGCGCTTCGCGCGTCGCCAAAAGGGAGCGGCCGAGCAAGCGCAAATTCCGGCAGCCAATGTTCCCACCTCCGAACAGTCCGACGCGTGACGCGGAAGCACCGCCCTCTGCGAACAACGGCTCGAGCGCTCGCGCCCCCCGTGTGCCTGCCGTGCTCAAGGCGTTTAAGCTGCTCGACACGATCAGCCTGTCAGATCGCGCCCTTGGCGTCTCGGAGCTCTCGCGCAAGCTGCAGATGGGCAAGAGCACCGTCCACGGCCTCGTTACCACGCTTGAAGCGCTCGGCGTCCTCGAAGCGGTGAATGGCTCCAAGCGCTATGTTTTAGGTCCGCGGCTTTCAGCGCTTTGCTCGCGCGGCGGCAACCAAGCCGATCTGCGACAGATCGCTCGCCCCGCGCTCGAACGGCTGGCGGCAACAACGGAACAAACAAGCTTCCTGGGCGTACCCACCGACGGTCAAGTGACGATTCTTGACATCGTGCACGGTCGTCCAACGCTGTCGATTTCCGCCCCGGTCGGTTCTTCGATTCCGCTTCTTGCAGGCGCAGTCGGTAAAGTTGTGCTCGCGTCGTGGGATCCGGAGCGGAGGCGCAGTTTCCTCGAAGAAACCGTCTTGCCGGCGTTTACGCAGGCGACGATTGTGAACCCAACCGCGTACGAACAAGCGGTCGCTGAAACGATCGCACGCGGAGCGGCGGTCGACTTGGACGAGTACGTCGACGGCGTCCGGGCGGCTGCGGCCCCGGTTACGGGCGCGCAACATCAGCTGGTGGCGGTTCTTTGGGTGGCGGGCTTCGCGCGTCACATAGACGAGAAGCGTCTGGAGCTCATTGCATCCGAAGTCAAACGGCAGGCGGTCGAGGTTAGCGGGCGCCTTGGGGTCAGCGCCTAGCCGGGAGCCGAGGACTTCCGCTTCACGGCGGCTTACCTCTCCCACATGAAGCACTTACCCTGACGAGGTGGTGTTTATCACCACTGGGGCCTGCAAGGTGAGAAGCTCCTTCTCTCACGCGCGTTACGATGCGGGTATTATCCGAAAGCATCACACGCCGCGCGGAGTGGGGCTTTTTTTGCTGCGCGGATGCCAGATGGAACCTGAGAGGAGACCTACATGAAGCGATTGACCCTGATTGCGACGGTGTTCGCTTTCGCAGCGGCCATTGTGCTGGGCGTAGCGATGCCGGCGCTCGCTGCCGATCAACCTCTAGCGGCAACAACGACGAACGCTAGTGTTGCGGCAGCGGGCGGCGGAGCCGACCGCATCAGCTTGGCGAACAGCAAGAATCCGTTTGAGCTATTAAGCCCCGACAGCGCCGAAATCGTGGCGTTAAAAGTGCTTGCCAAAGACGGATTTATCACGCAGAACGCTCAGCCTCTTGCCGATGGCAAGCCAATCATGCGCTATCAAGCTGCCATGATGGCGGCCGAGGCGATAACCACTGCAGAAACGATGGTGCATCAGGGCAAGGTGGTGGCTATCAGCAAGATGGATGTAGCCGCGCTGCAACAGACCTTCGAGAGCTTCAAAGCGGATCTCAGCACGCTCAAAGGCCGTGTCGATACGCTCGATACCCGCGTGGCCGCGGTTGAGAAGTCACAGGCCTCGATGCATGAAGAGATGACAAAACTCGATCAAACCGTTGCTGCGGTCGTACCGGAGAAGACGAAAGCTGGATTCGAGCTGCATGGCGAGTTCCGCGTGCGCCCGGTCAACAGCTTCATGCAATCCTCAGCCGGCACGGACGTCACCGGCGCCCCACTGGCAAAAGGTAGCTTTGTCCCCACCGCGGGCTTCAACGGAGCAACGGTGCCGATTGGCAACAACGGCTTCGGACAGATGCAAGCTCGGCTGCGGCTTGTCGGAACGGGCACGATCAGCGACACGGCGAAATTCATCATCCGTCTGTCGACGGAAGAGAATGCCGGCGCCAACAACGGTCTGGGGTCATGGGTCCACAACGATTTCGACTTCTTCGAGTATAATCTGCCGCAATCGTCGTGGAATTTCTACGGTGGCAAACTGCTGTATTGCTGCAACACGCCGTGGTTACCCGATGGCAGCGGGCTGATTGCAGACGCTGTACCCATCGGCGTCGCCGCCAAGTGGACGTCGATGAACAAACGCTGGTCCGCCTGGGGCTCGGCCGGATCGGTTAAGAACGCCGAGACCGCGCCGACAGCACTGTCGCCCACCGGTCCGGGGCTAACGCAGAACGTCACAGCGTTCCACCTCGAATCGCACGTCGGCACCGTCCTGCTCGCCTACCAATACTTGGGCCTCAACTCACAGCAAATCACGAACTTCATCGTGCCGGCGGGAATGCCGCCGACAGCTGGGAGCCCGGTGACCGCCTTTGGACCAGTGACCGTCGGGTCGCTGTTCATCAACGGCAACATCACACCCCAGTTGAACGCTCAGGCAGAGTTCCTCTTGCGCTATGGCAACGATCCGACAACGAGAAAAGGCTACGCCGACCCGAGTGCGTGGCTCGTCGATCTCGCCTACGGCAGCACAGCGCTGTGGCACTCTCAGGGCACGGCACGCTACGTTCGTACGGGCAAGAACTCGGTCCTCAACGGGTTCTCGATCATCAACAGCGTTGACAGCATGTGGAACGCGCAGTTCCTGCCCAACGCCACCAACGTGCAGCTCTACGAGCTCGGCTATTTCTACCAATTCGACAAGAATGGCAATCTCGGTCTGCAGTATGGCCATTCCAGTCTCGCATCATCCCAGCCCGGCACCAACGGCAGCACGCTCACTTCGGACAACCGCAACCTCTTCACGGTCACAACGAGGTTCGGTTTCTAGGTACGAAAGCGGGGCGGTCGACCACACGTCGGCCGCCCATGGCTCCCCTGTGTCGCCGGTCTCTTCAGTTCTTGAGTGCCTGCTCAAGGTCGGCGATGATGTCCGCTTCCGCTTCGATGCCGACGGACAGCCGCAGCAATGAATCGTGCACGCCGCGCGCCTCTCGCACGTCTTTCGGAATCGCTCCGTGTGTCATCGAGACTGGGTGACAGATGAGCGATTCCACGCCGCCCAGACTTTCCGCCAGGGAAAAAATCTTGGTCGCCTTGGCGATCGCCTTGGCGCGTGATGCGCCGCCCTTGGGGATGAATGAAATCATCCCGCCGAAGCCGCGCATCTGGCGCTTGGCAAGCTCGTGCGCCGGATGCGTAGCAAGGCCGGGATAATAAATCTGCTCGATGTCGTTGCGGCTGGCGAGGAACGCCGCAACCGCGCGCGCGTTGCTTTCATGCTCGCGCATGCGTAGCGCGAGGGTCTTGGCGCCGCGCAATGCCAGAAAGCAGTCGAATGGCCCGGGCACCGCGCCCACCGAATTCTGGTGGAACTTGATAACCCCGAACAGATCGTCGGAATTTGTCGCGACGAATCCGCCGATGGCATCCGAGTGGCCACCGATGTACTTGGTAGTGGAGTGCACGACGATGTCGGCGCCCAGGTCGAGCGGATTTTGCAGATACGGCGTGGCGAAGGTGTTATCGACCGCGACCAGGACGTTGCGCGCCTTGGCGACGGACGTCAGCGCTGCAATGTCGACGATCTTCATGAGGGGATTGGTGGGCGTCTCGAGCCAGATCATCTTTGTCGCGTCGTGACTCGCCGCAGCAACGAGGTTGGGGTCGGAGGCGTCAACGTAGGAGAAGGTCAAGCCGTAGCGCGTGAGCACTTTGTCGAACAGCCGGAACGTGCCGCCGTAGAGGTCATCGGTGACGACGACGTGGTCGCCCGACGAGAGCAGATTCAGCGTCGCAGCGGTTGCCGCCATGCCACTTGCAAAGGCCAGCCCGTGCTTTGCATTCTCAAGCGACGCAAGGCAGCGCTCGAGCGCCAGTCTGGTGGGATTGATGGTGCGCGAGTAGTCGAAGCCCAGGTGCTGGCCTGGCGCCGCTTGGGTGTAGGTCGACGTCTGATAAATCGGCACGATGGTCGCACCGGTCGCCGGGTCAGGCTCCTGGCCGACGTGAATCGCCTTGGTCGCGAATTCCATCTGCTTACCTACGTTGCCGACAAGTAGTTAATGATATCCATCTTGGTGAGGACGCCGATGGCTTTGCCCTCGTGGCCCACGACGATGGCAGCGTGGCCGAGCGAGAGCTCTTTGTAGGCGCGCGCAACCTCTTCTTTTTCGTCGAGGAGAGGGAAGGGGCGCCCCATGACCTCCTTGACCTCACCATGAACGATGTCAGCGTGGTCGAAGATGAGCTGCATGACAGCAACCTCATTAATGCTGCCTACCATCTTGCCATTTTCCATGACCGGAATCTGCGAGATCTGGAACTCACGCATCAACTCGACGCTGCGGCGCACCGTATCGCCAGGCGAAAGCGTGATAAGCTTTGGCAGCTCACCTTTGGAGCGCAGCACATCGCTCACCGTTGCGGCCAGACCTTCTTCACCCAAAAAGCCATTGGCTCGCATCCACTCGTCGTTGAATATCTTGGTGAGGTAACCGCGGCCATTGTCGGGCAGTAGCACCACCATGATCGCGTCGCGTGTCAGCTCGCTTGACAGTCGCCGGGCAGCGACGAGCGCGGTGCCCGAGGAACCGCCGACGAGCAAGCCTTCTTCGCGGCAGGCCCGGCGCGTCATGAGGAATGACTCTTTGTCGGAGACGCGCTCGATTCGATCGATCGCGCGCAAATCAACCGTCGCCGGCAAGAAATCCTCGCCGATTCCTTCGACTTTGTATGACTTGGCGGTATCGCCCGAATAAATCGAGCCTTCGGGATCTGCACCAATAACCCGGATGGCGCTATTTTGCTTCTTGAGATAGTGCGATACCCCTGAGATCGTGCCGCCGGTCCCGATACCGCTGACGAAATGGGTGATCTTTCCCGCGGTCTGTTGCCAGATTTCGGGCCCGGTCGTTTGCTCGTGCGCCGCAGGGTTAAGCGGATTGGCAAACTGGTTGGGCTGAAAAGCACCCGGTATCTCGCTCGCTAATCGCGCTGCGACGCCGTAGTAAGACTCTGGGCTGCTGGCAGGCGCCTTCGTCGGCGTGATGACGACCTCGGCGCCGTACGCGCGCAGCAGGCGCACCTTCTCGTCGCTCACCTTGTCGGGCATGACCAAGATGCAGCGATACCCTTTGATCGCAGCAACCATCGCCAAGCCTGTGCCGGTGTTGCCCGACGTCGCTTCAACGATCGTGCCGCCGGCTTTGAGCAGCCCGCGCTGCTCGGCGTCGCGGATCATGGTGAGCACGGGCCGGTCCTTCACTGAGCCACCGGGATTGAGATATTCGAGCTTGGCCAGCACCGTACACGCCGCTCCATCCATCACGCGGTTCAGTTTCACGAGCGGTGTCCAGCCGATGACGTCGAGCGCACTGTCGTAGTAGTGCATGCCATCCGGCCGCAACGGTCCCGGCGACGGCGTCGTTACGTCCAGTTTCATGATCGTCTCCTCGTGCATGTCACCTCGACGGCCGCCCGGCGAGAAAGTCTTCGGTGCGGGTATCGGTGGGCCGGCTGAAAACGAGTGGTGTTTCGCCGCTTTCCACCACTTCACCGTTGGCCAAGTAACAGGTCGAGTCGGAAAGGCGCGCGGCTTGCTCGAGGTTATTCGTGGCGATGAGCACGGTGTAGTCGCGGCGCAGCGGCAGAATGACTTCTTCCAGCGCTAGGCCCGCCACTGGATCGAGCGCTGAGGTGGGGTCGTCGAAGAGCAAGACTTCAGGGTCGAGTGCAAGGACCCGCGCCAGGCACAGCCGTTGCAACTGGTCGGCTGCAAGCAACGCCGCCGCTCGGTCGAGCGCTGGGCCGACCGCATCCCAGAGCATGGCGCGGCGCAATGCCCGCTCGCAGCGATCCTCGAGTGCGATTCGATCGTTGAGACCTTTGGCGCGGAGCCCGAAAGCGACGTTATCGAAAATCGTGGTTGCTAAGATCGTCGGTTTGGAGAATATCATGCCCACCCTGCGGCGCAAGACGAGTACATCGACACTGCGTCCCAGCATCTCAGCGCCGTCGAACTTGACGCTGCCATGCATGCGTGCCGCTGGATCGAGATCGTGGAGCCGGTTAAACGAACGCAAGAGTGTGGTCTTGCCGCTGCCGGTGGCACCGATCAAGGCAAGCGTCTTGCGACTGCTGGCGGAGACGCTCACCCCACGCAGCGCGTGCCGTTCTCCGAACCAGACATGCAGCGCGGACGCCTCAAGCTTGGTCTCGACGGTCGGGGCTTGTCCTTCACTCATTGCGGCGTCGCCAGCGATTCGACGTTGCGGCGCAAGCACGCTCTCGACAGCGCCAGCAAGATGCCGATTAGGAACACGAGCACGATGCACGCAGAGGCTTCGGTTCCAGCCAGACTCCTGTTGGAGGCGAAATGCCAAATCTTGACGCTGAGCGGCTCCGGCCCGAAGCTCGCGCTGATTGCAATTGTGATCGCCGACGTCTCGCCGATCATTTGAGCCGCGAGCGTGAGGAATGCCGAGGCGATAGCCCATGCCGCCGACGGTGCGAGCAGCCCGAAGAACGATGCAGCCGGCGAGGCGCCCAGCGCGGCTGCGGCGTCGCGCGTTTGCCGCGGCACCATGCCAAACGCGCGCGAGAATCGCGCAGTCGCGTTGGGCAGGTTGAGCAGGATGAGCGCTACGGCCGCCGTGAGAATCGTGTTCTGCGCGTGCAGCGCCATCACGCAAAAAAACACCGCCGCACCCACCACCACCGGTGGAATGCCCGACGACCACTCAAGCGATTCTCGCAAAGCCTTGCCTGCCATGCTGCCGATGCTTGGATCGTTCGCGCTCGCGGCTGCAAACACGCCTGCTACAAAGACCGTCGGCAGGGCAATGACCACGATCAACGCCGTGGTCCCCAGCGTTCGCATGACGCCCAACGAACCCGGCGTCGTGAGCACCCAACCAACTTCTTTCCAGCCGTACGCCACAAGGGCCACGCCGACTGCGACGGCCGCCGAGGCTGCGGCGGCGCCGGCGGCATATGCGCCGGCCGTGACCAACCCATCGCGCTCGCGGAAGGAGTCGAGCCGCAGTGTGGGCGCCGGGCCTACACCCATCGCAGTTCGCCGATTCTGCGCGCGGCAATCGTTTTGCTGACTGCGGCTAACGCCAAGATGACGAGCGCTGATTGTGCGATGCCCGCGTCGATGAGCTGGACCGAACGCGCGTGAGCCATGATGGCGCTGGGGATGGTGAATAGCGCGACCGGATAGCCGGCGCGTGCGGCGGCAAAAAAGACGACCGTCACCGCTGCTGCTTCGCCGGTCGCGCGCGAGAATGCGTCAGCGTAGATGCCCCATAGTTTGCGGCTGACCGCTGGGAGGGTGACGTGCGCCGCGATTCGCGCTGGGCTGGCGCCCGCCGCAGCAGCAGTTTCGCGAACCGACTGCGGCAGCGCGGAAAGCGCGCGGCCGGCGATGAGATATGCTCGCGGGATGACGGCGATGATCACGACCGTCACAGCGGCGACGAACACCGCTAAGGCCGCTCGCCCAGACAGTGCCGGCAAAATGACGGTGGCACCGAACCAGCCCAAGACGACGGCGGGGAATGCCGACAGCATGCGAATCGAGAGCACGAACGCCCGTCCGGCCTTGGCTGAAATCAGCTCGCGCACAAACAGAGCGCTTCCAATGCCGATGCTCGCACCCATGCCCGCGGCAGCGGCCGCCACGAACAGCGTCGCAAAGAGCTGAACAACGAGATTGCCGAGAAAAAAGACGATATCGGGCTCTTGCCGTCCGGAAAGTGCGGCGGCTACCAGCGCTGCGACAATACCAAATGGGGTGAGAACGACGCACCAAGCAAAAAGCCTTGCCGCCGCAATGAACAGGCGCTCCCAAGGCCTTGCCATGGAAGCGCTCTTTTGCGTTCGTTCGGCGGTACCCTCCGCTGGCCGCTTAGACCGATTTCGTCAGAACGCGTACTCGAGCTGCGTCCGGCTATATTTAAATTCGTACGGCGAGAACGGTTGTGTGCGATCCGCGTAACGCTGACGAAGCGACAAGCCCTTATACGGACCGCTGCGCACCGGATTGAAAAAGTATTGGACGTCGAAGTTGAACTCTGCGCGCGCGTCACCATTGCTCGTTTTTCCGGAGAAACCGGGTAATCCGTAATTGTACCAGGCATTTGACAGTATCACTTTGATGCGCTTATCGTTCGACTGCCATGTCAAGGCGGCTTTGGCGCCGGTTCCAGGCTTGTGCGTGTCCGCCAGACCTTGGCTGATCTGGGTCGTGTACAGAGGGTCGGTCGCATAGTTGTCGGTGTATGGCGACGCAACGCCGCCGCCGTAGCACTGAACCATCCCCGCTGGAAGTCCTGTGACCGACGTATCCGCCACGCCGCCGAAAATCGCGCCCGTTGAGGCTGATTGGGGCGATGAGATGGTGCCTTTACAATTTTTAGCGGGCACGACATAGGTGGTAAACGGCGATGCGTTATAACCGGCCACGAAGTTCAGGTTGTGATAGATCGTCGCACCGAATTGCGCGCCATAGGTGTGGTCGTGAATGGTGCCGATCAAATGCTGGCCGAGATTATTCTCACTTAGGTATTGGGCAGCGAGAAAGGGGTTGAACTTGGACTTTTTGTCGTAATTCCACTGCGCGTTGACGTACGTCATTTCGACGATGTCATAAATCTGGTACTGATAAGCATTTGCCACTAAGCCGCTGCCGCCGAATTTGTACGACGCGGAAAACTGCAGGAAGCCTTGATTCTTCTGCGGCTTGTTGCATGGATCGCCGGGAACCGTGAAGGTCCCGCTCACCCCCGGTACTGGGCCTTTGCCCGTATTGAACGCTGTGTTACAGCTCGTCAACAGCGTGTTCGCATCAAACGATGAGGTGACTCGGCTTTTAAAGCGCGCCATGTACATTCCGCCGACGTTGAGGTTGGGGCTCAGGTTGCCATTGAGCAGCGTCCCCTGAAACGAGACCGGCTCGATCCGCGAATCAGAAGGATTCGACCACGGTGATTCCTGCGAGGTGAGAATCTCCTTGCCGGTCTGGCCGAACATGCCGGGCGTCTTATACTGGAGATACGCCTCGCCGAAAACGCTGAGCGGATAACCGGGCAGGGTATTGTCAACCTGCGGATTGTAGCCGATGTTGTTGAGCGGACCCGGCCAGTTGGCGCCGAACGGGTAGGCGCCGAAATAGGTCGCGCCCAGCACCCACGGCGAGTACGGGATATTCACTTGGGCGTGCAGCTGACCGCCAACGTTGAACGCTGTTGCGTCCGGGCTGCCTTTGGTTTTGCAGGTGAGGCACGCGTTGCCATTGGTGCGGCCAAAATAAAACGCGCGCACGATTCCACAATAGGTGACCAGCGGCGGCGGTATCGTCAGGTTGGGTCCAAGGACAGTCTTGGCGGCGACGCCTTGACGCGAGAGGGTCAAACTCACCGCCTGGTTCATTCCGTCTGCAACCGGGATTGGATCCGATTGTGCCGTTTCGTAGCCCTCGAGGCTGGTGAACAAAACGTAGCTCCCGGGGGTTAGATTTTTCAACGTAAACGTGCCGTCGCTCGCGCTCACGGCGTTTGCGGTCATGGCGCCGACGGCCGTGACCGTTACGCCGGCGAGAGAGGAGCCCGAGCTCGCGTCTGTGACCTTGCCGTTGATCTTTCCCCCGGCTGCCACAGCTGGGGTCGTCGACAAACCGATCGCGCCCAGCAGCAGCCCGAAGCATACCGCCATGCTCCAATATCGCCTCAAGATGACGCCTCACATTTCACAACAGCGCAAAATAAAAACCCGTAGGGTTGTTGCTGCTCACTCTAAACTACGGGCCCTGCATTAAGGCTTAATAAACCTGAGGTTAAGACAGCTTAACGTTGTCTCAACCTCGGTTTGCGGCGCGCGTGGGGCCCAGCGTTAGTGCGCGTGGAACGTGTACGACAGGAAAAGCGAGCGTTAATCCGCGCTCGAATACCTTAATGTATTGGCAGCCGGCAGAATTCTTATGGTGAGCCGCGGCCATGGCACAGCCCGGATCCGCTATCGGTGAAATGGCCGCTTGCTTCCGCCACAAATTGCCAGCTGTATCCGTACGGATGAAGGGTCAGTGCTAGGACTCCAAAGGTATCGTCGTTGCGCAGTTCGCTGTTGGGTTCGGTCAGTGTAAAGGAATAGTGGCTTTTGCCGCCTGTTCCGACAACAAACTCGCGAATGCCATTTTTGCGGTCGCTCTCACCAGACGGCGTTTGCGGCGAAAAACGCTCGTAGTCATGGTCGTGGCCATTGAGAACGACGTCGGCGTGCGCGTCATACAGATCCTGCCACAGCGCTTGGTACCCCTTGTCGCTATGATGCTCGCCGGATGAAAACCGCGGCTGATGCCAATATGCGAGCGTGCATGCGGCCGGATGTGCGGCAAGATCGGCTGCGAGCCAGCGCTCTTGCGCAGAACCCGCTGCGCAGCCGCCAATCGCCGAACAGTTGCCGTTGATGGCGATGAAATGCCAGCCGCCCAAGTCGAAGCTGTAATAGCCTGTCCTGGGCGAGCCGGCCGCCTCACCGAAATAGCGAAAGTAGCCCGCGCCCAGCGCTGATTCGTACTCGTGGTTGCCGGCCGCCGGATGCGTGACGCTCTTCAGGGTTCCCCACGTCTTGTCGTACGAGTTCATAAACTGGTCATAGCTGCCAGCCGGGTATTGCTCGTCGCCGAGGGTCAGCACGGCGGCTGGATGCAGCGATTGCGCGACCGCGGCCGTGCCTGCCTGATGGCAGCCGCCGCCTTTGTCCGAGTCCGTTGCGCCGGGCAGCTCGTCACAGGCGATGTCGCCTACCGCCACGACGATCGGGTCTTGCGCGGCGGCCGCAAACTGCGGCATACGATTGAGCGTAAACACCACAGCTATGAAAGCACCCACCGCCAGCGTATGCCGCGTTGGCTGCAACAAAAAGCGAGACAAGGGAAAAGTCATCGTATCCTCTATCCGAAACGGCCAGTGATGTAATCTTCGGTTCGCTTGTCCTTCGGCGTCGTAAAAATCTTCGACGAAACGTCGAACTCGATCAGCGTACCCGGCTTGCCCTCGTCGGCGAGCAGAAATCCGGTATAATCTGACACGCGCGCAGCTTGCTGCATGTTGTGCGTCACGATGACGAACGTGTACGCACCCTTCAGCTCGCGCATGAGATCTTCGATCTTCGTGGTCGAGATCGGATCGAGCGAGGATGCCGGCTCATCCATGAGGAGCACCTCCGGCTCGACCGCCAGGGCGCGCGCGATGCACAGACGCTGCTGCTGGCCACCCGACAGCGAGGCTCCCGACTTGCTCAGGATGTCCTTTACTTCGTTCCAGAGTGCCGCCTTTCGCAAGCTCGCTTCGGCGATCTCTGCCAGCGTCGCTCGATCGCGCGTGCGGTTCGTCAGGCGTACGCCGGCGAGCACGTTGTCGAGGATCGACATGGTTGGAAATGGGTTTGGGCGTTGAAATACCATCCCGATGCGCTGGCGCATCGCCACCGGGTTGACGCCTGGATCGTAGAGATTCTGACCATCCAGCCGAACCTCACCCTCCACCCGCGTTCCCGGAATAATCTCGTGCATGCGGTTGAGACAGCGCAGCAGCGTCGATTTGCCGCAGCCCGACGGACCAATGAGCGCGGTGATCGCCCCGGGCTCGAAGCGCATCGACACGTCGTGCAGGGCGCAGTGCGAGCCGTACCATGCACTCAAGTGGTCAGCCTGAAGGAATTTTTCCGGAGTACCGTTGCCGCTCGTCATCGGACCAGGCGCGCGGGAAAGACGATCCGCGCCGTTACGTTAAGCAGAAACACGAGAAGAACAAGCACCAAAGCGCCACCCCAGGCAAGCTGCTGCCAGTCGCGGTATGGCGAGTTGGCATACTGGAAGATAAGCAGCGGCAGGGCAGCTGTTGGCCTATTCGGGTCGAGGTTCCAAAATTGACTGCCAAAGGCCGTGAACAGCAACGGCGCCGACTCCCCTGCAACCCGAGCGATGCCGAGCAATGCACCCGTCACGATTCCCGCACGCGCGCAGGGCACCGTCACGAGCA
>JALYZV010000150.1 GCA_030948685.1 Vulcanimicrobiota bacterium | reverse complement strand
GCGGAACCCACGGCTGCCCGCCCCAGCTCATCCAGCCGAGGTCTGGCAACTGCACCCCGATGAGTTTTTGCTCGGGCCGACCGAGATCGCGCCAACGAATAGTGTTGAGTTCCGGATGCGCTATTCTGATTGGGTCCGCCTGCAGCTTGTAGCCGACCACGATGCGGCGGTCGACGCCGAAATTCGGCTCGTATCGCACCTGCCAATAAATCTCGTTGCCGCTGATGAACGCCAGACCGACGCCCCTATCTCGAGCGGCGATGAGCCCGTTGTAGCTCGCCATGGTCTGGTACTCCGCATGACCGCCGATCACGACGACCTTGTGGAACTGCAGCAGCTGGGGCTGGGCATCGATAACCGGGTCAGGGGCATAGGTCACATCGTAGCCCGATTGCTCGATGAATCCGATGAGCTCCGGCTCGAAGTCGTAGACCCCGCCGTCACCTGGGTTCCCATATTGCGAGCTAAACGGCCGGTCAAAGGTGACCTTGACCGCGGGCGTACTGGCTGCGCTGCTGAAGTCGTACAGACTATGGCCGGTCAGCGGCAGCGCCGACCCACTAGGATCGTTCACATCGTACGGAAAGTCATTGTACGCTTCATAGGTGTTCAACGAGGAGACGAAGAGCATATCGGAAGGGCGCTTCTCTTCGACGACCCAGAACGGAATAAGCGACTGGTACTTGCTCGCACTGCTGAGCACGGCGACGTACACGCCTGAGATCCACGTCTCGGGAACGTGCAGCGCAACAGACGTACTCCAGGCACACACGTTCATCCGCGTTGCACTGACGATGCCGCAAGCGGGCTGGCGCACGCCTGAGAACGGCCCCAGGTGCTCCATCCATCGCCCACCCATGCCGTGGTAGTTTCCAAGCCTGAAGACGTCGACGGTAAAGCGTTGTGCTGGCGTGACGGTCACTTTGAGAGGGACAGTTCCGCCGGGTTCCGCGCTTTCGGCGCCGGCATAACCCTTGATCTGCAAACCGATGTCGTCGCTGACCGTGAATCCAGGCCAAGGCAACTGCCACCCCTTGCTGCCAGGGTGCTGGTTCTCCACGACGATCCTGTTGATGGCGATTCGGTTGAATCCCCCGAATGCAGCATCTGCACGCTGTCCGGGCACAAGACAGGCAAGCGACACGATTCCCAGTATTCCAATCCAGAACGCGAAGCGCTGTCTCATGTTTGGCTCCTCTTTCGCTTTAAGCGGCTGTTCACGGCCACGATAGGTGTCATCACCCCGGCGGCAAGATTTCACCCCGGAAGTGTATAGGCTTGGAAAATTTCAAGTCAGTCGGCGACCAGGCCTGCAGTCCGGCTGCTCACGAGCTCCAGGTTGGCTTGCGCTTTTCAAGAAATGCCGAGATCCCCTCGTGCGCATCTTTTAACTCGGCGTTGCGCGCCATGACTTCCATGGTGTAGATATAGGCCTCGTGCTGCGGAAGCTCAATCTGTTTGTAGAATGCCTGCTTACCGATGCCCACGATACACGGGCTGGAGGCAGAGATCTTTGCCGCCAGCTCGCGCGTCGCTGAATCAAGCTGCTCCGGCGGCACGACCTTATTGATGAGCCCAAGCTGCAGCGCCTCATCTGCCGTCACGGGGTCTCCGGTCAACAGCATTTCCATCATTTTCTTCCGGCCGATCGTGCGGCTCACGGCAACCATAGGCGTGGAACAGAAGAGCCCAATCCGAACTCCTGGGGTTGCAAACCAGGCAGTGTTTGATGCAACCGCGAGGTCGCACGTCGCCACGAGTTGGCAACCCGCCGCCGTAGCCGGTCCTTGGACCTGCGCAATGACCGGCTGCGAGATGGCCTGAATCGTTTCCATTGTTTGCACGCAGACGTCAAACAGCTTGCGATAGGTGTCTCGATCGCGATCCTTCATTTCGCTCAAGTCATGACCAGCCGAGAATACACTGCCATTGGCTTTGAGGATAACGACCTTGACCTCTGAACGTTCGCTCACTGCGCGCACGGCTGCAGTGAGCTCCTCCATCGTTTGTAAAGAGAGCGCGTTACGCTTTTCAGGCCGGTTGAGGGTAACGTAGGCCAACTCGCCATCAAGCTCGACCAAAACGTTTGCGTTGCGTTCCGTGATCATCGGTGAATCCTTCATGTTGTGCATTTGAACGGACCTGAAGGTCCGTTGCTTCAAAGACCCGTTGCTTCAAAGGTCCGTTGCTTCAATGTTAAGGATTCGATGGCAACGCCAGTTTCACCCCGAACAATTACGGGCTAGGGATGTGGATGGTGAAGACCGCCCCATAGCCCGGCCGGGTTGCGGCCGCTATGGTTCCTCCGTGAGCTTCGATGATCTGCTTCGTGATCGCAAGCCCGAGGCCAGCACCGCCCCCATTTCGAGAGCGGTGCGTATCCAAACGATAAAAGCGCTGAAACACATGCGGTAAGTGTTCAGACGCAATACCATCGCCCGTGTCGGCGACTTCGATGAGCGTGCCGTCGCGTTCAGCCAACCAGCTCATTTCGACCCTCCCGCCTGAACGCGTGTGCCTGATAGCATTGTCAATTAGATTATCTAAGGCTTGCGTCAGGCGGTCCGGGTCCGCCTTAACTGCCAGCTCGCTCTCGCCCGCGAACGTCAACGCGACACCCTTATCGGCAGCCCGGGTTGTGTTTCGCTCGGCGATGCGGCTGACGAACGTCCTCAGACGGACCACCTCAGTGCGCAGGGGAGCTTTCCCAGCATCCATGCGCGCGAGCAACAGCAAGTTATCCACAAGCCGAGATAACCGCCCTACTTCATCGCCCAGATTCCCAAGGGTGCGGCGATAGTCGTCCCCCTCGCGTGGTTTGCGCATCGCAACCTCAATCTCACCGCGGAGGATTGTCAGCGGCGTCCGGAGTTCGTGCGCCGCATCTGCTGTAAACTGTCGCTCCCGGTCGAAAGCGCCCTCAAGCCGCTCCAGCATGTCGTCGAACGCTGCTGCGAGACGATGGAGCTCGTCATCCGCCCCGATTAGGTGCAGCCGCTGCGACAGCGCGCCTGCTGAAATCGAGCGCGCCGCGCGCGTAATGCGATCGACGGGCTGTAGTGCCGCGCCGGCAAGCCACCAGCCACCCAACACTGCGATCACCAGCGCAAAGACGTCGCCTGCTATGAGTAAGGAGCGCAGCCGCGCCATCGCCTCATTCGTATCCGCCATGGAACGGCCGGCAGCGACAACTCCCAAGTAGCGTTTGTTAGTGTGCATCGGGGCGATGTACGTGAGCACTTGACCGATGCCAGGGATTGTCTGCTCGAACGCTCTCGGCCCAAGCTCGGGCTTCACCTGATGTGAATCAACCAGCGACCGGCCGCGCAGCGAAGAAGAGCGGCTCAACACCGAACCATTGGGCGCGCGTACTTCGAGGTAGAGACCGCCACGGGCCAGCGTTTCCGACAGCGTTGCGTCGGAGAAGTCGATTGCAATGCCTCGCGCGTCACCTTCGGCGGCCGCGGCTAGTCCAATGGTTTGATCCGACAGCGACTTGACAGAATCGAGGGCAGCCCCTTCCAGCGCCCGCCCCATTGCGACGTACAACGCGATGCTGAGGACAACGAGCGTCGTGACGAGCAAGGCCGAATACGCAAATGTCAGGCGCGCTCGGATCGTTCGCATATCCTAATTTTCGCGCACGACATAGCCAACGCCGCGAACCGTTCGCAACAGCCGAACGGGACGGCCATCGTCGATCTTGCGGCGCAGGAGACGAACGTATGCCTCGAGCACGTTCGTGCTGCCTGCGAACGAGAAGCCCCAAATTCGCTGGAGCAACGTAGTGCGCGTCTGGACAGCACCTGCGTTGCGCATGAGTAAGTGTAACAGTTGATACTCGCGATTTGTTAATTCGATCGGTGTGCCTGCGCGAGTGGCCGAACGGGTCGCAGTATCCAGCACGAGATCGGCAACTTTCAATTGCGGCGGGGTGCTCGTCGAACTGCGCCGCAACAGGGCGCGTAGCCGTGCGACGAGCTCCTCGAACGAAAAGGGCTTCGCCAGATAGTCGTCGGCGCCGCTGGCAAACCCGCCGAGTTTGTCTTCCAGCGAGTCTCTGGCTGTCAACATCAGTATGGGTATGGTTGAGCCCTGCGTCCTGAGGCTGCGACATACAGTAATACCGTCGATAATCGGCATCATGATGTCGAGGACCATTGCGTCGTATCCGCCGGTCGTCGCACGCGAAAAGGCGTCCCGCCCGTCGGCCGCAGTGTCGACGACAAAGCCCTCTTCTTCGAGCCCACGCTTCATGAATGCAGCTATTTTCGGTTCATCTTCGGCCACGAGAATGCGCATGTGATTGCCGTGGATGTTCGACGGACGGCAGGTGCGTACTTGCGGAGCGATATCTCCTGAAAGCATTTTTATATTCGGTTTAGGGCACCTTGATGCATTATGCGCTAAGCTATGAGGTAGCGAGGTACGCGTGCGCGTGACCCGCAAACAAGAAAGGACCAATCGGATGAAAAAGTGGATAACAGCAACAGCGATCGCTGGCGTGACGGCGCTGGGATTCTCGACAGCCCACGCCCTCGCCGCGAACGACAATCAGCGCTCGCCCGCGTACACGTGCAGCCTCAAGGTCGGGCCTAATGTACCGCAAGCGCAACTGGCTACGCTCGCGAAAATTACTGCCGCACAGGCTCAAACAGCCGCGAACGCGGCTGTGCCAGGAACGATCGGCAAGACATCGATTGAAGACGAAAATGGATGCCTCGTGTATTCCGTCGTAACGAAAGCAACGGATGGAAAGCTCTACGACGTCAAGGTTGATGCCGGCTCTGGCAAAGTCGTGAATCGTGAGTCCGTCAAGAACGGAGACACCGACCGCGAAACAAATGACGGGAACAGTGAAAGCGAAAGCGGCGGGGAAACTAAAGGTGGCGGCGAGTAATCGTCAGCAGCACTGAACCTCGCAGAAAGGCTCGGCGGTACCCGCCGGGCCTTCTCATTTGAGCGGCTCGTTGAGGGGGCCGCTCCGTAAACTTGCAATTACCCGTTGCCAAGCGTTTCGCTCGCGAGCCAGCGAGACGGAACCCTTCAACCGCGCACAGCCGCGCTTCAATGCGAGGTAATATCGGCGATCGGTTATTGCTCGCTCAAGCACCAGTGTCAATGAATGCGTATCGCCCAACCGATAGTAGCCGGGGTAGTTGCGACCCAGCAGCCCCTCATTACCGGGGATGCGCGACGCGATGATGGGGACGCCTGCGGCGATGGCCTCGCATACGGTGTTGGCACCACCTTCCAAGCGCGAAGAAATAACCATGAGGTCGCTCGATGCCAAAAGTTTTCGTGTGGCAGCCCGATTGCGTTCGCCAACCCAGCGGTAGCGTGGATTGTGCGATTGCTCTCGTCGTGCCAATAACGCGAAACGAGATGTGAGCGCCTTGCCCACGTGCGTAACACGGATCGGATAGTCGCCGCGAAGGCGGCGCAACGCGTAGGCGGTGCGAAGCGGGTCCTTTTCCCAACGGAGATGGCCGATCACGCAAACGTCGAAGCCTGGTTTCGCACGTCGCCTGACGCGCGCTGCCGAGGCCGATTGAGTGATGGAATGAGTCTTCGCTCGCACATCCCGCGGGAGTTCGCTTATACCACTGTGCTGGAGCACGACGAGGGCCGAGGCTGAGCGCAATGCGCGCTGTGCCAATCGGGATGAGTGGATGTCGCGGTAGAGGTCGGTTCCGGTAAGAACGACGATCAGGGGTCGTTTCGGAAACCGCCTTCGAAACGCAAGTGCGCTTGGGCCACTTTTATGCGCATGCAGTGCGACGAGGATGTCAAAATCCTGATTCTTAAAGGCGTTGACGACCTCGGCGCGTAGCCCAAGGGTTCGAAAAATCTGGGCATAGCGCTCGGCAGTGACCGAATTACCAAGAGTTGAACCAATCCGAGCCGGGCTGACGATGCCGATCCGTAGCCTCCTCGCTGGCGAACGGCGCTTTCGTGAGGATCGTCCACTCGCGGCACACATGACGAAATCAATTGCCTCTAAGGCTCGCAAGCATGATCGAAGCGAACCCAGCTAGCCAGATCGCTGAACTGCTCCGCGATGCGCGGTGCCGATCGTTGGCGCTCACGGCAGACCTTTCCGATGAGCAATTGCACGTGCCGATGCTTGATATCGTCAACCCGCTTCTGTGGGAGATGGGGCATGTTGCATACTTTGCGGAGTTTTGGACGCTGCGCCGGCTGTATGACGAATCGCCGATCATTCCCAACGCTGATTCATTATACGATTCGGCTCGAATTCCTCACGACGACCGCTGGCTATTGCAGCTGCCAACGCGACCTGGGACGCTTCGATTCATGACGCGCCAACTCGAAGCCGTCGAAAGTCATCTGCGAGCCGATGGGTTCACCACGCCTGAATCGGAGTATTTCCACCGCCTCATCCTCTCGCATGAGGACATGCATGGAGAAGCCCTCGTCTATACGCGCCAAACACTAGAGTATGCTGCGCCAAATCTGCGTTCAAAGGCGCCCGGAAAGGGTGCCGGCGGCCCTTTCGCCGGCGATGTGGTCGTGCCGGCTGGCCCATATTCGATCGGCTCGCGACCAAGCGATGGATTTGTTTTCGATAATGAAAAGTGGGCGCACGAGGTGTCCGTTCAGCGGTTTTCGATCTCTCGAGCTCCGGTTACGAATGCCGAGTATGCTGCGTTCGTCAACGCGGGCGGATATAGCACGCGCGAGGTGTGGTCGAACGAAGGCTGGGATTGGCTACAAACCTCAGGTGCCGAGCATCCCATCTATTGGCGTTCGAGGCGAGGGAGCTCTGGATCGATTTTGTGGGAGCGTCGACATTTCGACCGTTGGGCTCCGCTAGCAGAAAGCGAACCTATTTGCCATGTCAACTGGTTTGAAGCGAATGCCTATTGCGCATGGGCAGATAGGCGGCTGCCGAGCGAAGCGGAGTGGGAAGTGGCTGCCACTGGTGGCGATGGCAGGCGCTACCCCTGGGGCGATGATCCGCCGTCAGCCGAGCACGCCAACCTGGACGCATTGCATGGCGGACCACTTGATGTGGGAGCACTCCCCGCCGGCGATAGCCCAGTTGGATGCCGCCAGATGATCGGCAACGTATGGGAATGGACCGCCTCTGCATTTGAGCCTTATCCAGGCTATGTGGTAGACCCGTACAAAGAATACTCAGCTCCCTGGTTTGGCACGCACAAAGTTCTTCGCGGCGGGGCATGGTCGACGCGCGCACGGCTCATAACGGCTCGATGGCGGAACTTCTACCGTCCACATCGCCGCGACATTATTACCGGCTTTCGGACGTGTGCTCGATAGCTGCTTAGCTCCCGCGCTTCGTTAGAAAGCGCTCGAAGTCGGCCGGAACCGCATCTTCGCTGTCGATGTCAGGAAATAATCGCCGACCAGCGTGCTCGTAGGCGCTTGCAACAAATTCGCCGCACGTGTAGCGATCGCCAACGACGCGGTTGATTCGAAAGAGCTTGAATAGACGGTGCAAGACGATCACCAGAAGGTCCACGTCGTCGTAGCCGTCGCCCACCTGACTGAGCGCCCATTGCACGGCCGCCTCGCGCTGGGCAGCAAATCCTGGAATGACGTGAAAGGGGTGCCTATCAGGGCTGGCTCGCAGATCGCGTTGTCGCACACCTTTGGGAACAGCTTCGACGATGACGTTGGGAGCGACACACAGCGCAACGTGAAAATAGGGTGACTTCGTTAAGAGCGATATAATGAGGTCACGACCCTTGGGGCGATAAAACAGAAGGATGTCGCCTGGGTTCATCGTGATTCCAAAATGACAGGATGTGCTCGGGCGGGCACGAAGTTCGACGCCGCGAAAGGAGCGACCATTATGTTAAGACCTCTCCTCGTCTTGTTATGCGCGTGTGCTGCAACATCGTCACTTGCGTTCGCGGCCCCGCCGATGAACGGCATGGGGTTGCCGCCGCAGCCCAAGGTGCGCCCCGCTGGCATTCCGGCCGGCGCCATGATGCTCAGCCCGTGCATTCGAGGCATGGGTGACCATTGGGGCAACCCCAAGGACATGCCCTTGGGGCCGATCTACGGCACGTATCAAGGCAAACCGATTTTCTCGGAGATCATGGTGA
>JALYZV010000126.1 GCA_030948685.1 Vulcanimicrobiota bacterium | reverse complement strand
AGACAACGTAGGTCAACGCGTTGACGATCAGCGCCGGGAGAGCTCCGCCGAGCGTGAACAATACCCCGCCGATGGGCGGCGCAATGAGGTTGGCACCCTGCTCTGCCGCAATCAGCGTCGAAACCGCCTGCGTCGCTTTGTCTTTGCCGACGGTGAACGGAATTGACGATGCCTCGCCGCCCATAAAGATCGCGGCCGCGACGGAGATGATCACGATTGCCGTGTAGATGAGTCCAATCGGCAAGAACCCGCGAACGAAACCCACGATAAGGCAGACAAGAATCGCAAAGCGGATAAGGTTGCAGACGATCATGAGACGGCGCCGATCCAGCCGGTCGGCGAGCGACCCACCCACCAGCCCGGCCAGCGCAAACGGCAAGTATTCGAGCGCGTAGGTGATGCCGAGCGTCAATGCCGACCCGGTCAAATGGAATACCAGCAGCGGAATGGCGAGCGCGCGCAGCCCGTCACCAATAAAACTCATACCCTGACCGGCAAAGTACAGCCGGAACGACCGGTTGGCGAATATGCTCGCCGGTCGATCGATGAGCGAGTCCTCCAAAACGTACAAATTTTTGTCAGGCTCATATGACGGACCTTTCGAAGAGCCCGAATCTCGTCGCGCAGTGACCCAAAGATCATTTCGTCGCGTATAAGCAATCAAACCGACCAAACAAGTGGAGGATTGCACCATGCGCGCTCGACTTCCAAAGATACCGACGATCTCGTTCAATATTGCCTTATTGGCGCTGGCGCTGCTGGCGATTGTGGTTTTGGCGGGGCTGCACCGCAGTATTCAATCGACGAGCAAGATGTTTCCGATCTCGTCGCCCGCGCAGGTGACCATGTCGAGGGCGAATACAGCGGTTGCCGATGCGCCGTTGGCGGGCGTCGCAATGCCCGCCGCCGTCGCAGGAGGACGTGAAGTGGGTCAACCTGGCGGCCCGCGGCTCGTTCCGCCGCCGCCAAGGGGATCGCGAGGGCCGTCGCAGCTGATCCGCACCGCGAACCTCAGCCTTGAGGTCACCGATGTGACAAAAGCCCTGCGCACCGCCACCTCGTTGACGAACGCGCAACTCGGCGACGTTATCGGCCTCAATGACGATAACCCGGCATCCGAAGACGCCGTTCACACCGCCACCATGCAGATCCGCGTGCCCCAATACCGTTTCGAGCAGATGCTCGACGCCCTTGGGTCGCTCGGTAAAGTTAAGCAGAAGTCCGTCAATGCCCAAGACGTGTCGGATCAAATCGTGGACGCCCAGGCGCGCTTGCGCAACCTGCGGCGCACCGAAGCCGACATTCTCAAAATCATGGACCGCTCGGGCAACATCGAGCAGGTGCTCAACGTCACCCAGCAGCTTGGCGGCGTGCGCGAAGAAATCGAGCGGCTGGATGCGCAGATTCAAGGCATGCGGTATCAGGTTGCATACTCGACCGTTAATATCACGTTCTCGAGCCCGGCAGCGGTCACGACGCCAACTGGATTCGCAGTTCTGGCGCAAGCGTGGAAGAACGCCCTCAGCTCCCTGCGCGATGTCACGGTGAGCCTGCTCAGCCTCGGGCTTTGGCTGCTTGCCTTCAGCCCCTACATCGTTGTGGTAGCCCTGCTCGTGATCTTTGCGCTGGCTCGTCTGCGCGCGCACTCGTTGTCGACGCGAGGAACCTAAGCACAAGGAACGCGAGGGCGGGCGGTAAAGGTTGAGCGCATCGAAGGGTTCTCCCTGAGCGTTCAACCCCGCCTTCTTCGCGCACTGGGCATGTGGGCGGCGGCGGCGCTTGTCATCTGCAACGTCATCGGTCAGGGCGTCTTTCTCAAGGCGCGCGCGATGACGTGCGACATCGGCTCGCCACAGCTTGTTTTGACCGCTTGGGTGGTGGCAGGCGTGCTGGCGTTGTGCGGTTCTCTGACGTTCGCCGAACTCGGCGCGATGATTCCAGATTCGGGTGGCCCCTACGCCTATCTACGTCGCGCGTTCGGTCCACCGGCGGCATTTGCGTACGGCTGGATGATGTTCTTTTTGGGAGGGCCGCTCGCCGCGGCTGCGCTCGCTGCCGGCGGCGCCATCTTCCTGAACTTGCTCTCCGGCGGTGCGCTCGAGAGCCTCAAATTTCCGTACGCCGTGGCTGGCCTGCACGGCTCGCTGGCTGGAACGCAGCTGGCGGCTCTCCTGCTGCTGGCGGCCGTCGCGTTTGTCAACCTCGCGCGGGTTCGCACCAATGGTGCAATTGCAACCGCGCTCGCGGTCGTCAAGATTTTGATGCTGGTGTGCTTGACGGTTGGCGCCTTCGCTTTAGGAAGCGGCAGCTTCGCACACTTCGCGCTGGACGGCAGCGCAGGCACCTGTGCGGGCATCGCAACCTCGACGCGCGGCGGAGCGGCTGGTTTCGTCGCCGCCATGGTGGGCGCGCTGTACGCATATCAAGGATGGGCGTCGCTCACCTTTGTCGCTGGTGAAGTAAAAGATCCTGGCCGCACGCTGCCGCGTGCGCTGATCGCCAGCATGATCGTGGTGATCGTCGTGTACACGGCGGCCAATGCCACGTACTTCTACGTCCTGACACCGGCGGCGGTTGCAAGCGTCAGCCCAGCTTCGTCGGTGGGTTTGCAGGTCTTGGGTCACATCTTCGGCAGCAATGCGCAAGGCATTGCGACCGCACTGCTCTTCTTGTCGGTGCTCGCGACGCTGCACGTCTCGATACTGACCAACAGCCGCATCACTTATGCGCTGGCAGCGGACCGCGATCTGTTGCCCTGGTTGTCTCGGTTGAACGCGGCGACGCACGTCCCGGGCCGTACCGTATTCATCGGCGCCACACTTGCCGCTGTTCTCGTGCTGCTCGGCTCATTCGACGCGCTCAGCGACTTTCAGGTCTTTTCCGTCTGGGTCTTCTACAGCCTGACCGCGCTCACGCTGTTCGTTCTGCGGCGCCGCGAACCGGACGCGCCGCGGCCGTATCGTACCTTTGGATATCCGTTTGTGCCCGCTGCCTTTGTTGTTGCGGCCGTGTATCTGCTCGTCGAGACGGTCGTGGGCACGCCGCTCCGATCGCTCGTCGGCCTTGGGGTTATTGCCTTAGGGGTGCCCGCCTATTACCTGTTGCGGATGCGGGCGGAGCGCAGGGTGGTCTAGGGCGAGACAGCCGGTGCCGGCTGAGCCGCTGCCGCCTGGGCGTGTGGCGCGGGCGGTTTGATCTCGCGGCCAAGGGCAGCGAACTTCGGCTCCATAGCACCGACCAAGCTCGAATAGCGTCTGTCTTTTTTCAGCACGTCGATCACCATCATGCCCATCTGGAATGCTTGTGCCGCCCGCGCATCGTCGCCCATCGCGTGCAGTGCGGCCGTTCCGATATACGCGCTGTGAACGACCGATGGAAAACCAACCTTCGGATCGCCGCAGCTCTTTGCGTACATCGCCAGTTGACCCGCGGCCATTTTGGCGTCGCTCCAGCGTTGCTGGTCGAGATACGAGTAGCCCTGGCGAGCGAGATTTTGAGCATACACCGAATCGCAGGCTGCGTCAGCGCGAGCGATGTTCGGTGCGGCCCACATGCAAACGATCAGGATCCAAAGGGCAACGTGGCGTTTCATAATGTAACTACCTCAGATAGTGTATCGTGCGGCCGCCGGGAAAAAGTAAAAGGGGTGACCGAGGTCACCACAGTTTTGGTCGTCGACCACCGGGGGCGTCTGGCTCCTGCCGTCACGCTCGAATTCGCCTAGCCTTTAAAGCTTTGCGAGCCTCTTCTCGGACACGTGGATCGTGATGAGCAATAAGCGGCTCAATCGCAGGGAGGGCCCGCGCAATTCGAGCGCCCCTAAGAACAGCGACAGCTCTTCCTGCTACTAACGGGTCTTCGTCACCTAACAGTAAAATCAACGTATCGACCGCTCTTGGGTCACGCATCCTCCCTAGCACCAGCAGCAAGAAGGCGCGCGATTTCTTGTACTTGGGAGTTTTGACAATATCGATTAAGTCGTCAACGATGTCATCGTCAGCAATAACGTCTAGTGTACCTCCGATTCGGCCCTTGTACTGATGCAATTCAGGGTCGTCGTCTGGCATTTTTTTGAATTCGCTAATTAGCGCACGCGATGCTGCGGTCTTTGAAGCACGCCTGTCCGCGATAGCCCAAAC
>JALYZV010000110.1 GCA_030948685.1 Vulcanimicrobiota bacterium | reverse complement strand
TTGCGAGCGACGTCGGTATCCTCGACGCGCAGGATAAAGCGCCCGCCGTGATGGCGGGCGAAGAGCCAATTGAATAACGCGGTCCGCGCGCCTCCGACGTGGAGATGGCCTGTCGGGCTCGGCGCGAATCGCACGCGTACGTCGGAACTCACGTGAGCCCTACGCCTCGACCCTCTTACCGCACTCGCGACGCACGAAGTCGACGATCGTGGCCATCGGCGTCCCCGGCGTGAATACGCCGGCAACGCCCGCCGCGAGCAGCGGCTTCACATCTTCATTCGGTATCGTGCCGCCGCCGAAAAGCACCATGTCCGTTGCGCCTTCCTTAACCAGCAGCTCCTTGATGCGCGGAAAGAGCGTCATGTGCGCTCCGGACAGCACCGAAAGCCCGATGCCGTCAACATCTTCTTGCATGGCCGCTTCAACGACTTGCTCGGGCGTCTGATGCAGGCCGGTATAGATGATCTCAAAGCCAGCGTCACGCAAGGCGCGCGCGATGACTTTCGCGCCGCGATCGTGGCCGTCGAGACCCGCTTTTGCAACGAGGATGCGGATCGGCCGCGCCATCGTCAAATCACCGCTGCTTCACGATAGCGGCCAAAGACGGGCACGAGCGCCTCAGATATCTCACCCAACGTCGCTTTGCTTCGCACGCAATCCAGATAGTGCGGCATAAGATTCTCATCGGTCTCTGCCGCGGCCGCGATGCGGTCCAGCGCGCGCTGCGCCGCCTCGCCGTCGCGCGATTCGCGGAAGGCCTGTACGCGCCGGCACTGCTCGAGTTCTACTGCGCGGTCGATCTTCAAGAGGGAAATCTGCTCGGCTTCTTCCTGCACGAAGTCGTTGACGCCGACGATGATACGTTCACCGTTTTCGATTTCACGCTGATAGCGATATGACGCGTCGGCGATTTCCTTTTGGAAGAACCCGGCGTGAATGGCAGGGATGACGCCGCCAAGATCCGCGATGCGCTCGAAGTAGCGTTCGGCCCCTTCTTCCATCTCATTGGTCAGCTTTTCGACGTAATACGAGCCTCCCAACGGGTCGATGACGTTGCCGACTCCAGTCTCGTAGCCGATGATCTGCTGCGTGCGCAACGCGATCTGCGCATTTTTCTCGGTGGGGAGCGCAAGCACTTCGTCGAGCGAGTTCGTGTGCAGCGACTGCGTGCCGCCTAACACGGCGCCGAGCGCCTGGAAAGCGACGCGCATGATGTTGTTCTCAGCTTGCTGGGCTGTTGCCGAGCAGCCGGCAGTTTGGGTGTGAAAACGCAATGTCCAAGAGCGTGGGTTTTTGGCTTTGAAGCGTTCGCGCATGTGGCGCGCCCAGATGCGCCGCGCGGCGCGATATTTTGCGATCTCTTCGAAGAAGTCAGAATGGGCGTTGAAGAAAAACGACAGGCGCGGGGCAAAGTCGTCAACGTCCATGCCGGCTGCAATGCCCGCCTCGACATACGCGAAGCCGTCAGCCAAGGTGAATGCCAGCTCTTGCACCGCGGTTGAGCCAGCTTCACGGATATGGTAACCGGAGATTGAGATCGTGTTCCACTTCGGCACGTGCTTCGAGCAATAGGCGATCATATCGGTGATGATGCGCATGGATGGCTCGGGCGGATAAATCCACTCTTTCTGTGCGATGTACTCCTTGAGCATGTCCGCTTGCAGCGTGCCGCTCAGTTTCTCTGCAGGCACGCCCTGCAATTCGGCCGCGGCGATGTACATAGCCAGGGCCACCGGGGCAGTGCAGTTGATCGTCATGGAGGTCGAGATGCGGCCAAGGTCGATCCCGGCGAACAAGTCTTGCATATCTTGCAGCGTCGAAATCGCAACGCCGCACTTGCCGACCTCACCCAGCGCGCGCGGGTGGTCGGAATCATAGCCCATGAGCGCGGGCATGTCGAAGGCGACCGAGAGCCCCGTCTGGCCCTGCGAGAGCAAGAACTGATAGCGTTGGTTGGTCTGCTGGGCGGTGCCAAAGCCGGCGAACTGGCGCATGGTCCATAGCCGGCTGCGATACATGGTGGCATGAATGCCGCGCGTGTACGGATATTGGCCAGGATACGAAAGGTCGCGCTCATAGTCGATGCCGGCAAGATCTTGCGGGCCATACATGGGTTTGAGCGGGTGATCGGAGATGGTCCGGTCGATTGCGCCCGGGCGTTTGGGCGCCGCTTCAAACTGGTCTTTCCAGAGCTCCTGGCCTGCCAGCGGTTTCTTTTTCGCATCGCTTGCCTTGCCATTGGCCGGCTTGGCGGCAGCGTCGATCTTTTTTTCGCTCATACTATCCCTTAGAATTCAATACCCACTCGGGCTGGGATGTTTTTTTGGTACGGGTGTTTGATGTCGGTGATTTGGTTGACGTAGTCGGCCGCCTCGATGATCGCGGCAGGGGCATCGCGGCCGGTGAGGATGACCTCAACGTGCTTGGGCCGAGCGCGCAAGAGATCGACAACGGCGCCGGTCGAGACAAGCCCAAACGACATCGCCACGTTGACCTCGTCGAGGATGACGACGTGATAGTCGCCCGACATGACTGCAGCCCGCGCCGCCTCAAAACCGTCCTGCGCCCGCCGCACGTGCTCCGGCTCGGGGTTTTTGGGGTCGACGAACCGATCGAGCCCGTATTGCTCGATCTCAAGCTCGGGAAGGCGCTCGCGCACG
>JALYZV010000104.1 GCA_030948685.1 Vulcanimicrobiota bacterium | reverse complement strand
TGGCGCCGTTCTGACGGACGCCGCTCGGGCGGGGGTTGCGGCACTTACGACTGCTCGATCGAGTCGACGACCCAGTCTGAGGATGACGTGCGCACATACGCCCCACAGTACGTGCATCTGCCATTTTGTAGGCTCAAGGGAGCGCCGCACGCAGGACACGTGCTTGCGAGCTGCGTGGCGCCGGCCGCGCTCTGGGCATCTGCACGCCGGATGAACGTCCACCGTTCCGTGAAGGTTTGCGGGTACTGATTGCCGCTCACGACTTGCTTTGTATTTTCGTCGATTGTATAATCGGTCATCGTCGCGCTGAAAGCAACGATGATCGAGTCGTACGGCTTGCCTGCGTTGACGCCGACAATGTTCGCGTGCCCAATGACGACGTTATCGAGCATGTCGATTTGATGCTTGGCCAAAAGCTGATCGGTCTGCATCTTGTGTCGTTCATACAGCGCATCCGACATCACATCGCGCGCCACATCCTGGTTGCGCGCCTGCCAGGCCTGTTGCAGCTTGAAGAACGCCGTCTGCGCGCGGTCCAAGAAGGCGGCCTGATCGAAATTCGGATCGTGTTCTTTGATGGCGGAGAGCCCCGCCGCAATGGCATTGGGATCGGTCTTGGCCGCCGGTGTTCCAACCCAGATTGGGCCGCTCGCGTCATCATCGGTCACGCCAGCTTCAAGCGTCGAGGAAAGGCTACCAGTCCTCGCCAGCCGGCGCGCGTCGTTCGCGTCAAATCCTCCGCCAGTCATGTCGCCAAGTTGACGCGCCTGACGCTGCGTGTACTGCTGATAGGCGTAGTAGACGATAATCAGGATGAGGATTGTGCCGAAGCCGCTTCCATGTCCGAAGAAAAGCAACGGCCACAGACTCCAAAGCCCGCCGGCACCCCCGCTGAAACTGCCGCCGCTGTCGCCTCCATAGCCCTGTCCGCCGCCAGCTCTGGCCCACGCCGCAAGCGGTGCGCCAAGTGCGACGAGCATTGGAAGGAGCGCCGCGAGGGCGATCAAGCGTCGTGGAATCATCAAAGCACCGCTCCTGGGTACCGTGGACTGGCGCCAAAAGTTGCGTCCCGCCACGTCCTAAAACTGATTCCAGCTTGCGCGCGTGGTCTACTTCTCGAGCTTGTTAGACCTATGTTTTGGCCGAGCCGCCCCCGCCAAGGCGCCGCAGAGTAAGAACGTTGCGGCGGTCGAGTTCCGGCGTCTTGGGTGTTTCACAAATGCACGCGACGTGCGCGAGTTCAGATCGCGACAAGAGCGCGCGAAAGCCTGCCGCGCCGACCTTGCCCTTGCCAACATGCCAATGCAAGTCGCGTTTGGCGCCAAGCGACACTTGCGTGTCGTTTGTGTGCAGGACGTGCACGCGCTTGAAGCCGATGTGTTGCTCAATCTGCTTCAGCACACGCGCCACGCCGGCCGCGCTTGACAGGTCGTAGCCGCTCGCCCACAGATGCGCCGTATCCAGGCAAATGCCGACGCGCCGGCTGCCGATCGCTCGCAGGAACCGGCCCAGCTCTTCCAGCGTCCCGCCGCATTTGTTGCCGCCACCGGCAGAATTCTCAAGCAACAGCATGGGACCGGCGGCGGCCTTGTGGATGAGGCCGCCCAGCAGCTTGCAGACCTGCGCGAAGCCTTTGTCGCGCGGCTGCAGACCGTAGCTGCCAAGATGGGTGTTTACACACTCGATCTTGCCTTTGGCGGCCACGTCAAGATCGTGGGCGACGAGACCGGCGCTCTTCATGCGCAGCGCGTTATCCGAAGATGCCAAGTTGATGAGATACGACGTGTGGATCACGGTCGGAGCAATATTGTGCTGCTTGCGCAGTTTTGCAAATTGTGCCCAGGCTTCAGAGTTGTATGGAGTGGTACGCCAACCGCGCGGATTACCCGCAAAAATCTGGATGCAATCGCACCGCGCAGCGAGTGCCTCGGCGATCGACTTAGTGAATCCACCGCCGATGCCGACGTGGACCCCGAATTTCACGACGAACCATTCATGGCTCTCACGAGTTCATCTGCGACGCTGTCCTCGAGCTTGGCATCTGACATGGCTTGCACTTCGTCCTCGTGGCCTTCCACCGATTCGTGAATCTGTGCCGCAGACTCGGCGGCGGGTTTGGATTGCGGGAAGGCAATGACCTGTCCGTTGACGCGTTTGGGTGCATCCTCGGGCAGCGGCGGCAGCTCATCAATCGACCGCAAACCGAAGGCTTCGAGAAACTCGGTCGTCGTGCCGTATAGAATCGGGCGTCCGACGACTTCCTTGCGACCGAGTTCGACAATGAGCTGACGTTGCTCGAGGGTGCCCATGACGCCGTCGACATTGACACCCCGGATGCTCTCGACTTCTGCACGCGTGACCGGCTGCAGGTAGGCAACGATCGCGAGCGTCTCGAGCGATGCCGGCGACATGTATGTCTTGGGCGGCATCAGGTAACGTTCGACGTGCTCGCGGTAGTCGGGGTTCGAAAAGAAGCGGTAGCCGCCACCAACCTCGCGCAAGGCGAGACCACGGTCACGCAACGTCGCGCGGAGTTCGGCGAGCGCAGCGCGGATTTGCTTTTCGCCCGACCCGGTCGCCTCGCAAAGCTGATCGATCGTGACGGGTTCGGTTGCGACGAAAAGAATCGCCTCGACGCTGTTACGCAGACTCAAGCAGGCGAACCGTGCTTTCTTTCGGCGCCAGCCGGAACACGACGTCGCCGAAGGGAGCAGCTTGCTCGCAGGTGATCTTATGCGCGCGCACGAGTTCCAGCGCAGCCAAGAACGTCACGACGATCTCCAGCGGCTGACAGCCCGCGATCAGCGAGAACAGCGTCATGGTGCTGTTCTGTTTGAGTTGGCGGAGCAGGTAGTTCATCTTGACGACGACGGAGAACGTCTCGCGCTTGACGATCATCGGTCGGACTTGGGCGGCGTTGAGTGCTTCCATAAAGGCGGTCGCGAGCATCTCGGGCTTGATCTTGTATCGCTGGACCAGGCCGTCTTCGTTCACCGACGTGCGCGGGTGGAAGGAGCGATTCTCCTCAAAGCGCTCGCGCAGATCGTTACCCAGAATCTTGAAGTGCTGGTACGCCAGTAAGCGTTGGCGCAGGGCGTCTTCGGCTGCCGCGGCTTCTTCGGCAAGCTCGTCGACGAACGGCGGTGGAGGCGGCGGTAGGAGCCGTTTGGACTTGATGAAGATGAGCGTCGCGGCAATGACGAGATATTCGCTTGCGACCTCGATGTCGAGCGACTCCATGACCGCAATATAGGCTAGGTATTGCTCGCAGACCGACGCTAGCGAGACCTTGGTGATGTCCAGGTCTTGGGCGAGGACGAGCTGGAGCAGGAGGTCGAGCGGTCCGTCAAAGACGTCGAGCTTGACGAGCAGGCTGTTCGGACCGGTCGAGGCTGAAGCGGGCGCCGGACTTGGGCCGGCGGGCGAATTTGACGCCTCGATCGCTATGTTGAACTCTCCCCTCAATACGACCATACGTTCTTCCCGGTTTTGACCGTTCCGCCCTGCGGCAAGACCTCCACGTAGATCTGGCCGGGCGCAAGTGCCAGCGCCTCACCGGCCTTGTCGAGCAGCAGTGGCAGCCTGTTCGGATTCGGGGCATACCACGTCGCCGGTACGGCTTGCCCATCGCGGATGAGCAGCGCCGGAAAGCTGCCGTAAACGTTCATCTCAAGGTCCCCGAGTTCGTCGAGCACTTTGGCTGGAATCCAGACCGCTATGATGTCGGCGACACTGTAAGGCGTCGGATCATTGAGGTCGTGCTGCACGCTGCCGGCGATGATGCGCTGATAGCCATTCGCCTTGGGATGGAAGCGCACGCTGTACTTGTTCCAAAAAGTCACCGTGACCTCGGGCGGGGATGCAGTCGGCGCGGGGTCGGGCGTGAACGCAAACTCCTCTGCCACAAACGGCGTGTCTTTGTAGCCGTACTTTGGTCCGGTGGCGCGCATCTTTGCGATCGAGGTGTAAAGGTTATGCGGCATGTCGCGGCTCGGGTCGCGCCAAAACGCCTCAGGCGTGCCAACGATTTGATCCATGTCCGCAAAACCCGACTCGCGCAGGTCCGCCAGCATTGCCCAGACGTCATTATTCTCGCCGGCATGGGCAAACAGGGGGTTATAGGGGCGCGCCAGATCGACAAAATAGGTCCGCGCGCTCCGCACTGGGCCGATCTGCTTGGGCTGCGCCTCGAGATACAACGCCATGTAGCGGGTAATGCCGCCTTCGGCCTCGACCTCGTACACGATGTCCGCGTCGCGCAGTCCACTCTGTGGCCTTGCATTGATCGGGTAGTTGTCGATCATCACGGCGGCGATGCGGTGGTCGCCCGTCCTGGGTTTGATCTGCACGCCGTTCAGCACGCTGTAGACGGGCAGGGGCGTGGGGCTGGGCGACGGCGATGGCGTCGGCGTTGGCCCTGGCGCCACTGCCGGCCGTGCGCATCCCGCGAGCACAAGAAACGCGACGAGCAACGCTCGTCCAAAGCTGCGGCGCATATCTACCTGTATTATCGGCAAGGCCGGCCTTACCGAAAGCCCAGTTCTGCCGGAGCTTTCTCCTTTACCATCTGCTGCGCGATCTCGATGAGCCGGCGCTCGTTCACGTGGGTCAGCATTTCGGGCATCTCATCCAGCTTCGCCCAGAGCGTTTCGTCGACTTCGCCTTCTTGCGGCGTGGGGGTGCCGCTGACATATCGCATGAGGTAGAAGTGGACGATTTTGCTGTGCTTCATCTTGTTGGCGTAAAACCAGTAACGGATGTCTG
>JALYZV010000095.1 GCA_030948685.1 Vulcanimicrobiota bacterium | reverse complement strand
ATCTCGTATTCGAGGCGTCCGTCCAGCGTTGACTGCCGCGCGGTGAACTGCGGAACCGTAGACGTGCCGCCGTTGATCGTGGTGAACATGGTGAATGGAGCGCCGGCAATCGGTGCGTTGTTTGAGGAAACGTAGGTGTCTTGGCGCCAATCAGCCTTGACCGCCCACTTGTCGAATAGGTAGGCACCCGCTGCGACCCACGACGCGCCTTTGGATTGCCCGCCGGCAGCGTACTCATTGGAAACTCGGCCGTAGGTCACGCCACCCTGGACGAAGGCGACGTAATGTGGAGCCTTTGGCGCAGGCGTCGGTGCGGTCGTTGGAACCGGCGTGGCCACGGGAGCCTGCGTTGGCACAGGCGTTGGCGGGAGATAACGCACAACGGCCACGCGTTGTGTGGGCACCCACTGGACGTACGCGCCGAGCGCCTCGGAAATGACGCGCACCGGAACCAGCAACACGCCCTTGTACATCATGGGCGGAACGTCGAGCGGGCGTGATTCGCCATTGATAACAACCTCGCTCTTGCCGAGCGTGACCTGCACTTCGGATCCCGGCTTGCTGGCCTTCACCGATTTGCTGGCAGCGTCGTACGACACCGTCGCGCCCATCTGCTCGAACATGCTGCGCAGCGGTACCAAGAGCGTTCCGCTCTTAACGAGTGCGGCGAGGACGCGGCCTTGCCGTAAGGTGTCGGGCCTCGCGTAGACGTGGTGGTCGTTGAAAAGAATCGGTATTTCGCCCGAGGGCGGACTGCCGAACTCCATCGCGGGCGCGGCGGGAGCCATCGGAGCAGCTGGGGGAGTCGTCGGCGCAGGCGCCATCGGAGTACCCATCGGGGTGGGCCCCGTCGGCGCCGGAGTCGGATAGGCAGCCAAACCCGGTGTCATGCCACAGACCCCGAATGCCACTGCCACGACGACTACCAGTAAAAGATGCTTCACGCTTATTGTCCTCCTACTTGAAAGCTGTAGACCTGGCACAGTCGTTTGCGTTCCGTCATTTGTTTCCCATTTATGCCATACTTCTAATCTCCCACAATGGGGGACATGGCTAAACGTGCGCTGCGACATTTCGCTCTAGAAACGGATTCCCAGGCCAGCGTACGGCCCGGCGTGCGTTTGCGAGCTCGGCGCGTTCTGCTTGGCGGTGTAGCGGTCTCCCGAATAGCCAACGATCGCGTAGATCCTCGATGGACTGTAGCGCAGACCGAAGTCGTACTTCACGATTTGGTACAGCTGCTTGTAGGACGTACCGTTGTTTGGCCCAGCTGTTTCCATGTACGTCCCCTGCATCGTGGGGAAATAGAAGACCGACCCATACCAGCCGAATTCTTCATTCCCGTACGGCAGTTTCTCCAAGCCGCCGCCACCGCCCGTCAGTCGCGGGTTGCCGTAATTATTGTAGACGGTGAGGAAGCTGGCGCCGATGTTGATGCGCGGTTTAAGTATCTCATACTCGGCCCTGCCCTCCCAGTTCCACTGCCTGGCTTGGAAGACGGGGGTCGATGCAACACCCAGGTCGATCGTATTGAACTGCGTCAGCGGATTTCCAGAGGAGTCTTGGAGGTTGCGCGTCGTGCGATATCGATCCGAGCGAACCGTGCCGACCAGTGAAACCGGCCCCACGAACAGCCCAGCCTCACCATTCCATGCGCCGGACGAGTGCAGATTCGGTGAATACTCGTTGGCAATCATCGTACTCGCAATGGCGCCCTGAATGAAGCCGATCGGTGCAGGAGTCGGTGGCGCGGTGGGTGCCGGTGCTGTCGTCGGAATCGGCGTGGGCGGCGTTGGCACAGGTGTCGGCGGAATATAACGAACAACCGCAACGTGCTGCTCAGGCACCCACTGCACGTATGCGCCAAGGGCTTCCGAGATGACGCGTATTGGAACCAGCAACACGCCCTTGTACATCATCGGCGGCACGTCGAGCGGCCGCGATTCCCCGTTGATGATGACTTCGCTTTTTCCAAGCGTCACCTGCACATCCGATCCCGGCTTGCTGGCTTTGACCGATTTGCTGCGCGCATCGTACGTTACGGTCGCGCCCATCTGCTCGAACATGCTGCGTAGGGGCACCATGAGCGTGCCCTTTTTCACGAGCGCGGCCAGCACGCGGCCTTGACGGAGCGTGTCGGGATTTGCGTAGACGTGGTGATCGTTGAAGAGAATCGGCACTTCGCCGGAAGGCGGGTTGCCGAAATCGGGTGTGACATCAGCGGCCAAACTCGGAGCAATTCCTCCAAAAAAGAACAGCGCCGCGGCGATGGCCGCGAGATGAGAACGCTTCAAGATGTCTCCTCCTCGTGATGGCAATCCTGGACGAGTCGTTTGCGTTCCCTTGGGATTTTCCCACCAGCGCTGCATAATAAAAGACCACGATGGGGGACACCAAAATCCGATGAGGCAACGGACCTTCAGGTTCGTTAAACCAAAAAAGTAGACGCCCGATGTTGACCGGGCGTCTTGTTTTGACTGAACGAGCTGACTAGAAGCGGATGCCGAGTCCTGCGTACGGACCTGAATAGGTCTGTGTCACCGGAGCATTCTGCTTCGCGATGAACCGGTCTCCATCATAGCCGACGATCACGTACACGTGTGACGGCCCATAGTTGAGTCCGATGTCATACTTGATCAGGTTGTACTGTTGCTGGAATACGCCACCTCGGCCAGGACCCGCTGGAACCACGTACGTTCCCTTGATGTTGGGGTAGTACATGATCGAACCGTACCAGCCGAGTGCTGAGTTGAAGTCAGGCAGCTTTTCGAGACCGCCACCGCCGCCGGTCAACTTCGGATATCCGTAGTTGTTCCAGACGTTGATGTAACTGCCCGCGATGTTAATGCGTGGCTTGATGATCTCGTATTCGAGTCGTCCATCCGCATTGGTCAGGCGGGCGGTGAATACGGGTGTACTCGCCGTGCCACCGTCGATCGTCGAGAACTGGGTCTGCGGGTTGCCACTAGGATCCTGGAAGTTACGCGTTGTCTTGTACTGGTCGGAGTGGACATCGCCCACGATCGCCCAGGGTCCGAAGAACAACGCGGCTTTACCGTTCCAAGAACCGTTGGCGTGGCTGCCCGAAGGCGCAAACTCGGTTGCGACCTGATGCAGATCGATACCGCCCTGGATAAAGCCGATTGGAGCCGGCGTCGGCGCTGTTGTTGGCGCCGCTGTCGGCACTGGCGTGGCCACTGGTGTGGCGCTCGGTACCGGTGTCGGCGGAAGATAACGAACGACCGCTACGTGCTGCTCAGGCACCCACTGCACATATGCGCCGAGGGCTTCTGAGATGACGCGTATTGGAACCAGTAACACGCCCTTGTACATCATTGGCGGCACGTCGAGCGGACGCGATTCGCCGTTGATGAGGACTTCGTTCTTGCCCAGCGTTACCTGGACTTCAGATCCGGGCTTGCTGGCCTTGACCGACTTGCTGCCGGCGTCATATGACACCGTTGCGCCCATTTGCTCGAACATGCTGCGCAGCGGCACCATGAGCGTGCCATTTTTCACGATGGCGGCGAGCACGCGTCCTCGACGGAGCGTGTCGGGGTTAGCATAGACGTGGTGGTCGTTGAAAAGAATCGGAACCTCGCCGGACGGTGGGCTGCCGAAGTTCATCGAGGCGGCAGCGACTGTTATACCGGACGTTGCCGAAGTTGCCGTTCCGGTCACAGTCGTCGAAGCCAAGATGCTCGCAGCGCTCGTGCCAGCAAAGCTTGGGGCGATACCCGCAACGACGAAAAATGCCGCTGCGAAGACCGCGAGATGAGGATGCTTCAAACGCTTTCCCTCCTTAGGGTGGTGGTCTGCGTCGTATTCAAGGGACCCTACCTGGCTTTCGCCAAGCGGGCAAACGACCATATGTTCGAATATGACTTGGTTTACCCTCCTGTGGGTCGACTCGGGACCCTCTCCTTATACCCATTGGAGGGCTTTGAAATCAGCTGGCGGAGGGCCGTGGCTCAAGGCCGAAACGCATGTCATACACCATGCCCGAAACATCCGTACGCGTTACTCTACTAGAGAAGTCACCGCATCCTACAGCGATGACGGCAACCGCTGCGCGCACCTGCTATTCGGCCAATGATCCCGCGGCGATCGTCGAACGTTGGGAACGCAAACCGGATGACATGGTCAAAACTGTGGAGCGGGTGCGTACCGCCGGACATCACTCCACCCTCGAGCATAACATTTACGTGTTCGGCGTGACCGGGCTTTCGCGCGCTGCAACGCATCAACTCGTGCGACACCGCCACTTACAGTTCGATCAGCAAAGTCAGCGCTATCTGGCCTTCAAAGATGCAGACTTCCCCTACGTCAAGCCGAAGCGGCTCTCGTCGCTGCCTGAACTCTCGGCGCGTTTCGACGCGCTCATGCGCGAGATCGGCGAGACGTACCAAGCGCTCATGGCGGCGGGTATTCCCGGCGAGGACGCGCGCTTCGTGCTTCCGAACGCCGCCGCCAGCCAGCTCGTCGTCTCCGGTAACGCGCGCGCCTGGTATGAGTTTCTCACGCTGCGCACGTGCAACATGGCGCAGTGGGAAATTCGCGAGATGGCCTTCGCCGCGTTGCGCATCTTGAAACGCGAGGACCCAGTTCTTTTTAAAGATGCGGGCGCAACGTGCGTGCGCGGCTACTGTCACGAACCAAACGGGCCGGAGTGTCCGCGATACATCACGGTCATCAAAGCGCAGATCAACAGCGCCAAGGCCGCGACCGAGTGGCTAGCGCAACGCGGCAAGAACGGCGCCCCAAAACCGGAATGATATCTGCGCGCATATTCGCGCTAGCGTAACGGAATAATTTTTGCCAAGTCCTGATCCATCTGCTGCGCCGACATCGCTCCTGTGTGCACGGCTGCAATCACGCCGCGTGCGTCGACGAAGATCGACGTGGGCAAAGCGAAAACCCGATACGCGCCGGCCGCGTGTCCGGCATCGATGGCGAGCGGGAACGTGAGCGCGAGCGATTTGGCGAAACGGGCGACATCGGCAGCTGATTCTTGCTGGTCCAAACCGATGACTTCGAGGCCTGACTTTTTGTAGCGCCCGTAACGCTCTTCAATGAGCGGCATCTCCGTCTTGCACGGATGGCACCAGCTGGCGAAGAAGTTCAGCCAGACGGGCCGCCCGCGCAACGACACCAAGTGCAACGGCGCGCCGTCAAGTCCGGCGACCGTCGCGTCCGGCGCGGGTTTGCCGACGGGATCGGCGATTGCGGAGGTGCGAGCCAGCTGGTAATCACGCGCGAGCAGGAGGCCCGCAACTGTGAGAAGCACAAGAACGATGAGCCAGCCCAGCGGGTTTCCACGCTCAGTCATCTAGTTGTCCAGCGTGCGTCTGTATAGCCGTTATATCGTAACATTTAAGACCTGGCGAGAGTACGCAAATTTGTGAACCACAATGCACGTTTCGCAATCCTTTTTCGAGGTCTGCCGCTCCTTGTCGCAAGCGCGCTTGTCCTCTGCCTGTCGGGCTGCGCAAAGAAGGCCGATTCAGCGCAAAAGACGGACGCACTTTCCGTGACGACCGCGCCGGCGCGGCGGGGCGACATTGCCGAACGACTCACGCTGACCGGCGTCGTCGCTGCCAAAGCGCAGGCGAATCTTTCGTCGGTGATCACGGGTTCGGTGCTGGCCGTCAATGTGAACGTCGGCGATCGCGTCAGCGCTGGGCAAGTGCTGGTCCGCATCGACGACTCAACGTTACGCGCACAGCTGCAGCAAAACCAGGGCAGCCTGGCTGCCGCGCGGGCCCATCTGGCGCAGATCCAAAGCGGCAACGTGGGCGCTGCGGCAAGTGCCAATGCAAACTTGGATTCTGCTCGCATCGCCTACCAAACCGCGCTCTCAAATGTGCGCCGCAATAAGCAGCTCTTTGCGCAAGGCTATGTCTCGCAGGTGGCGGTGGACGAAGCCGGACAGGCTGCTGCCGCGACCCAGGCTCAGCTGCGCAGCGCTGAGGTGGCCGCGCAGAACGCAAATCTCGGTGGCCGCACGACCTCAGTTGCACAATCGGAGGTCCATAGCCAGCAGGCCGCCGTGGCCGAAGCGAGCGGCGCACTGCAGCTCATCCAAGCGCAGATCGCCCAGGCGGTTGTCAGCGCTCCGTTCGGCGGGGTGGTCACCCAGCGCAGCGTCGATCCGGGCACGCTCGCCGTTCCCGGAACCGCATTGGTCCAGGTCTCTAACCTGGACCCCGTCTATGTGAACGTCGGTATCCCAGAAGAGAACCTTCCTTATATTCATCCCGGCACGGCCGTCGACGTCACGGTTGAATCGCTACCCGGGCGTGCGTGGCATGGGGTGGTCAGCGCAGTCAACTCCGCCACGACTCAGGGTACGCTCTCGTACCTCGCACGCGTCATCCTGCCGAACGAGGAGCTCGCGCTCAAGGCCGGCATGGTCGCTAATGTCAGCTTCATCAAGGCGCAGCACCGCAACGTTGTCATCGTGCCGAAAGCCGCGCTTTTTCAAAGCGACAAAGGGGATGCGGTCTACGTGCTGAGCAAAGCGTCAGAGTGCAAATGCGATGGCAAGGCGAAGCTTACGAGCGTCGTTCGAGGACTGGAGACGGATACGGAAGCAGAAGTGAGCGGCGACGGCGTCAGACCCGGCACGACGATCGTGGTGCAGCGCCCGGACACGCTCAAAGATGGATCGTTTCTGAGCGTCAGCTCGGCGGGGAACCTAACGCCGCCTCCATCGCGAACATCATCAAAATAGCGGGCCACTGCGGCCGGCCTTCTTTCGAGTCGAGGAAAGCATGAGAACAACACCCCTTGCTGCTCTGTGCGCGGTCGCAGCCGCGCTGTCGTGCACGCTGTCGGTGAGTTTGGCGGCCCCCACGCCCATGACGCCACCGCCAAGTCCGGCCGCGCGAATATCGCCCAGCCCGACACCGCGTGCCGCTGCGACGGCTCGCGCAACGCAGACGTCGCCTGCCATACAGCCCTCGGCTGGCAATGCACCGTCCCCTCTGCCGACGGAACTCTCGCTTGCACAAGCGGAAGCTATCGCGCTTGCATCGTCGCCCGAGCTCGAAATTGGCCGAGCGGTCGTGAACCAAAACGCGGCCGGCATCGGCATTGCGCGCAGCGCCGAACTGCCCAACATCAGCGCCGACGCGAACTACTCGCGCGCGAAATCAAATATTGCAACGAGTGGCAGTGGTACGGGGACGGGAAGGGCAGGAGGGAGTTCCGTGCCGGTCGTCTTCACGCAGAATAACGGCGCCGTCACGCTTCGTCAGCTGGTCCTCGACGGTGGAAGAGTCAACGCCCAAGTACAGGCGGCCCGTTACTCAACCGACGCCGCCAAGCTCTCGTTGCTGCGTCAAATTCAAAGCGTGTTGTTCAGCGTGGCGCAAGAATACTTCACCGCTCTTCAGGCCCGTCATCAGCTGCAGGCCGCCCTCCGTTCGCTCGATGTAGCCAAGGTGCAGCA
Source organism: Vulcanimicrobiota bacterium (assembly GCA_030948685.1). Lineage (GTDB taxonomy): Bacteria > Vulcanimicrobiota > Vulcanimicrobiia > Eremiobacterales > Eremiobacteraceae > JAFANK01. The sequence goes on along the minus strand of JALYZV010000095.1, from coordinate 2,979 downwards.
ACATCTGGTCGAGGCGCAGTTTCGTGCCGGCGTGGCATCGAAGGCGGATCTTTTGACTGCCCAGCTTCCGGTCGCACAAGCAGAAGTCGGCGTCGCCACCGCGCAAAATGGTGAGGCGCTCAATGTTGCCTCGCTGCTGACGACGATGGGTATACCGGCGACGACGCCGGTAACCCTGAAGGATGACACGGCGGTGGCCGGCTTGCAGCCCAAGCTCGACGTTATACTTGATGAAGCACTACACCAGCGTACTGATCTCTCCGCAGCGCGGGCGACCGTCCAGCAAGCGCACGCAAACGTGCGCGCGGCCAAGCTTGCCGCATTTCCGCTCGTCGGCGCGACGGCAAGCTCGGGATCGGCGAGCACCGCCCCTAATGGTCAGATCTATGCGGCCAACTGGTCGATCGGCGCAAGCGTGTCGGTGCCACTCTACTCGGGCGGCCTCATTCGTTCGCAGGCCGATCAGGCGCGCGCGATCGAGCAGCAAGCCGAAGCGAGCTTGAAGTCGACGCAGCTGAACGTCTACCAGAACGTGCAACAGGCGTTTTTGCAACTCGGGACTGCTAGCTCGAGCCTCAACGCGGCTAAGGTTGCGCTGGATCAGGCCAGAGTTGTGCTTGACGTTACGAATGCGCAATACAAAGCAGGTGTGACCACGCTGCCGCTGTTGCTGAATGCGCAGTCGCAGCTGACCACCGCGCAATCCAACTACGTGCAAGCGCTGTATGCCTACAAGATCGCTGAGCAGAACTTGCTGTTTGCCGAGGGCACGATCGCGCCAACCTCGAGCTGACGCGGCTGTGCAAGGGAATAACGGCGGCCCAAAAGAAGCTCGCGCCATGCCGAATCGTTCGCGCTTCATTGTTGCAATTGGCTGCTTGTTATCGGTGCTGTTGCTGTCGGGCTTTTCCTGCCAAAAAGAACACACCGGTCAGGTGACGATCACGATCAACGACAAGGGATATAGCCCTGGCAGGATCGAGGTTGCTGAGGGCACCCTGGTCACCTGGATCAACAACGACTCCCAGCCGCACACGGCGACCGCTATCGGCGCGTTCGACTCGGGGCCCATCGCTCCCGGTGGAGGCCGCTGGACCTGGGTTGCGGCAATTCCGGGCACCTTCCGGTATAAGAGCCTGATGAATCCCAACATGGCCGGCGAGATCACGATCGTGGTCATGCGGCCGGTCAGTCTTTGAAACTCCGTCTCGTCGCCTTTGTCCTGGCGCTATCCGCTTGCGGCTTGCTGAGCGGCTGCTCGAAGGTCGGCGTTGCGACGCGGCAGCAGACCTCGTACACCGTTCCCGGCACGCTGCGCTATGCTGAGATCGAAGAGCCGACCAGCCTCAATCCGCTGTTACGCCTGGATGCCGTCAGCACCGACCTCGACATGTTCATCCACGGTTTCTTTTTTAACCTCGACGATAAAGCGAACTATGTGCCCGAGTTGGCCACGGAAGTGCCCTCACAACAAAACGGCGGCATCAGCAAAGACGGCTTAACCATTACCTATCACTTGCGTCACGGCGTCAAATGGCAAGATGGCCCACCATTTACGTCGCACGACGTCATCTTTACGGTCAATGCCGTCAACAACCCCAAGACCAATCTCCAGTCTCGTGAGGGTTGGGATCATATTGCCAGCGTTGAGGCGGTCGGGCCGTACGAGGTGCGCTTCCATCTCAAAAAGATCTACGCGCCGGCGCTGGCGACGTTCTTTTGCGAGAGCGGACTCTATCCGGTGTTGCCCGCCCATCTGCTCGAGCAGTATCCGGATCTTAACTACGTGGCGTACAACAGCAGCCCCGTTGGTCTGGGGCCGTTTAAGTTTGTCAAATGGGTGCACGGCGATCACATTGAGCTGACCGCCAATCCTACGTACTGGCGCGGGCCGCCCAAGCTCCATCGCGTCATCTTCAAAGTCATTCCCAAAGAGACCACGATCCTCGTGCAACTCAAAACGCACGAACTCGACGCGTGGTTTCGTGCGCCGTCAAATCTATACGATCAGATCAAAGCGTTAGAGCCTGATTACAAGGTCGAGGTGGCGCCTTCGTATGTCTATTCCCACTTGGATCTGAGCCAGAAAAATCCGCTCCTCCAGGACCTGCGCATCCGCCGCGCGATCAACTACGCGATCGACAAGCAAACGATCATCGATAAAGTTACCCATGGCGTGCACGCGCGGTCCGACGCGGAAGTCAGCAAGCTGTCATGGGCGTACAATCCCAACGTCATGCATTACGAATACGATCCGGCCAAAGCAAAGGCGCTCTTGCGTGAGGCGGGCTGGACTGCGGCTGCCGATGGCATCATGACAAAGAATGGCGAACGCCTGACGTTTAATCTCTCGGCAGTGACCGGAGGCGCCACTGGTGAGGCCACCGAGGGTCTCGTCCAGCAGCAGCTCAAGGCCGTCGGCATCGATGCGCGGATCAAGAACTATCCGGCGGAGATTTTCTTCGCGCCTGGTCAGAACGGCGGCATTCTGCAAACGGGCAAGTACGATATAGGGTTCTTCGCTTGGGTCGCTGGCGCGGATCCAGATGGGGACTATTCCCTCTATGCTTGCGACGAGTTTCCGCCGGCCGGTCAGAACAATCTCTTTTGGTGTGACCCGAAGTTGAGCGCGGCGCTCACGGCTGGCCGCCTGACGTACGATCAAGCGGAGCGAAAAAAAGCATACGCGATCGCCCAATCCGAGATTGCCTCGCAGTCGGTGACGATCGTCTTGTGGTTCCAACGGCAGATTTTCGTGACGAGCCCGCATCTCAAGGGTTTCATTCCGGCGCCGGCGACGACATCGAATTGGAACACCTGGGAGTGGTCGATGGAATGAGGGCCCACGCTTTGCGACAGCCGGCTATTGTTGCTTGGCTGCTCACCGCGTGCGTCATGCTCAGCGCGAGCGGCTGCTCGAAGGTCACGACGGGCACGGGCGGTACTGCTCGCACCGGCGCTGCCGGCCCGATTTCTGGG
>JALYZV010000092.1 GCA_030948685.1 Vulcanimicrobiota bacterium | reverse complement strand
ATCTCGTCCAGCTCTTCCCAGGTCCGCAGGTCGTGCAGCTGCCACAGGTCGAGATGGGAGGTTTTCATATTGGCGAGCGTTTGGTCGAGCATGGCCAACGCGCCGCGCTTCGTGCGATCGTGCGCCTTTGACGTCAAGAATATTCGATCGCGCGCCTTGCCGAGCGATGCGCCGTAGTATTGCTCGCTGCCCGCGTAGGCGCGCGCCGAATCGAAATACGTCAAGCCTTCATCCAGCGCGGCCTCGATCAGCGCGCGCGCTTGTGTCTCGTACCCGTAGGTGCGCAGTATTCCTTCGCCGCCAAGACCGAAGATCGTCGCATCGACGCCGGTGTTCCCTAAACGCCGCGCCGGCAGGGGGGTATCCTTCACCCGCGCGTGTTCGGGGTAGGGTGAAGTCGAGCCTCGCGCGCAGTTTAGCCTTGCGCTGCGCTCGCCGGCTGCGGCGATTTTAGAATGTAGCCGACGCCTTTGATGGTGTGGATGAGCGGCACCCTATCGTCACGATCGACCTTTTTGCGCAGGCGGTGGATGTGAATCCACAGCGTGTTGAAACGGCCGTTCTTACTTACCCCATGAAAGACGGAGTTCATCAAGACCTGCTCCGTTTGGGCACGGTCGTGATGCAGCATGAGAAACTCCAGCAAGGAATATTCCATAGGCGAGAGTGCGATGGGCCGACCGGCACGAGTAACTTCGTAGCGGTTGCGATCCATGCGCAGATCGCCGACACACAGATGCTCGCGACCGGATCGCTGGCCGTTCATTCGCCGGGTTGCCTCATCGACGATCGCAGCCAGTGCGTCGGCCGGTGGGGTTTCATGCGGGTCGACGCAAACGACGAAGAACATCGCACTGCGCTCTTTTGCGGCGCGTTGCAGCGTTTGCAAAAGCTCGTTGTGTTCGCCGGGTGTCACTTCAGAGACGCGCACCACCATGCGTTATAGGTATCTACTCAAGCTTGCCGACCCCTGTCGGTCTGCAGTTGAGCGGCACGAAGTTGGCATTTGCATGCGTGGCGCAAAGCACCGCGCTGGCTCGGATTTCCAAGCAGTGACTCAAAATTGGGAGTGCCATATGTATGCCAACGGAGCTTACGGATGGCATAACGTGGGGTTTCTAAACGGCCGGAACGAATATGCCGGCATTATGCGTTGGACGAACAGGGAAGTGCGAAACATCGTACGCCTTCTTCGCCGTCCGCATGCGCTGGATAGGGAGCGCCTGGCTGTGATGCTGCGCGAAAGCCTGCACGCACGAGACGGACGCGAAGGGCTCCTGCTCGCCATCGAGGCGGCGTTCGACCGGTCGGATTCACATCAGTACCTGCGCTACGAAACGATACGGCGGGTCGACCTGGCCGGCGAGACGACGCATAATGCAGCGGCTGGCATGAACGTGTCTGTCCGGCAATTTTTCCGCTACCGCTCCGAAGCCATCGCCGCGATCGCGCAATCCATCGAGAAGATCTTGCGCCGTCCGCCTGACAGCCACCGCCACCTCTTGTTGCTGGCGAAGACGATCGAAACTATCGACCCGAAAGCGGCGCTTGAAATCTACCTCCGCGTTCCGCGTTCGGGCGGGCACGTGGCCTATAGCATCGTTCGGACCACGCTCTGGGCCGGGCTCGAGGTCAGCCAAGAACAGATTGACGCGTGTGAAGGGCCATGGCGGCTTTTGGCGTTGACCGCGATATCTCGGCACCTCATTGCGCTCGGCCGGGATGAGGAATCGATCACGCTGCGGCGCGAGATACGAGAGCAGCTCACGGGCAACAGCGGTGCGCTGTATGATGCGGTCGCATTCGAACTTGCAGCGCAGGACATCTTGGAGGCACATCGCCGTGGGAACGTCGTCCGCGCGGGTGCGATCACAGAGACGTTGCGATCCCTTGCCGGCGCCAACGAGTACCTGATCGCATTTGCGATGACCATCGAAGCGCAACAGTATGTCCTCAAAGGTGACCTCACGGCGGCGGATTTGGTGCTCACCGATCTGGAGGCGCTCGAGGTGCATGGCCGCGATCATTACATCATGGCACGCGCCGCTTATTGCAACGCCATGCTCTCGCTGGTTCGCGGCTTTCATGAAGATGCGTACGCCATCGCAAACGGCGCGCGCCCGGCAATTGCCGCATTAGAAGCGGGTTTCGGTTTTCGCGCAGCTTCGATCGCAGGTCGCGCGGCGCTGCTCGCGCAGCTGCCGTGGGCGCCGCCGCACGATCTGATGGAAAAGTACCCCAACCTGTGGACGCGGCCCGAAACGCAAGGCGTGGTTGCGCGTCACATGCTTGCGAGCGATCCGGCTGGGGCCCGCGCGCTGGCTGAGGCAGCCCTGGAGCGCGCACGGCATCACCAGTCGGCTGTCATCGCCGTCTCCATCCAGCCGGTCATTGCGGCTGCGCTCGACATCGAGGGGAAGGCTCGGAATGCCCAAACGATCTGGCTGGACGTCTGGGAGCACGCCCTGCGTTTTGGCGACGAGTTTGCCCTGTACGACATGTTTGTCGTGCCCGGAGCACCGCAGCACGATGTCGGCCCTCTGCGCTTCGACGACCGCTTCGTCGATGTTCTGCATCGGCATATTGAGCGCTCGGTCACATCCTATGCTCTCACGCAAGCAAACGGGCTTGACCACGTGTCGCGGGCGCTGCTGCGGATGGCGGTCATGGCCGGCTGCGCGCGACCCGAGTCGCACGCGGCGCTCATTGCCCAGGCCAAGAGTGCGGCGGCTGGCCTTCTGCGCATGCATGTCAGCATCGACAAAGCGCGGCGCGTCGGTGCCTCGGCAGCCCGAGTTGCCGCGCGCGCTGCCGGCTGGCTGCTGACGCCCCAGCAGCGGCCTGTCTTCCAGGAGCGACTGCTCGCGCACTGGGCCACCGCAATGGAGGTGATCCAGTCGTCGATGGACAGCGAACTCCTCCGTTTGCGCGCATAGACAAGGACGGCAGGCGAAACAAAGCCCACCTTAAAAGCGTTACCATATTACCATGGGTTCTCGACACAGCATGCTCTTCGTCCTCGTCGCAGTCGCCTCACTGCTCCTGTCCGTGAGCGGTGTGAGCCAACCGGCGCGCAGCGCCACGACCACCGGCGTGTTGAGCATCTGGCAACTCGCCGACGGCAATCAAACATTCAACGTTTCAGGCAAGGTTGAGTCTGTCAGTTACGCGAGCAATACGGTACGGATCAGCAGCGGCGGCCAGACGGTCGCGGTGGTGGTGACGCCGACCACCGCCATCGAGGTTCACGGCGAGGCAGGCAGCATCGCAGACATCCGCCGCGGAGCAAAAATCACCGCATCCGGGGTCGTGCGTGACGGCCAAAAAGTCGCACTCTCCATCGTTCTGAAATAGGTTCCGGAGGTTCGGGCCGGAAAGCGCTGGAACACTTCCAGCGCCGCATGCAAGACGTATATATAGCCTCAGCCGTGCGTACGCCGATCGGACGGTTTGCAGGCATGCTCAAAGATGTATCACCGGTCGAGCTTGGCGCCCATGCGATGCGGGCCGCTTTGGAACGCGCCGGGGTCCCCCCAGAACGCGTGGACCTCTACGTCTTCGGTAACGTGCTGCGAGCCGGTCACGGTCAGCTTCTCCCTCGCCAGGCTGCGCTGAAGGCCGGCATCCCCGACACCGTCGACGGCTATGCGGTCGACATGGTGTGCTCGTCTGGGATGATGAGCGTTATCAGCGGCGCCAATTCGATCCGGGTCGGCGACGCCGACCTGGTGCTCAGTGGCGGTTTTGAGTCCATGACGCAGACCGGCTTCATGCTCTCGCAGCGAGCGCGCTGGGGCTACAAGACGCTTTTGGGATCACCCGAACAACTTATCGACGTGTTGCAGCACGATGGTCTGACGGATCCGGTCAACGGCGAGCCGATGGGTGTAGAAACCGAGCGGCTGGCACACGAGTGCGGAGTGAGTCGGCAAGCCTTAGACGAAGTGGCGGCGCTTTCGCACCAGCGCGCCGCGCTGGCGACAAAGAAAGAGATATTCGCGCGTGAGATCGCACCCATTGAGGTGTCGACCAAGCACGGCCGTGAGCGAGTCGATCAGGACGAGGGCATCCGCCCAGACACAACGCCCGAGAGCTTGGCCAAGCTGCGCCCGGCATTTGCAGCCGACGGTATGTTGACGGCTGGAAACTCGAGCCAAATCTCCGACGGCGCCGCCGCCTTGCTGCTGGCAAGCCAGCGCGCGGTGGATGCGCACAAGCTGCGACCGCTCGGCAAGATCATGGCAGGATCGTGGGCGGCAGGTCCAACCTGGCGCTTCCCGGAGGCGCCGATTCCCGCGGTTCGTAAGCTGCTCGATAAGCTCAAGATGAAGCTTAGCGATTTCGAGCTCTTCGAGAACAACGAGGCGTTCGCACTCAACAATGTACTGTTCGAGCGCCAGCTTGGCGTTTCGCGCGATACGCTCAACGTGCATGGCGGCGCAATTGCGCTGGGCCACCCCATTGGCGCGTCCGGCGCGCGCTTGATCGTCACCCTGCTCAATGCGCTGCAGGAGCGCGACGCGAGCCACGGCCTTGCCGCTCTGTGCCACGGCACGGGCGGAGCAACCGCGCTTGCGATCGAGCGCGTCGGTTCGTTCTGAGGGTGGCCTGATGGACCTCGGCCGCTTTGCCCAGCGCAACGACAAAGTGCTGCTGTTCGTTGTCGGCGTGCTTGCCGCAAGCGGCGTGTACGCATACCTGAAGACGCCGCAGAGCATCTTTCCGACGATGTCGTTCTCGCGCATCGACGTGGTTGCAGACGCCGGTCAACTGCCACCCGAACAGGTGCGCGTTGGCGTTACCCTGCCGCTGCAGCGCGCGCTGCAAACACTGCGCGGCGTTACCCAGGTCCAAGCGACGTCCACGCAGGGGTCAGCCGAGCTGCTTGTTTCATTCGATCCGAAGACCGATCCGCGCATCGATCTCGAAGCGGTCGACCAGGCGCTCAATCAAGTTCGCTCAAGCTTGCCCGGCGGCGTGAACCCGCTCGCCGTTATCGTCAATCCCAACAGCGAGCCCGTGCTTTCGTACGGTCTGGTTTCAAGCACGCTCTCGCAAGCTCTGTTGCGCGAGTTCGCTGAGCGCACGATGCTGCCGGCGTTCGCAGGGGTTCCGGGCATGTCGCGCATCGCGCTGGCGGGCGGCCGCATTCGCGAATACCACGTCCGGCTCGACCCGGCATTGCTGGCCTCCTATGGCGTCACGCCGACCCAAGTCCAAAACGCCCTCGCCGCAGCCAACGACGTCAGAGCGGTCGGCCTTTCTGACCGCTACTACCAACGCTACGTCCTCATCGTGGATGCGCAGCTCAAAGATACCGCATCGATCGGAAGCGTGGCGGTACCATTGCGTAACGGCAGCGCCGTGCCGCTGAGCGCTTTGGGTGAAGTGAGCCTTGGCGTTGCGCCGGCGACGGACGCTGCGGCCTACGATGGTGCCGGCGCGGTCACGATCAACGTCTACGGTCTGCCGGGTGCGGACGCGGTTCGCCTGGCGCGGGCCTTTGAGGCTCGCATGTCGACGATTGCGCAGCGGCTGCCGACCGGCACGAGTGTCAACAAATACTGGGATCAGACGACGCTCATCACCAATTCGCAAGCCGCGTTGCGCGACGCCATCATGCTGGGAACGCTGCTTGCCGTGCTTGTGATCCTAGCATTCTTACGCAACCTTCGGATGACGCTGGTGGCGGCCGCTGTTATCCCGCTGGCGATGGCCATCACGCTGCTCGTGATGAACCGCGCCGGGGAAACGCTCAACCTCATGAGCGTCGGCGGTTTGGCCGTTGCGGTCGGTCTTATCATTGACGACGCCATCGTCGTGATCGAAAACATAGCCCGCAACATGCGCGAGAATCCCAGAGTCGACCTAAAAGCGCTGATCAGGCTGTCGATGGCACAGATCGCAGGTCCCATGGCTGCCTCGACGGCGACGACCGTCGTCGTCTTTTTGCCGCTTGCGATGCTCTCCGGCATTCCAGGTTTCTTCTTTCGCGCGCTGGCCTTCACGCTCGCTTCGGCGCTCATCGTTTCGCTGGGGCTTGCATTGTTTGTGGCGCCAACGCTGGCTGGGCGTTTTCTGCACCCGGAAACCCGTGCAGAAGAAGATCACAGCCTGCTGAAGCGAGTGCTCGACAAATATGAACCCGCCTTGCGCTGGTCGCTCGTTCATCAACGCACGGTCTTCATCGCCTGCGGCCTCGTCTTGCTGGTGACCGCCTTGTTGCTTGTGCGTCTGCCCAGCGACTTCTTGCCGAAAATGGACGAGGGCCAGTTTGAGATCGGGTATGCCATGCCCGTTGGCACCACGCTCTCAGCCAGCGACGCGGCGGCGCGTGCCATGGAAAAAATTATCATTGCGCATCCGGCAGTCGTGGCAGAGGGTCGGCTGACGGGCATCGATTCCAACGGCTTTGCGCCGCTACCGCAAAGTCGCGGCCTGATCCGCGTGTCGCTCAAGCCGGTGACACGCCGCCAACCATACCTGAGGATTAGCGATGAGCTGCGCAGCGCCCTGACAGCGGCCGTTCCGGCGGCGCAACTGGAATTTCATCAGATATTGGAAGATATCATTAACGATTTGTCGGGAACGCCGCGGGCGATCGAGATCGTGGTCCGGGGCGAAAATCAGACCAAGCTGATCAGCATCGCGAACACCTTGAAGGACAAGATCAGCGGCATCAGCGGCATTGTGGATCCCTTCAGCGGCGTCGTTTACGACGATCCCGTCATGCGCATCTCGCCGCTCGGGATTCGTTTGGCTGCGACGGGCTTGACCCCAAGCGACGTCGCGGATGCGCTGTCGGCAGGCTCGCAGGGAACGGTGGCGACAAAAATCCCGGGCGCCAGAAATCTCGTGCCGGTACGCATCGAGGTCGGTACCGGCGCCGGCAGCCTGGATGCGCTGGGCTCGCAGTCGCTCGTGTCGCCGCTCGGCCCGACTGCCGTCAGCGCGGTAGCCCGTTTCGCGCGCGAGCCTCTCTCAACTGACGTCAACGAGCTCAACGGGCAGCGTGTCATTCGCGTGTCCGCAAACATCAGCGGGGCAAGTCTCTCGACGGTCATCGGCCGGGTCAAAGTCGTCTTAGGCGACACGCCGTTGCCGCCGGGTTACACCGCCACGATCGGCGGCCAGTATCTTGCCCAGCAAGCCTCATTTCGTGAGTTTCTCACCGTCATCATCGTTGGAGTCATTTTGGTTTTCACCGTCATGCTGGGCACGTTCAATTCGTTCCGCTTGCCGGCCGTGATCCTCACGGCGATCCCCCTGGCGCTAATCGGCGTGGCCCTTGGGTTGTTCCTCACCGGAACGCCGCTCAACGTCTCCTCATTCATGGGCTTGCTGCTTTTGGTCGGCATCGTGGTGAAAAACGGCATTTTGCTCATCGACGTTGCCAATAAGCGCCGTGCCGCAGGCGACGATGTAACGCAGGCGCTCGTCATCGCCGGCCGCACGCGCCTGCGGCCGATCGTCATGACGACCTTGGCGGCCATCGCCGGTTTACTGCCCCTCGCGGTTGGCCTGGGATCGGGTTCGGAGATGGAGCGGCCGCTCGCCATCGCAGTGATCGGTGGCCTTTCGACGGCGACCGCGTTCACGCTCATCCTCATCCCTGTGCTGTACGCGGGTTTTGTCGGCCGGCGCGACATCACGAGCGAGGAAGCCGCATGAGCATGAGATGGCGCGAGCTGCCGCTTGCGGCATGCCTTGCAACGCTTATGCCGGCGAGCATGGTCCTCGCCGTGCCGACTCCCGCCCCGAGCGTCGCATCCCCAAGCATTCCCGCACCGCTTGCTCCCGGCTATGCGCCCCTTGCCTTCGCCGGACTGACGCTCCAGCAAGCGCAAAACGATGCGGTCGCCCAGTCTCCCGACGTCGACATTGCGCGTGCCAACGTCGACGCCGCCTCCGCGAACCTCACTGCGGCCCGCGCCGGCTTCGGCCCATCACTCATCGCCGGCTATACGCAAAACCCTCAGGCGGGAGCGACGCCCGGGGCGACCGTGCAGCAACAAGCATTGAACTTGGGCGTGCAGACGACGCTGCTGAGCTTTGCTCAGTTTCTTCCGTTGCTCTCCCAAGCCGAAGCAACCTATCGAGTAGCGCGCGCCAACGCCGTGACGGCCGAGCGCCACGCACGCATCCGCGCGGCAACCTTATACTTTAACGCACTGCGGGCGCGCGCCAGCTTGAGCGCGCGACGTGAAGCGTTCAACCTCGCGCTCGCGCAGCAGCAGGCCGCGCAGCGGCGCTTCAAGAGCGGTGAAGCGCCGCGTATCGACGTCGTGCGCGCCGATGTCGCGGCCGCCCAGGCCCTTGCGGCGCTGGACAACGCCCAGGCGAGCGACGCCAATGCTGCGCAGGCGCTTGCACTCGAAACTGGACTATCGGCGACGTCCATCGGCGACCCCGTTGCAGGTTCAGTTCCGGCAGGTCCAGCGGCGCCGAGCGATCCCGACAGCGCAGTGCAGCGAGCGATGTCGCAGCGCAAGGAGATTGCGTCGGCGCGCGACAACGTCGCGGCGGCTTCCGCCGGCGTCAACGCCGCGCGCGTCGGCGTGCTGCCAGCCATTACCCTTTCGGCAGGCTACGAGCACGGCATCGACACGGGGCAAGCCGTCAAGGGGCCTACCCTCACCGCCTCATTCGAGCTGCCATTCAACAGCGCGTCGGCCTCGCGAATAAGTCAAGCGAGTGCGCTCTTGGCCCAGGCGCGCGCCCAATTTCGCGCAGCCCAGCGTCAGCTGACGGTTGAAGTAAGCTCGGCTGTGCGGACACTCAATGCGTCCATCCAGGCGACCGCAGCGTTCACCCGCGCCCGGCAGGCAGCGCAAGAGGAGCTCAACGCGACCTTTATCGGCTACCGAACTGGCGCGTCGTCAAGCCTCGAGCGCACCGCCGCAAGCGCGACCTACGCCGACGCACGCTTGGCAGAGCTCAGCGCTATCTATGACGAAGCGCTGGCGCGAACGGTGGTTGCATTGGAGCTCGGCCCGTGAGTCTTTTCGTACGGCGCTTTTGGGCGCTTATCGTTATTGCATTGGTCGCCGTCGTGGTGGTGTACGTCGGCCACAAACGCGCTGTCGGTCAAGTACCAACCGCGCCCGCCATTGCGCTTGCCACAGTGCGTCAAGGAACCTTGCTGGTACGCGTCATCGCGCACGGCCGGGTGGGTCCGCCGCCGGGCAGTTCGTCGGCGCTGACGTTCACCGTTGCCGGGCGGCTCAACAGCATCGACGTTCACGTTGGCGACCACGTTGAATCGGGCCAAGCGCTGGCGCAGCTCGACAGCCAACCGTTCGTTTTAGCCGTCGAGCAAGCGCGGGGCGACGCGGTGGCGGCCTCGGGCACGTTGCAAAGCACGACGTCATCGGTGGAAGTGCGCATCGCCGAGGCGGCGGCACTTGCGCACCAGGCCGATCTCAAAGTGCAGACCGATCGGCAAGCGCTGCAGCGGGCACAATCGCTTTTCAGCGCTGGGATCATGGCAGCCAAGGACCTGCAAGCTGCGCAGAATCAGCTTGCGCTTGATGAGGCGGATGCGCGCACGGCACACCTGCGCGAGCAAGCGCTGCGCGGCGGTCTGGGTGCATCAGTCAGCGGGCAGGCTCGTGCAGACGTGACGACTGCGCGGGGACAATCGCAACGCGCTCGCGCGGCGCTCGAGCAAGCCGAGCACAACCTTTCGAACGCGACATTGCGCGCGCCGGCCGCCGGCGTGATCGCGTCTATTCTCAAGCACCCGGGCGAAAGCGTCGATCCGACCACGCCCGTCGTGACGCTTGGCGCGCTGCTCGAACATTCAGCAACGCTGTCCGTGCCGGCGGTTGAAGCGCGCCGCATCCGTGTCGGCGACAGCGTCCAGTTGCGCATGGCGCACGCGTCAGATGTCGTGCCAGGCAAAGTCATCGCACTCGTTCCGGCGGTCGATCCGGCGACGCAACAGGCGACCGTGGTGGTCAGCGGCGTGCCGCCTTCAGCTTTGGCGGGAGATGCAGTTGAGGCCAACATTGTCGTGGCGTCGGAAAACGGTATCTTGGTGCCGACCTCAGCGATCGTTCAGGACCCGCAGACGGGCGATACGCTCGTTTTCGTTGCCAGTGCTGATGCCAACGGACAGACGAAGTTTGCGCCGCGCAAGGTCAGCGTCGCGGCCGGCGATCAGACAACCACGCGGATTGCGAGCGGTCTGCGGCCGGGAGAGCGAATCGCAGCGGAAGGCGCGTTCGAGCTGCTCGCGCCCGCGGCGAGTCGCTAAACTATCCGAACCGCAATCAAGCTACTGCGGCGCGGGGCCCTGCGTCACTTGCACGAAGCTCGCCGGACGAATCCACTTCGCGAAAGCGGCCTGCACTTGTTCCGCGGTCGTCGCTGCGTAGTGCGCCGCCGCGATCTGTGGTTCGTCGAGGGGTAAGTCATTGACCGAACGTGAGAGCAACCCACGCGCGATGTTCTCTTCGCTCGACTCACGCAAGGTAATCTCGCGCAAGAGCAGCGCCTTGGCAATCTGCAACTCGTTTTGTGTCACGGGTGCCGTCTGCATCGACGTAACGTCGCGCTGGATGATGGTGCGTACTTTATTGACGCTTTGCGGATCCGAGCCGAAGGATACCTGGTAGGTCGCGCGGGTCTTGCCCACATCGAGATGGTCGCTGACCTCATAGGCGAGACCAGCTTCAGCCCGAACATCTTTGTATAGCCGCGTCGCATAAAATCCGCCGCCCAGCACGTGGCTGCCGACCTCGAGCGCGTAATAGTCTGGGTTTGAGCGCGTTAGCCCGATGGTCTCCGCCAGGGTCACTTCGTCCTGAGCTCGCTGGGCGTTTGGAACGTTGACGGCCGTTGGTGCATTGGGTGGCACTGCAGCTACCTGCGTGGGGGGCTGCGGCCCAGACGCCTTCCAATCACCGAACCACGTCGTCACGCTTGCAGCAGCTTGCTCTGGGGTCACGTCGCCGATCACGACTATTGTGGTCAAGTCAGGCCGGAAAACCCGGGAATAGTATTCCTTCACGTCGGCAAGCGTCAGCCCATTGATGGTCGCCGGCGTGGCCTGACGCTGGGTGGGGTCGTCTTTTGGAAAGAGGGCTGCATTGAGTGCCCGATCTGCCAGATAGCTTGGAGTCGTAAGCCGGCCTGCCAGTGCGAAGGC
>JALYZV010000068.1 GCA_030948685.1 Vulcanimicrobiota bacterium | reverse complement strand
AAACCGTCGTCATCGGCGGCATCGTCACGGCCAGCCGGCGTGTCGTCACCAAGGCGGGCGGCCAGATGCTGGTTGCCAAGCTCGAGGACATGAGCGGCGCGGTCGAGGTTGTCGTTTTTCCCAAGTGGTTCCCCGATCTCGCTCCTATCCTCTTAGATGAGGCGGTCGTGGTCGTTCAGGGAAAGGTCAAGGAGCGGCGCGCCATCGGCCGACCGGCCGGCTTCGTCGAACCGAGCGCTGCTGAAGAAGAGAAGCAAGAACGGCCCGAGGTGAGCGTGCAAGCACTCGAATCATGGCCGTTCGCTCAAGCCCGCGTCATCGCAAACGGACGTCCGCCTTTTTCCGTGCGAGCTGTGGAGTCCGAGGCAAGCGCAGGGCAGGTTTCGGCGACCGCCGGTCCCGTGGCGCTGCACATTCGTCTGCAAGGCAACGCCGAGGATACGACAGGGCTCGAAAAATTACGCGAGCTCATCGTTTCAGCACCCGGCGGCAGCGATCGGATTTTTCTCCACGTCGGGCAGCAAGGCGAATCGCGGCCGCTGCGTCACCCGGTGCGGGTTACCGACGCTTTGCGAGACGATTTTGCCGGTGTCTTCGGTGCGGAAAACGTGTGGATCGCACCGGAGCGCGAGCACGACCGCAGGGACAGCGTGGCATGAGCGGGCGGCTCGTAGCAATCGATCTGGACGGCACGCTGATCGACGAATCACTCGTCATCAGCCGGCCCGACCGCGATGCGATCGCGGACGCCATGCGCGCGGGCTGGACCGTCTGTCTCGCGAGCGGCAGAATGATCGCAGCTTCGAAGCCGTTTGCGCTCGAACTTGGTCTCACGACGCCGCTCATCGCGTTGCAAGGCGCCGCTGTATATGAAATCGCTTCCGGCAAAGCCTTGCTGTCCACGATCCTCAAACCCGAAGTTGCCCTGCGTGCCTACGACGATCTCAAAGCGCGCGGCTTTCACGTACAGCTTTACTTCGGCGACAACTTGTATCTTGATGAGGTCGACGAGCGTGCTCGTTTCTACATCGAGCTTGCCCAGGTAGAGCCGGTAGTCGTGCCGGACTTGCGTTTGCTGCTCACCGGGCCGCCGCCGGAAACACCCGGACCCATGAAGGTTCTGGGAATTGACACGCCGGCGCATGTCCAAGAGACGATTCCCATTCTCGCCGAAAAATACGGGCCGTCGACCAATGTTTTCCGCAGCCTGCCTATGTACATAGAAGTGACCGATGCAAATGCGAACAAGGGTTTTGCGTTGCGCTGGGTCGCCGGCCACCTCGGAATCGACCTCGCGAACACCGCCGCCATCGGTGATGCAGATAACGACGTGCCGATGTTTCGCGTCGCGGCGCGGTCTTTCGCGGTCGCCAATGCGACTGATGCTGCCAAGGCAGCCGCCGGAACAATCGTGGCGACGCGCGGCCGTGGTGTGGCCCAAGCCCTGCAAGAGCTGACAGAAGCAGCGCATGAGCACGCCTAATCGCAGCAGACAAGCCGGGCGCGGAAGAGTGAAGCCGGCGCGCCGCGGGCTGCTCATCGCCGTGACGATAGCAGTCGTCCTTATCGGTTTGGGATACGTCGCGGTTCGAGAAAGGCGCGATCCGCGTTTCATCGTCAGCTTCGGCGACGTGTTGGGAATCGCGCGCACGTCACGCGCGCAAGTCATCCAGGCCACGGACCTGGCTGCCAATCAAAACGCCTGGCTGATCGACCGCCGGGCCACGAGCACGCGCATCGAGCGGCTGCCTTGGGTTTTAAGGGCGCGCCTGTCCGTGCGCTGGCCTAACAAGCTTAACGTCACGATCCAAGAGCGCAAACCTGTCGCGTTTGTGGTGCTGGGAGCGGCAAACGGCGAAGAGCCGCTGCCGAGCTATGCATTGATAGACGATATGCAGCGGGTCTTGCAGCTCACCGATCGGCGCTCCGCAGAAGTCCAGGGGTTGCCCCTGCTAATCGTCACGCCGCCGCCAGCGGGCGAGATTCAACCGGGGAGCAGTCTGAGCAACAGGTCGGTAGTACAGGCTTTGCAAGCGTCGGCGCGTCTGCGGGCGCTCGGTGTTCAAGTTTCGGAAATCGCAATCGCTCCGAGCACCGGCATCAGCGCGCTCGCAGATCGAAACCTGCGCGTGCTCTTCGGCGAGGAAGCGGATCTTGCGAAAAAAGCTGCGCTGTTCCAGGCAATCGTCGCAAAAATTTCCGAGCCGGCGCGCATCGCGTACATCGACGTGCGCAGCGTACACACTCCGACTGTGTTATACCGGTGAAATTCTTGCGACGGATATCAAAGAGGGATGTAGCAGCACACTTGGAATGGCTTGAATTGAAATCGCCCTTGAGTGTTCAAAGACGATCGGGGACGCGCGTTGGCACGTAGCGAGGTAATCTGCGGTCTCGACATCGGCACCACAAAAACGGCAGCGATCATCGCTAGCACGGCAAAGGACGGTCCCCTCGACGTCATAGGGTTCGGCGTCGCTCCCTCACTCGGGCTGCGCAAGGGCGTCGTCACCGACTTAGAAGAGACGGTCAAATCCATCGAGTCTGCTATGGAAAGTGCCGAGCGCATGGCGGGCTTGCATGTGTCGGATGCCTTTATCGGGGTGACCGGAGAGCACATCAAGTCCCAGAATTCGCATGGTATCGTGGCGGTCAGCGGTGACGACCGCGAGGTGATACCGCTGGACGTCAAGCGCGTTGTCGATGCCAGCACGATCATCAGCCTGCCGGCGGAGCGCCAGCTCGTGCACACCCTGCCGCGCGATTATGCCGTTGACGGTCAAAACGGGATCACGGATCCGGTCGGCATGTCGGGCGCCAGGCTTGAAGTCAACACGCATATCGTGACGGCCGCCTCATCGTTCATCGCAAACGTTCTGAAGTGCGTGCACCGCGCCGGGATCGAACCCGCCGGAGTCGTTTTCGATCCTCTTGCAGCCGGCGCCGCGGTGCTCTTACCCGAGGAACGCACGGCCGGAGTGGTTTTGCTGGACATCGGTGGCGGCACGACCGACGTGGCGGTGTACTGGGGCGGCGGCGTCTATCATACTTGGAC
>JALYZV010000008.1 GCA_030948685.1 Vulcanimicrobiota bacterium | reverse complement strand
GGCCATCATTTTCTTCGCTTGGGCCGGATCGGTGATGGCCTGGCCGTTGAGGGTCATGGTTGCATGCGTGCTGACCTGGACGTACTGGACTGCGAGCTCACCCGCTGCGGTTGGGACGGGAGCAATAAGGAGCAATGCAAGGCTTAGTGTCAGCGCAACGGCTGGGAGCGACGAAATGAATCGGTGGCACATGTTCAGCCCTTTGAGCTGGTGAGCGAACCGCGACTGATGAGATCTTACACGGCACGAATTTCAACCCTCGTGGCGGCTCATACTCGAATGGTCGATAATTGGGACAGGATGGAACAAAGATGAAAGAATTCCTGCGAAAATCGTTTCGCGCATTCGGGTTGGACATAGTTTCAGCGTCTTTTCCCAAAGACATGGAGCCGGCGTTCGAAACGGTAGCGGCCCGATGCTCCCGGTTCACCATGACTCCGACTGAGCGCCTGTATGGATTGTACAAGTCGGTCGAGTACATCGTGGCGGCTTCCATTCCAGGTGACATCGTCGAGTGCGGCGTCTGGCAAGGAGGGAGCTGCATGGCAGTCGCTCTCACCTTAGAAAAGCTGGGAAGAGCAGATCGTGACCTGTACCTATATGACACGTTCGCGGGTATGACGCGACCGGGCGAACACGATGTTGACCTTCGCGGAAAGAGCGCGCTCCAAACGTGGCAGCAATTGCGGCGGGGTGACGGCAACGCTTGGTGCTATGCTTCGCTTGACGAGGTAAAAGCAAATATGGCCTCAACCGCCTATCCGCAGGAGCGCGTTCATCTCGTGCCCGGCGACATCTTGGAGACGATCCCCATTTGTGCGCCGCAGAGCATTGCGATTCTTCGCCTCGATACCGACTTCTACGAGACGACCAAGCACGCGATAACGCATCTGTTTCCTCGCCTCTCTGTGGGCGGCGTGCTCATCGTCGACGACTACGGCCACTGGCGGGGTGCGAAGAAGGCTATCGATGAGTACGTCGCCTCAAATGGTGCCATCATGCTGCTCAACCGGTTGGACTACTCGGCGCGCATCGGGGTGAAGATCTAGGTCCCTTTGCGTCCTACCATCATGAGATTGAGTGCATCGCGGTCAGACTTGATGATAGCGCTCAAGAGAAGAGCGCTGATGTTGTTGACGACGTAGAGCGGCACTTTAATCGCTCTGCCTGCTAGGCTCTTGCCAAAAAGCGTTTTCTCGCCCCAGTGTTGGATTGAAAGGTTGAGCGCTTGGGCGCCGACCTTTGGTCCCGTCCCTTCGAGCGAGGTCTCGATGACGGCCAACCCACAGCGATTCAACAAATACCTCAAGCCGATCGCTGTGTAGCGATAATAGTCGTGCGGGGCCTCATGCACTTCCCAGTATTGCGGCGCTGTCACAATGAGCGTGCCCCCGGGCCGCAACACGCGCGAGCATTCGCCAAGGACGTCACGTGGCTCGGGGACGTGCTCAATCACCTGCGTACACAAGACGGTGTCGAAGGTCGCATCCGGAAATGGCATCGACTCGCCGCGGCCATGCGCGTCAGCAACGGGGTTTGAAGGATCGTCAAAACCAACCCACTCGCTCACGCCACTTCCGAACGCTGCATATGGTTTTTCCCCACAGCCAACGTCCAGCAACCGGCCACCCGCGTAGGTCGCGAGCGCACGCTTAATATCCCGAGAGAGTTCTCGTAGAACGAGCCAATCGGGAAAGTAGAACGGTACGCTGGGGGTCTTGCGTCGCTCGAGCACGCGCGGTCTAGACCTTCTCGCAGACAAGCACAGGGTGAAACGAGAACTCAGCCAACCCGGCGGCGTTGAGTATCGCACGAAGCCAGCGCGGCTCCCATTCGTGAAGCTTGGGGGGGCCATAGGTGTTGCCGATTATGGCGCCGATCGCAAAGCCTCGCTCGCGCAATCGTTTCTTGATCAGCGGCGTGGTGTACATGCGATCGACGGGCTGTAAGATGATCCACGATGGTTGATCAAACAGGTCCGCGAGTATTCGCAGCAACAGCCACGGCGCGTGCAGGTAATTAGGAAATGAAAGCAACAGCAGCCCGCCAGGACGCAGGATGCGGCGAATTTGTGCGAGCAGCTCCCAAGGGCGAATGAGGTGCTCGATGACTTCAGCAAGGACGACCACACCGACGGATGCGTCGGCGTACGGTAAGGGTGCTTCTATGTCGCCGGTGGTGACGTTGGGCAGCTTTCCGGCCACGGCGGCGACGGCCGCCGAGCTCTGCTCCAGGCCGTACAGTTCGCTCTCGGAATAGAGTGCCTCAGCTTGCAGCCGCTCGAGCAGCAAGGCGCTGCCGCAGCCGAGCTCCACGATCGGTCCAGCTGGATGATTTTTTCGTATCCACTCCAGCATGCCGGAGTACCAGGGAGTCAGAACACGCGTTTCCGCGGCGTAGTGAGCGTCGTACCAGCTCTTCGTTCCTGCGGCCATATGCGGTAATCATCGGCTTCGCGGCCTGAAAAGTATACCGAAAACGGGGCGCGGGCCGATAGTGAATACAAATGCGCATCGTCCACTTTGATACTGATTCGCTAGGGACGCCGTATGCTGGCGGACAAGCTCGCCGAACATACGAGATCAACAAACGCCTGGCGAAGCGCCACGACATCGTCGTCGTCACTGCGGGTTTCCGCGGGTTGCGTAATGAGACGATAGACGGCATACGTTACGTCCGGACGCTGCCGCTGCGCCATCCGGCTAATTTTCTATGGTATTTTGCGGAGCTCTTGCCGCGAGCGCTGCTCAGCCGAGCCGACCTTTTCGTTGAGGATTTCAGTTCGCCGTTCACGGCCAGCGGGCTTCCAACCATTCTGCGACGACCCGTTGTGGGCGTGGCGAGCTACTTGTTCGGCAAACAGGCTGCGCAGCGCTATCGCGTGCCGCTCGATCGCTGGGAGGCGGCGGTCGTCAGCCGCTACCGCTACCTTATCTCGTTGACGACAGCGCAGCGACAGCTCTTACGTTCCTATGCTCCTGCCGCAGATATCCGAATCATCCCAAACGGCGCCGACGACGATGCCGTCCAACATCCATGGGTGGGCGACGAATCGTACATCGCGTTCATCGGCCGGCTGGACTGGCGCATGAAAGGTTTGGACATCCTCCTCGATGCTGCAAGCGAGCTGCCCGACTATCTTCCATTGAAAATCGCCGGTGATGGGCCGGACAGGGACTGGTTGGAGCGACAGATCGAATCGCGAGGTCTGCGCGCGCGTGTGCAAATGCTTGGCCACCTTGAGGGGAGGCAGCGACATAGGTTTCTCGCGCGCGCGAAAGTGATGGCGTTCTCGTCACGCTATGAAAACCAAAGTCTTGTAGGATTGGATGCACTTGCGATCGGCGTTCCAGTTATTGCATTTGACGTTCCAAGCTCCAGAGAGCTCTTCTCAGATGCTGCGGTGCTTATCGAACCATTCAAGGCGCGCGCGTTTGCGCACGCACTTGTAGACCTGGCGGCCGACACTGTGCGAGCGCGCCGCCTCTCCTCGTTGGCGCGAGCGCGGGGTGGTGAGTTCACCTGGGGCAAATCTGCGCTCGCCCAGGAACAGTTCTTCGCCGAGGTTTTGGCGACCACGCATGGGAGACGGGAGCGAGGCGGTTGACCAATACCGCGCAGCTGGCGCTCCACGCATTCGACCTCGGGCCGTTGTGGCTCAGATTCGTTGCAGGGGTTACAGCGGGCGCAGCCACGTGGATCGTGGCGGCTGACTACGGCTGTGCGATCCTTTCACGTTTAGGCGCGTTTCAAAACGCAGCGACCCGCATCGCCGTCGGAGCAGCATTTGGCTACGCACTACTAGGGTCAGCCGTTGGCCTGCTCGGGCTCGCGAAAGCCATCCATCCGATGACCTTGCAGCTCCTGCTCATCGTGCCGATCGTGATCCGAGCGCCGCAACACCTGCAGAGGTTGCATTCGTTGCACCGTTTCGTCGTGCGCACTCGCGATTGGCTAGCGCGATCAGACGTTGTCACGCTGCTCGCGTTTGTCGTAATCGGCCTCGCCACCGGCACGGCGCTTATCAACGCCGCCCTACCCGCCGTTTGGTGGGATCCCGTCGCCTATCATCTACCGTTGGCGGCGGCAGCGGTGTGGCATAGCAGCTTCGTGTTCGATCCCTGGATGGTGCAATCAGGGTTTCCTCAGCTCGGAGAAGCGGCCGCGCTGCCCGCCTACGCGATTGCCGGATCAGCAGGAGCCGCGATGGCCACGTTAGGGGCTGGGCTGTGTGCGGTTGTTGCGGTCTGGGCGCTGGCTGAACGCCTTTGCGCAGGCGCCGGCGCATTCGCCGCGATGCTCGCTTCGTCGTCCCCTCTGTGGGCCTGGCTTGCACCTTCGTTCTATGTCGATGTGCCGTTTGCGATGTTCGTTGCAGCCGCCGTGGTCGCGGCAACGGAATTGCACGTACGAACAGTGCCGCAACTGCAGACAGCCGCCATAGTTGGTGCGCTCTGTGGGGCAGCGGCCGCCGTGAAATACACAGGGCTCGTTGCAGCGGTCGCTGTCTTGGCGCTCGCGCTGTGGACGGTGCGCGGACAGCGGCTGAAGGTGCTTGTAGGCTTCTTCTGTGGCTTCGCGCTGGTTGCCACTGGTTGGTATATCCGAACGTATTTGCTTACGGGAGACCCGCTGTATCCATTTCTGTCGGCGGTGCACAGCGCATCGCCGGTCGCGCGAGCGTTCGCCGTTCAGTACGCGTACATGACTAGACACTGGTGCGGGGGTGGAACATCGCTGAAAGATCTCCTAGGTTTGCCCTATCGCTTGGTCGCTGAACCGAGGGGTTTCTGCGGCGACCCAGGTTTGGCGCTGCGCGTCGGCATCATCCTCGCTATTGCTGCCGTGTCGGTGCTGCGCTCCACTCGGGCGATCGCCGTTACCGGCATCGCGCTGACTGCGTTCTGGTTTGCGAGCAGTCAACAGTGGCGTTTTCTCCTGCCGGCCGTACTACTCTACTGTGCGGTCGTTGCAGCTGGAGTGACAGCGATGAGCGCACGCCTTCGCTTGGTGAGCGGCATCGCGCTTGCCCTGCTTGGCGCCGTGACGGTCTTTGCGAACTGGATTCCGCGTGCGACGTCTCATGCATCTGCGAGCATCGTTCCAGCCTTCGCCTATATGATGGGATCTCAATCGGCTGTGCAATATCTCGACTCGCGCCTCGAGACATTTGCCGCCGCGCGCTGGCTCGCCAACAACGGTATTAGCGGCGATAAGATCGTCGCGTTGGACGACGTTCGAGACTACTATTTCCCGCGCGGCATCAGGTGGGCTAATCCGTACTACCAGCAAGCGGT
>JALYZV010000149.1 GCA_030948685.1 Vulcanimicrobiota bacterium | reverse complement strand
GCCAGTGCGAAGGCTGCCTGTTGCTGTACGATTGTGAAGTTGGGCTGCGGCAAGGCAGGATGTAACTCGTTGTCGGCGAGCAGCTGGATGCCGCGGTCGAAGTTGGCAGACGGCACGGAGAGCGAGAAATCGGTGCCGGCGTTCTCGGACGCTGCGATGTCGTCGAGCTGGCGTTGGAAACTCACCCGATCGAGGGACTGCGTGCCGTAGCCCAGCAGATCGTCAAGAACCGACTCGACGCCCTCTTTGCCTGGCGGGGTCTCGAGATCCGGGTCTGACTTCACGCGGCCGAGGAGCGTGACCGTGGGGGAGACGGTATCGCGCACAACGATGAGGCGAATGCCATTCGGCAGTGTTGTTACCGTCGGTACAACGTTTGAGTGCGGCACGCTCACGTTTGCGATCAAGGCTTTGCCCCAGTCCGGCAACTCGACTGGCACTGTCTGTTTCGGCGCGAACGACTCGCTCCCGCCGAAGCCCTTGCCGGCGGCTGGGTGGCCAGAACGGCGAGGCCGTAGCAGCCCGACCGTGGCGGTCGTGTTGACCAAGTAACGACGTGCCACACGATCGACGTCGGCCTTGGTCACCTTGGCGAAGGCTGCGACCTCGTCATCGGGTGAGGATGCACCCTGGACCGCGAGCGCCTGTGACCAGGCTTGGGCCAATCCCCCAATGGAATTCTTGTTGAACTCCGCTTGCGCGATGAGTTGACGCTTGGAGGCGTCCACGAGATCGTTGGGGACGCCGTTCTTCACGTAATCACCGATAACAGCCTGAAGTCGACGCGCGAACGCGTCCAGACTGCCGTTCCCGTTGATTGCGCCAAAGACAAAGGCCGACCCAGTTTGCGGCAACGCCGGACCCGTTTGGAATCCAGCGAAATAGGCTGAGCCCGTAACGCCCAGCTCGTACAGCGCGCCGCGCTGGCTCGCAAGTGCATGAGCAAGAACCTGCCCCGCGCCGTAGTCGGCGTCGTTGTACCCGGGATATCGATATGCGACGAGCGCGAGTGGGATAAAGAGATCTGAATCAAGCGTCATGCGAGCAGCTTTGAGCGGCCGCAAGCGCACGGGCTTGCGCGCGGGCAATACATGACTTGGAATTCCATTAAAGTACTGCCGGACTTTTGCAAGCGCGCCTGTGGGATCCACGTCGCCTGCGATCACCAAGATCGCATTGTTGGGCTGATACCACGTGTTGTAAAACGACTTCAACATGGCGCCGGTCGTTTTGTCAAATGACGAACGCGTGCCGAGCGCATCGTGCTCGTAGGGCGTACCCGCGAACGTGTTCGAGCGTGCGGCTGAGAGGAACTTGTACAGCGGGTCGGAGAGATCGCGCGACACCTCTTGCTCGATCGCGCCTCGCTCTTGTGCCCATTCAGACTCAGCATCCAGCACGCCGCGCATGCGGATGGACTCGATGTGCAAGACCGTATCGAGATCGTCGGCGGGCACGGTATAGATGTACTGCGTGGCTGTATCCTGGGTGTCGGCATTCATGTCTCCGCCCATGATCGCGCTGATGTCGGCCAGCTGGAAGGTCGACAAACCGGCGCTACTGCGGAACATCATGTGCTCTTGTGCGTGCGCCATGCCTGGAAATCCAGTTGGCGCCTCGGCGGAGCCGACAAGGTAGTTCATCTCGGTTGAGACGACCGGAGCAAGCGGATCCCTGACGATGACGACGCGCAGGCCATTGGGCAGGGTCGCGCGCGTCACGCTCGCGACGACGGGCGGCGGCGGCGCGGCAGCGATGAAGAGGGCAGCCGCCAAAACGGCGACAGCGGTCATAATGGTTCGCATGGATATCCTTTTCTCGGGTAGGGCGTGCCTTGTATTCGGCGTTGCGTAGCAGCGGCCTCTCACAAAGGGAGAGCGACGAAACGTGCGGTAGCCGCCATCATGCCGCGCGCGCTCGCAGACGAAATCGGTGGGTTGTTCATGTTCGGGTTCGAAGGGACGCGGGCGGACCAATTGCCGGCCGATCTCATCGCGCAGTCTGCCGGCGTCATTCTCTTTCGGCGCAATATCGAGAGTGCCGCGCAGCTGCGCGCCCTCACCGACGCAATCCGCGCGCTTGGTCAGCCTGACGGTCCAGCACAGCTGGTCGCGATCGATCAAGAGGGTGGACCGGTGTCCCGTCTGGCCGGCATCGGAACGACGACGCCGTCTGCCATGGCGTTGGGTGCGGTCAACGAGCCGTCGACGACCGAGTCGATGTATCGGATTATCGGCGACGAGCTCGCTGCCGTCGGCGTGAACCTGAACTTTGCGCCGGTAGCCGACGTCAACAACAATCCCGACAATCCCGTGGTGGGAATACGCTCCTTTGGAGATGATCCAGCTGCGGTCAGCGTGTCGGTCCAGGCCGCCATCCGTGGCTTGCGCAGCGCAGGCATCGCCGCGACCGCAAAACACTTTCCCGGCCACGGCGACACCACGGTTGACTCGCATTTCGGCCTTCCGCTCATCCCGCACGACATCAGCCGCGTGCGCGCGCTCGAGCTGGTACCGTTTGCGGGAGCGATCGGCGAACGAGTCGACGTTATCATGACTGCGCACGTCGTTTTCCCGGCCGTCGAGCCGCAGCGTGTCCCTGCGACACTTTCTCCAAGGATCCTCACCGGACTGTTGAGGAACGAATTAGGATTTGAAGGCGTCATCTGCACCGATTGTATGGAGATGCAAGCGATCGCGGACCGCTACACGCCGCAGGAAGCGGCTCTTTCGGCCCTCGCGGCCGGTGCGGATATGGTTCTGTTCTCGCACAGCATCGACCGCGTGCGCGCAGGCGTGGCGGCAGTCAGAGCCGCGGTCATAGACGGCACGCTCCCCGAGCAACACGTCCGGCGCAGCCTTGAGCGCATCCGTGCACTGCGCGCGCACTTGCACGCGACGAGAAAAGAGTGCAGTCTTGATGTGGTGGGAAGCGCGCCCCATCAGAGCGCGGCGCTGGATGCAGCGCGCCGCGCGATGAGCGTCGTGCGCGACCCAAGCGGATTGCTGCCGCTGTCGCTTGGTGCGGGCGCGAAGATGCTCGTCGTGCAGTTCAGCGGCGGTGCTGTCAGCGCGGTGGAAGACAGCACGGGGACGGTCGCAAAGGGCCGCTACGTGACGCCCATCGCCCAAGCATTGGCCGAAGGCCCCGTCCGCGTACACGAGCAGGTGCGAAGCTTGGAGCCCGCCGGACATGAGTACAAGCAATTGCTCATGGCCTCACAGACTGCTGACGCGGTCGTCGTGGTGACGTCGCGGGCAAAACAGCACGCGTCGCAAGCGCGAGCCGTGGCTGACCTTGCCATGCTTGGCAAACACGTGATTGTCGTTGCTGGTCGCGAACCATACGATGCCGACGTGCTACCGTCTGAGGTCACCGTCATCGCAAGCTACGGAGAGGACGACCACGCCATGCGGGCGGCAGCCGAGGTTGTGCTTGGCATCGCCGTTCCGCGAGGCAAGCTCCCGGTGAGGCTGGGCGCGGCGACGAGCTCGGCACCTTGAAGCGTCACGCCAAACACGGACACCCGGCGGGGCTGCAGCGCGCGGTACGCGTCGTCGAGCAGGCCTTGGACGAGGTATGCGCGGCGGCAGTGCTGCACGTGCGCTGCGAGGACGAGATCGTGTGTGATGAGGCATTCGGCACCTGCGCGCCTGCCGGTGACGCAGTCACAACGGACTCGATCTTCGATCTTGCGTCCATCACCAAGCTCTTCGTGGGCACGGCGCTGCTCGCGCTGCACGATCAGCGCCGCATCGCGCTGGATGACCGCATAGCGGGCGTCATCCCGGAGTTTGCTGGGATCGACCAGCGCCGCTTACGGGTGAACTACCGGCATCTGCTCACGCATACGTCCGGTCTGCCCGCGCACGTCAACGTTCGCGATGAGCTGGGCGCGGCTGCGGTGATCGCCCGCGTCTGCAATACACCGCTTACTGCAGCACCGGGCGCGAGCGTCACGTACAGCGATCTTGGCTTTATGCTGGCCGGCGAGGCGGTTGCGCGAATGGTCGGCGCCACGCTCGACCAGGCGCTGCGATCGCTCGTTTTTGCTCCACTGCAGCTGGCCGACACGTGTTACCGGCCGCCGCAGAGCCTTACGTCTCGCATCGTGTGCACGGAGAAAGACGATTGGCGCAAGCGGTTGCTTCGCGGCGAAGTACACGACGAAAACTGTTGGGCGATGGGCGGCATTGCAGGTCATGCGGGGCTGTTCGGCACCGCTGCCGATGTCGCGCGGCTGGCTGAGATGTACCGCGTGGGCGGCGCTGTCGGCCCCAACCGAACGCTGCTGCGCCATACGGCGAAGGCAGCGACGCGCGAGCAGGCGTCCGGCGAGGACGAACGACGCGGGCTGGCATGGGCCATCAAAGCCAGCGATCGCCACTCAAGCGGATCGCGTTTATCGCCGGATTCGTACGGTCATACGGGCTACACCGGCACGTCCGTCTGGGTCGACCCGCGGCGTTCGCTGACGGTTGTGCTGTTGACCAACCGCGTGATCTTCAGCCGCCACCCCGAGCCGATTCGTTCGTTGCGCGCAACAGTGCATGATGCGGTCGTCGAGGATCTAGGCTAATGCGAGTCATCGGCCTGATGTCGGGAACGTCGATGGACGCGATCGATGCTGCGGTCGTCGACGTCGAGCGAGCGGGCGAAGAAGTCCGCCTCGCAACCCGCGCGTTCGTGACGATGCCGTATCCGGCCCAGACGCAGGCCGCCCTCGAATCGCTCTTGGCAGCGGTGCAGAGCGGCGCTTCGGATCAGCCCCATGTTCTCTCGGCGCTCGCCTCCCTCAACTTCGCCATCGGCGAGGCGTTCGGCGCCGCCGCCAACCTCGCGCGCAACGAGTGCCCAGACGCCGTGCTGATCGGCTCGCACGGGCAAACGGTATCCCATCAACCCAGACCGGGCGGCACGTCTGCGCTGAGCTCCTCGACCCTACAGCTCGGCGAAGCCGCGATCATTGCCGAGCGAACCGGGCTGACCACGATCGCTGACTTTCGCGTCGCCGACATTGCCGCGGGCGGAGAGGGAGCGCCGCTCGTTTCCTACATTGACTACATGCTGCTGCGCAGCCCAGACGAGTCTCGAGTGGCGCTCAACATCGGCGGCATCGCCAACGTCACGCTGCTGCCGGCGGGCTGCAGTGCATCGCAGGTGCAAGCGTTCGATACCGGCCCTGGCAACATGCCCATCGATCTGGCAACGCGCATGCTTTTTGCGGATGGGCCCGGTTTCGACCGCAATGGTCAAATCGCCGCGCAAGGCACGGTCGACGAGCATCTGCTCGCCTTGTTGTTGGCTGACGAATATTTCTCGCGCCGTCCGCCGAAAAGCGCGGGCCGAGAACAGTTTGGTCCCGATTACGTCACACGATCCTGGGCCGCAGCGCAAAAGATCGGCTGCTCGCGCGAGAGCTTCATCGCCACCCTCACCGAGCTCATCGCACGCACGATCGCGGCCGCAGTGCCGCAGGATTGCAG
Source organism: Vulcanimicrobiota bacterium (assembly GCA_030948685.1). Lineage (GTDB taxonomy): Bacteria > Vulcanimicrobiota > Vulcanimicrobiia > Eremiobacterales > Eremiobacteraceae > JAFANK01. Next base: position 50,545 of record JALYZV010000149.1, on the reverse strand, counting down.
CCGCCTCATCGCGGCCGGCGGCGGCGTGCACAATAAGACGCTGATGGCTTCTCTGGCGCGCAGCCTGTCGCGCCGTTGCCTTCCCCTGCAGATCGTCGCAACCGACACATTTGGATTTCCCGCTGACGCAAAGGAAGCAATCGCCTTCGCCGTGCTCGCGTACGAAACGCTTCATGGACGACCCGGCAACATACCCCACGCGACGGCGGCGGCGCATCCGGCGATTCTGGGCAAGATTGTTCCGGGTGCGAATTTTCAGCAACTGATGCGTTCGGTATGGTCGAAATCAGTTGAAGCATCGGACCTCTGAAGCATCGGACCTTTAGGTCCGATAGAGTTGCAGCATCGGACCTTTAGGTCCGATCACCGGTCCCGGACTCCTGACCGGGGTACATCCGATTGTGCGACTCGTCCGTTAGGCGGACGGGTGTTCTTTTTGCACGTAAATACTATCGAGGAGATTTGAATGAAATTACAGCGCGTCGCCGCAGCGTTTGCGGTAGCAGCCGGTTTGATCGTGGGAACGGCCGCATTCGCGGACGAGCCCGCAGACCGGGGCATGGACTCAATGATGCACGGTGTGCAGATGGGACGCTTCGGCGGCCCGGTATACAATGGTGCTCCGGCGCTTGCCGTGACCGCATCACTCGTGGCAGCCGGCGGCGGAGCCGCCAAGTACTCGACTGCGACAGCGCTTACCAGCATGCTGGGCGCGGCAACCGTCAAGGCCGAAGTTGGCAAGCTCACCAAACAGTACGGTGCAGCTGCAGTCGATCAATGGCTGAAGACCTTTGACTTCGCCGTGAATGACTCGCTCAAGATCGCCACCGCGGCGGGCGTAAAACTTCCAGAGCCAACGCTCTCGGGAAAAGATTTGGCCGCGACGCTCGTCAAAGCGGGCACCACGTCCGACGGCACGTTCCAGATCGAGTTTCTGCTCGACAAGGCAGTGTCGCACAAGATTCACGTGCAGGTCATGAATGACATCGACAACGCGGATGGCCTTGGCAAAAAGGCCGACTACGACTATCATCGCATGAGCAATCAGGCATTCTACGACGTCGCACAAGCGCTTGGCATGACGTCCGTGAAACTGGCGGCCGTTCACTAAGCTTCGCATGGAGAAGGCGCGAGTTTGCTCGCGCCATAACAGGGGCGGCATTCCTTGCCGCCCTTCTTTTTTGGAACGAAGGGACGCCGTCGCGCGCCGCTAACGCTTTGGGGTTGGATAAGCACTCGCTCCCGCTGACCGAAGAGGTCAACCCCTCCACCACGGATCTTGACCTCTTGGGGACGCAGGATCTGCTGCATCGCATCAACGATGAGGATCGCCGTGCCGCCTGGGCGGTCGAGCGCGAAATCGACGTGATCGCAACAGCGGTTGACGAAATTGCCAATCGTCTTCGCGCCGGTGGGAAGCTACATTACTTTGGCGCAGGCACGAGCGGCCGCATTGCGGTGCTCGATGCCGCCGAAATTCCCCCAACGTTCTCCACCTATGATCTCGTCGTCGCGCATATGGCAGGCGGTCACGATGCGATGGCCCGATCGGTGGAAGCAGCAGAAGATGATGCTGCCGCCGGCTGGCGCGAGGTGGCAGAGTCGAACATTGGAAGCGCAGACGTGGTCGTCGGTGTGTCTGCCAGCGGCGCCGCGGCATACGTTCTCCGCGCGATCGAGGCTGCAAAAACGGCGGGCGCTCTCACCATGTGCATCACAAATAGCACAGACACCGCGCTGACTCGTCTCGTCCACATCCCGATTGTCTTGCGCACCGGTCCGGAAGTGATCGCCGGGTCAACACGTATGAAAGCGGGGAGCGCGCAAAAGATGGCGCTCACGATGATCAGCACCGCGGTCATGGTCAAACTCGGCAAAGTGTACGGCAATCTCATGGTCGATCTGCACCCAAGCAACACCAAGTTGCGCGACCGCGCCGAGCGGCTCGCTTGCCAATTGAGCGGCGCTACACCGGACGCAGCGCGCAGCGCGCTGCAGCGCAGCGGCTATCGCGTCAAGCTGGCGGTCGTCATGCTGCGCCGCGGATGCGACCCGAGCGCCGCCGAGGCATTGCTCGTCCAGGCGAACGGGGATCTCCGCAAAGCACTCTCCGGTGCTGCCGCTGCTGGTGGGTAAAGCGTCCTCAAGCGGTCCTGTGCGAGAAGCGCACGCTCGCAACGCTGAGCAAGACGACACCGAGCACGGCCAGCGCCAGAACCGAGGGCCACAGCTCGGCAATCCCCGCTCCGCGCAGCACGATGCCCCGCAAGATCTCCAAAAAGTACGTTAGCGGGATGGCGTAGCCGATCCACTGTAAGAGCGCGGGCATCAAGTCGCGCTCGAAAAAGAAGCCCGACAACAGAATCGACGGCAGCGTGACCGCAAAGGTCATGAGCATCGCCTGCACTTGGGTCTTGGCGATGCTCGAAATCAGCAAGCCCAGGCCGAGGGCCGCCAGCAGGAACAAGAGCGACAGCAACAAGAGCAGCGGAACGCTGCCGGCGATCGGTACTCCGAATACGATAACCATCGCCGCCAGGACACCGAAAAAATCCAGCGTGGCGATGATCGCATACGGTACGATCTTTCCGAGCATCAAGCCGGTAACACCGATCGGAGTGACGAGCAGCTGATCGAGCGTACCCTGTTCGCGCTCGCCGACGATGGAGAGTGCCATCAGGAACACCGTGATGAGCTGCATGATGACCCCGATCAGGCCTGGCACAAAAAAGTTTGGGCTGCGCAGGCTTGGGTTGAAGAGCATACGCGGGCGGACGTCGATGACGGCCGGGACGACCGTCGTGTGCGGCCCGAGCTCGGCCGCCAGCGCGCCGCCAAGCGTGATCGTGGCCGCAAACGCCTGCTGCGCGATGTTGGAGTCGGAGCCATCGATCAGCACTTGCAGCTGCGCGGGTTGTCCGCTGGCGACGTCGGCGCTGAAGTTCGGCGGTATGTCGATTGCCACTTTGACTCGGTTGCCGATGATGAGACGCCGCAATTCCTCGCGCGAGCCCGCGGCGCGCACGAGATCGAATTGGTTCGAGGCACGCAACGCGTCCAGCACGCGAATCGAGATCGCACCCCGATCTTCATTCAAATAGGCGGTGCCGATGTGCTCGACACGGGTGTTGACTGCGTAACCGAAGATAAACAGCTGCACGATCGGCAGCGCGAGCGCCAAAATGAGCGTGATTCGATCGCGCGTCACATGGATCAATTCCTTGTAGAGCACCGCCGTAAAACCGTTGAAATCAATTGCCTGCCTCATGCGGCGCTTCGTGCTCTCGTCAGCGCGACGAAAACGTCTTCGATCGAAGGTTCGATACGCTCGATGTTGTCGATGCGGTTGCCAGCGGCGAGCAAATCGCTGCGCAAGCGCTCAGGCGTCACGCTCTGATCGACGACTAAATGCAGGTCGCGCCCAAAGATCGTGACGTCGTGGACGTAGCGCAACCCTCTGGCCTGGCCGAAGGCCGGCATAACGTGCTCGACTGCTACGCGATAGCGAACCGTGCCTGGCGGAGTCACGCCGGGCAAACGCCGCAGCTCGTCGATCGTTCCGAGTGCGATCAGCTGTCCATCGTAGATGTAGCCCAGCGATGAACAGCGCTCTGCTTCATCCATATAATGCGTGGTGACAAAGAGCGTTACTCCCGAACCCGCCAAGCCGAAGAGCAAGTCCCATAAGTCGCGGCGCGCCACCGGATCGATGCCCGCCGTCGGTTCGTCGAGAAAGAGAACGCGCGGTTCGTGCAGCAACGCGGTGGCCAAAGCCAGACGCTGTTTCCAGCCTCCCGACAGCGTCGCTGCCAGCTGCTGGTCGAATGGACCCAGCCCAGTGAGTTCGATAACTGCCCGGCGGCGCGCTGTCCGCTGTGCCGTGTCCAGGCCATATGCACGTCCATAAAACTCGAGGTTTTCGTGCACGCTGAGATCGGAATACAGAGAAAATGATTGCGACATGTAGCCGATCGAACGGCGCACCTGATCGCCTTGACGTTGCACGTCGAGGCCGTTCACCTGCGCGGTGCCGGATGTGGGATCGACTAAGCCGCAAAGCATTTTGATGGTGGTCGACTTGCCGCTGCCGTTCGGACCCAAAAAGCCGAAAATCGAGCCGCTCGCAATGCTGAGACTGAGATCGTGGACCGCATCGCGCGCGCCGTAGCGCTTGGTGAGATGCGAGGCGACGATCGCCTCGCTCACTCGAGCGAGACCTCGGCCGTGGTGCCGCCGTGCAAGAGAGAGCTCGGGTCGTGGACCCGCACCTTGACGCCGTACACGAGGCCTGCGCGATCCTCGGCTGTTTGGACGTCGCGCGGCGTAAACTGGGCGTCTTGATCGATCTGCTCGATCGAACCGTCGAACGTGCGGCCGGGCACTGCATCGGAGCGCACGTGCACTGTCGTGCCTTCTTTCATCCGTCCGAGGTCGCGCTGTACGACGTAGATGCGGACGTATGGATCGCGCAGCTCGCGGACGACTGCGACTTGCACGCGTGGACCGACGAGGTCTCCAGGATGAAGATCGAGTGAGTCAACGATGCCGTTCGCCGGAGCGCGCACGGCCATCTCACGCAGGTGACTCTGCGCGGCCGCCACGTTTGCCGTTGCTGCGCCCAGCGCCGCACGTGCTTGGAGAATCTGATCGGGTCGAGCTCCGGCCTCCACCAGCGCGCGGCTCGCTGCCGCCGCTTCATACGCGCGCTGTGCGATCGCCACGTCATGGGGCAGCGAAGCACGCTCCGTCTCGATGAGCTGCGCGCGCGCGGCTTCCAGGCGGGCCTGCGCCGTTGCATTCGCGGCTCTCGCGCTGTCGAGCGCCTGTGCGGCGATCGCTCCCTGCGCAAATAACTGGCGTGCTCGCTGGTAGTCGAGTTGGGCTTGGCTGGCAGCCGCTTGCGCTTGACGGACGTTTTCGGAGGCGATGCGCAGCTGCTGCGGGCTCGCTGACGCCGCTTTCTCGAAGGCAGCTCTGGCTTGCGCCTCTGTTGCACGGGCGCGCGCAACCTCTTGTGCGCGAGGACCGGCTTCCAGGTCGGCCAGGGCTGCGGCCGCCTGTGCTTGGCCACTGACGGCCGCGGCGACTGCCGCCCGCTGATCGCTGTCGTCCAAAGCAATGATAACCTGGTTACGTTTGACCCGCTGACCGTCCGCCACGAGTACCGCCACGACGCGGCCACCGATCGTACTGCCAACCCTGGCGGATTCGGTCTGTAGCGTACCACTGTAGTTGAACCGGTTGGCGCTGCAGCCCGCAGTGGCAGTCAAAAAACCGCACGCTGCGAACAAGCACGCCGTGGCTAGGCTGCGCATTTCCGGCTCGCTTTAAGCCCGCTGCTGCGTCACACCTTCGTCGGCGCGCGCGTCAGGGACGTCCGCTGCGTAACGTGGCGGCGAGTTCGCGAGCGTTTCGCGCTGCCTTGCCCAGGTGATGGTTGTTGAAGAAGACGTAGGTCTCTTTGGCTTGCTCATCCACCGCTGCAATACGCGGCACCCATTCCGTCAACTCCTCGCTAGTGTAGAGGTAGTCGTAGCGCTCGTGAGCCGCGCGTTCTTGCTTCCACCACTTGCCGTAGTTTCGCCCGTGGAAGCGGACATAGCCGACATTGGACGTGACTTCGGATCCGGGGCGCATGAGCGATGCGAAACGTGGCTCGTCGACGTTGCACCAGCCGATGTTCAAACTGCGTAGGTTGGCAAGCGTCTCATCGCCTTGCCATGCCCGGTGTCGAAATTCGGCGATGAGGTTGAGATCCGGCCACTGGTCACGCAACCATTCCAGTCGTCGATACCCCTCGCGACCCGGCCGAAAACTGTGTGGAAACTGCGCCAAAACCGCGCCGAGTTTACCTGCTGCACTGATGGGTTCCAAGCTCGAGCGAAATGATGCCGCCTCTTGCGGATCGGGCGATGTGTCGGCGGGAAGATGGGTAATGCTGCCCGGCGCCTTGACGGCGAAGCGGAAGCTCGGCGGCGTGCGCTGGTCCATGCTTTCGAAAAGGCGCGGTTTCGGAATCGCGTAGTACGTGCTGTCGATCTCGACGCAGCCAAACTGCTCGGCGTAGAAGGGCAGCATGTCGAGCGACTTGATGCCTGGCGGATAGAAAGGTCCGACCCAGTCTCGGTATGAGAAGCCGCAGGTGCCGATGTGCAACGGCATAGTGCGCCACACATCGGCGCCACGGGGCGCGAAAGCCTGCTACCGCCCTGAGGTGACGCCGAGTCTTCCGGCGACGCGCAATGCGACGTCCTTTTGGGTGCCGCAACCGCGCACGAACAAGGCATCCTTGTCGCGGCTCAGCGCACGACACAGGTACGCGTCCGTCGTCTTGGACGCGCCCGCCCCACGCTCAAGTGTCTCCGAGATGCTGCAGCCGTGGTCGTCGCCTCCGTCAACGGTGGCGAACGTCCAGGTCGTCGCAGCCCCGGCAGCCTGGCCCGTGGCAACAAGCGTGGCGGGACTGCATTTCGCAAAGGCAGTGCTGAAACAGTCGAACGCCTTTGCGGCGACGGAACTGCTGGCTGAAGCAAGATCGACGCTGCCGCAGCCTTGCTGGGACGAAGTGGCATCGGAAAGTGCCGGCGTGCGGGTTGCCAAGGCCAATGCCAGCGCGGCAAACGCAATCGGCAACAGCCGTTTCACATGAGGATGCATGGGGCTCCTTTCGCCGGCCGCACGCGCGCGCCGGGCACGTCATTCGCCCTTCCCTACTAATGAAGACTGCTGGAAGTTACACAATGGCACAACCGTGGCAGCGCGCCAGTGTGCCGCTACGGAGCTCTAGACCGCCGCCTGAATTGGATGCGACCCCAGCCAGTGCTCGAAATCTTCTTCCGGCATGGGCCGAGCATACAGGAATCCCTGCGCCGTGCTGCAGCCTTCGCGGATGAGCCAGTTGGCTTGTTCGGGCGTCTCGACGCCTTCGGCAATAATTTCGCGACCCAGGCTGCGCCCGAGCGCGATGATGGCACGCACGATCGCCGCGTCGCCTTCATCAGAAGGCAGCCCGTTGACAAACGAGCGGTCGATCTTAATCGTGTCGGCGCCGAGCTTTTTGAGATACGACAGCGAGGAGTAGTAGGTGCCGAAGTCGTCGAGCACGACCCGGAAGCCGAGGTCGCGGCACTCTCGAATGGTGGTCTGCGCTGCGCTTGGATCGCGCAACGCCACGCTTTCGGTGATCTCAAGCTCAATGCTGCGAGCGTCAGCGCCGCTCTCGGCAAGCGCTCCACGCAACGTTGCCACGAACTCTGGATCTTGGAATTGGCGCGCTGAAAGGTTCACCGCCAGACGCAGCAGCCTTCCGCGATCGTTCCATTGGCGCGATTGCTTGAACGCGTGACGAATTCCCCAGGTCCCCATTTGAACCATGAGGTTCGTTTCCTCAACCAGCGGGATGAACTCGCCAGGCAGCAAGAGGCCCCGCTCCGGATGCTGCCATCGCATGAGTGCCTCCGAGCCGATCACTTCACTCGAGCGTATGTTGAGCACCGGCTGATAGAAGAGCGTCAATTCCGACTGCGCGAGCGCGCGCCGTAGACCTTCGCGAATCTGCTGGCGAGCCTGCAGGCTGGCGGCAATCTCGTTGCTGTAAAAGCGGTACCTGTCGCGGCCTTCTTCCTTGGCGCGGTACATGGCCGCGTCTGCGTTGGCGAATAGCGTCTCGGCGCTGTCACCGTCGGTCGGGAACAGGGCGATGCCGATGCTGGCGGACAAGTAGAAGTCGTGGTGCCCGGTGCGAAAGGGTGTGGCGAGGACGCCGCAGATCCGTCGGGCCAGCTCCTGCGCCTCGCTTGGTCCGTCGATCTCGGTCACCAACACTGCAAATTCGTCGCCGCCCAGACGGGCAACGAGATCCTCGTGACGCACTGCGCTGCCAAGACGGCGCGCTGCCTCGATGAGAATGCGGTCGCCGCCGGCGTGCCCCAGCGTGTCGTTGACTTCTTTAAAACGGTCGAGGTCGACGTAGACGAGGCCGAAACACCGGTTGCGGCGGCGCGCGGCGGCAATAGTCTCGCCTAAGCGCAGCTGAAACTGCATGCGGTTGGCGATGCCCGTCAGCGGATCGTGGTAGGCGAGATATGAAATCTGCCGGTCTTGTTCGGCCATGAACAAGATCCGCCCGATGTAGTCGCCGAGCAGCTCGACGTAGGCGCGATCCTCGTCATCGAACGGGCCGTCCAGCCGCAGGTGCGACGCAAAGATCAGTGCGTATTGTTTGTCGCCGACATGGACCGGAGTGCCGATCATCGCGCGAACGCCGGCAGGCCGGTACTGCGCCGCCGCGGCAAGCGCGACGTCGGTCTCCAGATCGGTTGACATCACGGTTGCGTTGGCGTCGAAGATGAGCCCGGCAAGGCGCTCGTGACCCGCGTAGGGCTTCGGGCCGGCGGGCGCCGCAAAGCTCGCGTAATCGAGAATGAGCGTCGTGCCGTCGCGATGGGCAATCAGCCCGATTGGAAATCCGAGTGCTCGCGAACCTTCCTCTAAGACTTGCCGCGCGAGGTCTTCGCGGCTCACCTCCGACTTGGTCACGAGGCGCCAGAGTGCGTCAAGGCGATAGAGCCGCCGGCGCGCTCTGCGCTCTTCGACCGCAAGCTCGGTCACGTCGCGGAACGACCATACCCGCCCAACAGCGCGGTCATCGACGCGTTGCGGAACGGATACGCGCTCGAAGACCCGGCCGTCGGCGAACTCGATAACGTCAAAACTTTCGACATCCGGACTTGAGTACAGTTCCTTTACCTTTGCGAGAAAAGCGTCGGGATCTTTCAGCTGGCTGACGACGTGGGCGAGCGCCCGATCGTCGTCACGCGACGCCAAAACGTCGTCGGGAATGTGCCACAAGCGTTTAAAGCGCTCGTTGAAGCGCACGATTTTTCCGGTGAGATCGACCACCAAGATGCCATCGGCGGTGGCCTCAAGGGTCGCCAGCAGCAGCGAATGCTCGTTGAGCAAGTCCTCGTAGCCGCGCGCCCGCAGCGCACTCTCGCGCGCCACGCCGACGAGCAGGCTGCCGTCTGAAGTCGGGATTTCGTGAACCGTGAAACGGACCGGGAACAGCGATCCATCTTTGTGCCGGGCGCTGGCATTGAAGGCGCCGGGCCGGGCGGGTTCGGCGATGACCTTGGCCAGGTTGAACCCGATAATGTCGTCCGCGACATAGCCGAACATGCGCTCCGCCGCCGCGTTGAAGGAGTGCACAACGCCGTGCCGATCGAAGGCAAAGATCGCGTCAGCGATAGTGGCCATGCTCTTAGAGTATCGGCGCAGCCGCCGGAGCGGGCTATAGGTCAGTCGGCGAGACGGCGCCGATGCCCGCTTGGTCGGTAACGTCTATTGCATATAACGATTGAAAGCAGCCTTGCGAGACGCGGCCTGCGGCGCGACGGGGCTCACACCCCGCTAGACGTGCTTGGCCGGCTGGCACAGCTCGATCAGCGTGCCACCTGAATACGACGGGTGAATGAATGCGATCCGGTTGCCATGCGCGCCGCGTCGCGGCTGCTCGTCAATGAGACGCACGCCGGCTGACTTGAGCCGCTCGAGTTCAGCTTCCAGGTCGTCGACGCGATACGCGAGATGGTGCAGCTTTGAGCGCTGATCGCCGAGAAAGCGCTGCAGCGCGCCGTCCGAGCGCAGCGGTTTCAGCAGCTCGATCGCGCCATCACCCGCGCGCATGCCGACGATCTCCACGTCTTGTTCCTCGATGCGCTCTCGGTACAACACTGCAAATCCCAGCTTCGTGTATACCTGCTCGCTCTCGCTCAAATCGGCGACGACGACGGCGATGTGGTCGAGCTCGCCCGGTTGCATCAGACCGCCGTGGCCGGATGATAGACGGAGAAGACGTCGCGCAGGGTGTCGCAAACTTCGCCAAGCGTCGCGCCGGCGTCGAGCGCTTCGATGAACTCCGGCATGAGCGGAGTATTCGACCGCGCTGCGCGCTGTATCGCATCCAAGCGGCGTTTGACGGCAGTGCTGTCGCGCCGCGCCCGGACGTCAGCGAGGCGCTGGCACTGGTCGCGCTCGAGCGCCTGATCGATGCGTTGCAGTTGCGGCTGCTGGGCGCTCTCGGCCGGATCCACGAACTTGTTGACACCCACCACGATGGACTCGCCGGATTCGATGGCGCGCTGCGCCTTATACGCGCTCTCCGCAATCTGCTGCTGCACCCAGCCGCTCTCGATGACGGCGATTGGCCCCCCGCGCTGTTCGACCTCGGCCATTAAGGCTGAGGCTGCAGCTGCGAGATCGGCAGTCAGCCGCTCGACAAAATACGATCCACCCAGCGGGTCGGCGGTGTCCGCAACGCCGCTTTCATGGGCGATGACTTGCTGGGTCCGTAACGCGAGTTTGGCCGCCTCTTGGCTAGGAAGGGCCAGCGCCTCATCTCGCGCGTTGGTATGCAGCGACTGCGTGCCGCCGAGCACTGCGGCGAGCGCTTGCAGGGTCACACGCACCACGTTGTTGTTTGGCTCCTGCGCCGTCAACGTCGATCCGCCTGTTTGCGTGTGAAATCGCATCAGCCACGATTTGGGCGACGTGGCGCGAAACTCGTCGCGCATGATGTGCGCCCATAACAGGCGCGCGGCTCGAAACTTTGCGATCTCTTCGAAGAAGTTATTATGGGCGTTCCAGAAAAATGACATGCGCGGTCCCACCGAATCCACATCCAGCGTCGCCTCGACTGCAGCGCGCAGGTATGCGCGGCCGTTGCCGAGCGTGAAGGCAAGCTCTTGGACTGCGGTGGCGCCGGCTTCGCGAATGTGATAGCCGCTGACGCTGATCGTGTTCCAACCCGGAACGTGCTTGGCGCAGTACTGCATCAGGTCAGTGACGAGGCGCATCGATGGCGTCGGCGGATAAATGTACGTACCGCGCGCGGCGTACTCTTTGAGGATGTCATTTTGGGATGTGCCGGTGAGCTTTGCAAACGGAATGCCGCGCCGGCGTGCCAGGGCCAGATACATCGCCAGCAGGATGGCGGCGGGCGCGTTGATTGTCATCGAGACGCTCACGCTTTCGAGCGGAATGCCTTCGAACAGCGTGGCCATGTCCTCGACCGTATCGATGGCAACGCCCGTTCTTCCCACTTCGCCCGCTGCCAACGGCGCATCGGAATCATAGCCCATCTGGGTCGGCAAGTCGAACGCAACGGACAGCCCCATCTGGCCTTGCGACAGGAGATAACGATAGCGCTCGTTTGACTCGCGAGCACTCGCATAGCCAGCGTACTGACGCATGGTCCACAGCCGGCCGCGATACATCGACTCCTGGATCCCGCGCACGAATGGAAATTCTCCCGGTTTGGCCTCATGTGCCAAATCGAGGTCAGCCACGTCCCGGGCCTGATAGAGCGGCTGAATCTCGATGCCGCTGTCTGTTGTGCGCCGGCGCATGGTCGATGCTTTCAATGAAGCAACGCGAATTCATTCGCGAAGCTCACTGCGCAGCGGCGTCCTGCAACACGATCAAGGGCGCGCCCGTCTCCACCGTATCGCCGGCTTTCACACTAATCGAAACCACCGTGCCGTGCCTGGGTGCAACGACCTCGTTCATCATCTTCATTGCTTCGATGACCGCGATGACCTGGCCGTCAGACACGCTGTCTCCCGGCTTCACGCGGACCTCAGCCACGATTCCATGCATGGGAGCTGCGATCGTCGGCCCCGCGTGGGCCACGCCTTTTGAAGACCCATACGCGGGCGCACGGCGGGTCACGCCGCGCGCAGCGCCGGGCAATCCAAAGATGCGCACCCGATATTGCTTGTCGTTGACTTCAACCGTCACGCTGGCGGCTTCCGCATCGGCAGGTTGCGGCGATACCGATTGCGCCGGAGCGGCTTCATAAGCGGCTGCAATTGCGCTATGGTTGCGCTGCGCGAATTCATCGACGGTCGACGTCGAGTAGTCCCCGCTGACGACGGCGCGGTCAGCCAGCAACAGTCGGAAAAATGGAATGGTCGTGGTGGGGCCGGCGACCTGGTATTCAGCCAGCGCACCCAGCATACGGCGCCGTGCCTCGTCGCGGTTTGCTCCCCATGCAACGACTTTTGCGACGAGCGAATCGTACTCGCTGCCGATCTGCCACCCCGCAAAGGCGGCGCCGTCAATGCGAATGCCCGGTCCTCCCGGCTCAACGTACTGCGTGATGCGCCCAGGCGACGGCGTGAACGCGGCCGCGGGCGACTCGGCGTTGATGCGACATTCGATGGCATGACCGCGCGCAACGAGGTCGCGCTGCCCAAACCAGAGCGGCTCACCGGTGGCAACTCGAATCTGCGCTTTGACGAGATCGAATCCATAGGTTGCTTCGGTGATCGTGTGCTCGACCTGAATGCGCGTGTTCATCTCCAGAAAAAAGAACTCACTCCCTTCGACCAAGCACTCGATCGTGCCGGCGCTGTCGTAATCGATAGCGCGCGCTAAGCGGAGGGCGGCTTCCTGCATCGTGAGGCGCAGGTCGTGGCTGATGGTCGCAGGCGTTTCTTCAACCAGCTTTTGGTGGCGGCGCTGCAAGGAGCAGTCACGCTCGCCGAGGTGGACGACGTTGCCCGCTTTGTCGCCGAGAACTTGAATTTCGACATGCTTGGGACTTTGAAGGTAACGCTCGACGTAGAGCGTCGCATCAGCGAAGTATGCCGCTGCTTCTTTTGCCGCCAGCGACATCGCCTGATCGACGTCCGCCGCGGTTGCGGCAATCTTGAGTCCCTTGCCTCCGCCACCGGCCGAGGCTTTGATTGCGATGGGATAGCCAAACTGCTCGGCGAGCACGCGAACCTGTGCGGGCGTGCTGACCGGCTCGAGCGTGCCAGGGACGACGGGCAGGCCCGCCTTTTGTGCGTGGGCGCGTGCCGCAAGCTTACCGCTCATCTTTTCCATCGCCTGTGCGGACGGTCCCACGAAGACAACGCCCGCCGCCTGGCAAGCGCGTGCAAAACCGGCGTTTTCTGCCAAAAATCCATAGCCGGGATGGATCGCGTCGCTGCCGGTCTGTTCGGCGACGTCAAGGATCCGTTGGATGTTGAGATAGGACTGGGATGGCGGCGTCGGCCCGACGTGTACCGCTTCATCGGCTGCGCTGACATGCAGCGCGTTGCGGTCTGCATCGGAGTAAATGGCAACGGTCGCGATCCCAAGCTCGCGGCAAGCCCGGATAACGCGTAACGCGATTTCACCCCGATTGGCGACCAGCATTCTTTTGAAAGGCGCGCTGCGCGAGCTCATTGCAGTGATGCGTCGAGCGCTTCGATCCGGGCAACCTCAGACCAGCGGTAGCCGCGCGCGGCAAGACGGTCGTTACAACTGAAGGTGTCGCCCGAACCGACCTTGGCGGGTCCCACATGCCCAAAGCGCAGCCTTCTGGCGCTTGTCGCCTGGCCTGCCATGAGCACCTTCACCGCCGCTTCTATAGCCGCAGCCACCTCAGGCGAAGGCTGCGGTTCTATCAAAAGGCGTATCACAACGGAATGTTGCCATGCTTGCGCGCGGGGCGCGGCACGCGCTTGCTCGACAGCATCGACAGCGCATTGATGAGCAGAGGACGAGTCTGTGCAGGATCGATGACTGCGTCGAGATAGCCGCGTTCGGCGGCGACGTATGGATGAGCAAAGCGCTCAACGTACTCGTTGACCAGTTCATCGGTGCGTTTGGCAGCGTCGGCGGCCTTGGCGATCTCCTCGCGGAAGATGATCTTGACGGCCCCTTGCGGGCCCATGACCGCTAGCTCTGCGGTCGGCCAGGCGACGTTGAAGTCTGCGCCGATGTGCTTGCTGCACATGACGTCGTAGGCGCCGCCGTACGCCTTGCGCGTAACCACGGTCAGCTTTGGCACGGTCGCTTCGGCGAAGGCATTCAGGAGCTTGGCGCCGTGCTTGATGATGCCGCCGTACTCTTGATTGAGGCCGGGCAAGAACCCGGGCACGTCGACGAACACCATCAATGGGATGTTGAAAGCGTCGCAAAAGCGCACGAAGCGCGCACCTTTGATCGACGATGCGATATCCAAAACACCGGCAAGAACCTTCGGTTGATTGGCGACGATGCCGACAGAGCGTCCATCAAGACGCGCAAAACCAACCAGCAGAGAGCCGCCATACATCGCCTGGACCTCGAAGAACTCGCCCGCATCGACCACGCGCCGGATCACGTCATGCATGTCGTACGGCGTGTTCGGGGACGGCGGAATAAGGTCGATCAGCGACTCGTCAGTGCGCTTGGGATCGTCGTCCGAAGCGACGAGCGGCGGATCATCGACGTTGTTCTGCGGCAAAAAGGAGAGCAGATGCCTGGTTTGCTCGAACGCATCGTCTTCATCGGCCGCTAAAAAATGCGCGACGCCGCTCTTGGTATTGTGCGTGGTCGCGCCCCCCAGCTCCTCAGAGGTAACTTCTTCGCCGGTAACGGTCTTAATGATCTCTGGACCGGTGATGAACATCTGCGAGATTTTATCGACCATGATGATGAAATCGGTGATCGCCGGGCTATACACTGCGCCGCCCGCGCACGGACCGGCGATGAGCGAGATCTGCGGCACGACGCCGGACGCCTGCACGTTGCGCAAGAAAATATCGGCGTAGCCGCCAAGGCTTGCCACGCCTTCCTGTATGCGCGCGCCGCCCGAATCGTTGATGCCGATGATGGGGCAGCCGGTTTTGAGCGCGCTGTCCATGATCTTGCAAATCTTCTCAGCGAAGACTTCGCCAAGCGAGCCGCCGAGCACCGTGAAGTCTTGAGAAAAAAGGAACACGCGGCGTCCATCGATGTCACCGTAACCCGTCACCACCCCGTCGCCGACGAACTTTTTGTCGCCAAGTCCAAACGCGTCCGTCCGATGGACGGCAAATGCGTCGAACTCGACAAACGAACCGGGATCGAGCAATTTGGTCACGCGCTCACGCGCTGTCAGTTTGCCTCGTTCGTGCTGCTTGCGTAGGGCCTCTTGGCCGGCCGGTGCTGCGCTTTGCTCCTGCTTTTGACGAAGCAGATCCATCTTTGACTTATGATTCATGAATGCCGTCGTTTCTCGCAGCCCAGCCGAACGCCTGTAGAGGCGGCACTCCGTGCCACGCGAAATCCAATCGCATGGCAAAAGTGTTGTTGCTTCAGTTCGATACAGATCCAGCTCGCAACGAGCGACGCCGCGCTCTCGAAAGCACCGGGATGACTGTGGTTGAGGCGGAGCCCCGCTGGCCGACGTTCTTCGACGCCGTGACTGCGCAGCGGCCGGACGTTATCGTCATCGCCGCAAGCAAGATTCCCTCGCATGCCTTTGAAGCAGCGCGTTATCTCGGCGAAGGCTTCAACACGCGCAACATCCCAGTGTTGCTCGTCGACGTGAATCCTAAAGATCGTGCCCGTGCCCAGACACCCGCGCCGCAGGCGAAAATTGTCGAGCGTGCGACCCTTGTCGATGCAGTCAAAGAGGCGTGGCAGCCAAAAGCGCCAGCTTCTCGTCAGTAACCGAAACGGACCTAAAGGTCCGTTACTGCAAGGTCCGTTGCTGCAAGGCTTCTATGAAGCAACGGACCTTTAGGTCCGTTCAGTGTTCCGTTGCTGTAAAGCACAGTTGCGAAAAGGGTTCGTTGCTGCAAGGCTTCTATGAAGCAACGGACCTTTAGGTCCGTTCAGTGTTCCGTTGCGGCAAGAGCCGTTGTTGCGAGCCGCGCGAGACAAACGCGAAGCGATTCGAGCGCTACATTTTTTGCAGCGCGGCGATTGCCGCGCGCAGTTGTGGGTCGCGGCCACGCGCAATATCCGCCGGCGTGCGTTTGACGAGGATATCTGGCTTGACGCCTTTCCCTTCCAGCAGATCGCCGTTCGCGTCGCGCATGTCGAGCGTCGCGACGCGCAGCAGACCGCCATCCGACAGGGACTCCTCAACCTCAACGCCGAGAACGTGCTTGGCCGTGGGCTCGCCCACAATCAACGCCCGATGATACGATTGGAGCGCGGACGCAAGTGCCTCGGCGCCGCTTTCACTGTTTTCGTCGACGAGCACGGCGAGCGGTCCAGTGAAGCGAACACCGGCATCATCGCTTGCGACGAAGCGCCGGCTTCCAAACAGGTGGTATCGCCCCGCGCCGCTGACGACGAGCGTCCCGGTCGGCAAGAAAATCCCCGCCGCAGCGTCCACCGCATCGATCAGTCCACCCGGATTGCCGCGCAGATCGACAACCATCGCACGATGGTTGTGTAGCTCAGAGACGGCCCACCCTAGTTCTTCCGCGATGTCGTTTGGGAACGATGCCATACGCAGATAACCGATGCGCGCACTGACCGCTCCCCATTCAATCTGCGGCCGCTCGACCAGGTCAAATCGCTCACTCGGTGCAGCACGCAGACGAGCTTCCCAGCTTCGTCCGCTGACCGGGTCCCGCACCCTGAACGCGCGCGTCATCCCGTCAGAGCCGCCTCGCTCGGCCACAATGAAGCCCGGGCGCAGGCCCGCTGTCGCCGCCGGTGAGCGCGGTGCCACGCGCAGCACCACGCGGTCTCGACCGAGCGTAACGAACGCTGCGCCTAGCGCCTGTGCCACTTGATCTTGAACGCTACTGACGTCGGAAGGCGAGAACACCGCGGTGTGGCTGTCGCCCAGTTGCGCGAGCATCTCGGTCAGCAGCCGATACCGTTCTCGCTCCGTTGCTGCGGCCACGACCCGCGGTCGGTAGTGGTCCACGATCGCCCGCCAATTCAGCCCATGGAACGAACGGTCGTAGTAGCGCACTGAAACGGTGGTGGCCACTTCGTTGAAGACGCGCTGGCCGAGCGGCTCGGCTGCGAGATGATGTCGCGCGTACAGCATCGTGCCGATCGTAAGTCCGAGCACTAGGGCGATGAGAAGTCGTTGCCGCAAACGTTTCCGCCGTTGGATCGGTAGATAGGAAGCGGATGCGCTCTCAAAATCCATCATGTGCTTTGGCCGCTACTTTGCAACGCGAGAAGGGTACAGCCATTGCTCGAGGCTGGTGTGCGTCACTCCGGGCTCGCCGCGCAGTTCGCGCCGCAGCTCACCCAAGGTCGAACATGACTCCGACACCGCGTCGTGCTTGTGAATGCTTTCGAAGTTGACTTGGCGGGCTTGGACGAACGAGTCGTCGGGAAGCTCGGCGAACACGTCGTGAGCATAGCGCAGCATTTCGCGCACGACGTCTTCGACGAATCGTGGCGTTTGGTGGGCCTTGTTGACGATAAACAGCTCGTCCGGCCGCTTCAGCAAATCATACGTCTCCGACGACATCGATTGCTCCACGATCTCGACCAGGGTGCGCACGTCGATTGGCGCAGTCGCCCCCACCATGAACGTCCCGCGCCCGCGTTGGTTGTGGGTTGCAATCGGCACGGCCGCCAGCACGCGCGAAATTTGATCTTCATTGAAGCCTTCGGCTATCAGCCTCTCTCGCGAATAGTCCGCGACCATCGTTTGAGCGCACGGGCAGGCGGTCATACCCTCGGCTTCCACGCCGAGCAACCGGCGCGAAAAGTTTTGGGTGGCCACGGCGCGCGCCAGCATCATGTAGAACTCTCGAGTGCCAATGGCGCTGGCAGGGGTGACCCGCTCGAGGGCAAGCGGCGCCCGGACGTGGACCTCGACGCGCTCCGCCTGCTGGCTTTCAACGACGCGGTGGGCAAGCGCCAGCGCCAGTTCGTCGACGCCACCCGGGCTTTGGCCGGCAAGGTCCGCCAGCGTATCTTCGAGATCTTGGGAGAAGCGCGACATGTGAACGCCGCTATGGTCGGCATCCAGATCCGCATAGACGTCAAAGGTTGCAAGCGTCGTTCGCTGCGCGCCAAACGAGGGGTCCAGCGCCACAATAGTCTTGACACCGGTGATGCCGGCGCGATTGAGGGAGAGCGCGACCTGCGGTCTGGACTCTTGCACGTCGCGGCGGATGCGCGTGAGCAGCCCTCCTTCCCGCAAAACGACGCCCGAGCGGTCGGCAGCAGCGGCCAGGTCCCTCACCTTCTTTCCGGACAGCGGATCGACGAGATCCGGGGCAATCTCTGCCAGCGGCACAAGCACGAACGCTCTCGACGGCAGGCCGGGGTGGGGAAGCGTGCAGTCCTCATCGCGCATCACGAGGTCGTCGTAGAGCAAAAGGTCCAAATCGATAGCGCGCGGCCCAAGCGGCACGGACAAGCGACGGCCGATCTGGCGCTCGATCTTTGCGAGCGCGTCGCGCAGAGCGCGTGGTGGGAGATCGGTCGTGGCCGTGCACGCCAGGTTGAGAAAGTCGGGCTGGTCGGTGAAGCCGACCGGTTTGGTTTCGTAGACGGATGATAGGCGATCGACGTTGACATAGGATCGCAGCTTGTGGATGGCCGCGGCGATATTGCCTTGGCGATCCCCGATATTCGAGCCGAGGGCGATTGCGACGCGATGTGCCGCGCGCGGGCTCGAAGAGTTTGTGAACGACATGGCGACGCTTATCTGCTTCGTGAAACTGGAGCGCGACTCCGTCACGGTGCTTGACATGCACGAAGCAGCGGCAGTATTATCGGGCTAGGCCTCAAGTGGCCACGCTCCAAGGCGTACTGATCGGCGAGCGGGTCGAGCGACGAACCCGCATCCGGATTGTGCAATCCGGGCGTAGCGATTGGAATCACCAATCGACCGAAAGCCGATGCGACTACCTGAGAATATCGGGCACCAGTACAGCACGGACCGTGATCCTTGAGGCTTTTGATTTGCGGGCCCTCGTCCTGCCGATAATGTAAGGATGAACCAAGCGCGCTCGCAGACCGTTATATAGATGAACCGCTCGCATCGGATATGAACTACGCTCAAAAAGAGGAAGCACTAGAAGAGTAGCCGTCGAAGGTTTCCAGCGGGAGAAAAGAACCAGCCGCCGAGGCGGCGCATCCGGTGCGACGTCCCGTAACGCACCAAGGAGTCGAAAACTTCAATGTCCATGTGGGAACCGTTTACCGAACGTGCGCGCCGCTCTATCGTGCTCGCACAAGAAGAGGCGCAACGGCTCGGTAACAACTACATCGGGACAGAACACATTCTGCTCGGCATCATCAGTGAAGGCGAGAGCCTTGCCGCCAAAGTGTTGGAAACTTTAGGAGTCAACCTGGCGAAGGTTCGGGCCGAAGTCGAAGCGATCGTCGGTCGCGGCGGTCAAACCGTCCAGCAGGAAATGGTGTTTACCCCCCGCGCCAAGCGCGTGATCGAGCTTGCGTTCGAAGAGGCGCGCCAACTCAACCATAACTACATCGGCACCGAACATCTGTTGCTCGGCCTCATTCGCGAGGGCGAAGGCGTTGCTGCTCGCGTGCTCACGAATCTGGGCGTTGATCCGGCTAAGGTGCGCGTGCAAACGACCTCGCTGCTCGGCGCCGAGACCCAGACGCAGACGACGGCAAAGGGCAAGAGCAAGACGCCCACCCTGGACGCGTACGGCCGCGACCTGACGCAGCTTGCGCGCGAAGGAAAGCTGGACCCGGTCGTGGGTCGGGCCACGGAAATCGAGCGCGTCATTCAGATCCTCTCGCGGCGCACTAAGAACAATCCCGCCCTTATCGGCGAACCCGGCGTTGGCAAGACGGCAATCGCCGAGGGGCTGGCGCAGCGTGTCATTTCAGGCGATGTTCCGGAACCGTTGGGCGACAAGCGCGTCATCACGCTCGACCTGGCAGGCCTGGTGGCCGGCACGAAGTACCGCGGTGAGTTCGAAGAGCGCATGAAGCGCGTCATGGACGAAATCCGCGCCGCGGCGGGCGAGATCATTCTTTTCATCGACGAGCTGCACACGCTGGTCGGCGCCGGTGCTGCCGAAGGCGCCATCGACGCGAGCAACATCATCAAGCCGGCGCTGGCTCGTGGCGAGCTGCAATGCATCGGCGCGACCACCCTCAACGAGTTCCGCAAGCACATCGAAAAGGACTCGGCGCTCGAACGGCGCTTCCAGTCGATCATGGTCGGTGAGCCGACGGTTGACGAGACAATCGAGATCCTCAAGGGCTTGCGCGACCGCTACGAAGCGCATCACCGCGTGAAGATCAGCGATGACGCGCTGGAAGCCGCCGCGCGCCTCTCCGATCGCTACATTACCGATCGTTTTCTACCCGATAAGGCGGTCGACCTGATGGACGAAGCCGCCTCGCGAGTTCGGCTGCAATCTACCTCGTTGCCGCCCGAGATCCGCGAAGTCGAAAACGAGATTCGCAAGGTGCGCACGGAAAAGGAAGCGGTCATCAAAGCGCAAGAATTCGAAAAAGCTGCGCAGATCCGCGATAAAGAAGAGAAGCTGCGCGCCAAAAAGCAGCAGATGGAAGAAGAGTGGCGCGAGAAGCGCAACGTGAAAGGCACGACGACCAACACCGTCGGTCCCGAAGAGATTGCGCACATCGTGTCGACCTGGACACGGATCCCGGTGAGCAAGCTCAAAGAAGAAGAGACGATGAAGCTGCTCAACATGGAAGATGCGCTGCACAAGCGGATCGTCGGCCAGAATGAGGCCATCAAGGTCATCACGCGTGCCATTCGGCGTGCGCGGGCGGGTTTGAAGAGCCCGATGCGCCCGATCGGATCGTTCATCTTCCTGGGCCCCACCGGCGTCGGCAAGACCGAACTCGCGCGCACGCTGGCCGAGTTTCTGTTCGACGACACCGATGCGATGGTTCGTATCGACATGTCCGAGTACATGGAGAAATACGCCGTCTCGCGACTGGTCGGGGCCCCGCCCGGCTACGTCGGCTACGAAGAGGGCGGCCAGCTGACAGAAGCCGTTCGGCGACGTCCCTACGCGGTTGTGTTGCTGGACGAAATCGAAAAGGCGCATCCCGACGTCTTCAATCTGCTGCTGCAGGTGCTCGAAGACGGCAGGCTGACCGACTCGCAAGGGCGCGTGGTGGACTTCAAACACTCGGTCATCATCATGACGAGCAACGTCGGCACGACCGGCATGATGAAGACCACGGACATCGGCTTCCGTCCAGTCAAAGAAGAGGGCTCGGTGGCCGTACGATACGAGCGGATGAAAAATCGCGTGCTGGAAGAGATCAAACACCTCTTCCGGCCCGAGTTCCTCAACCGCCTGGATGAAGTGGTTGTCTTCCACGCGCTCGACCTCGATCAAATCAAGCTCATCGTGGCTCTCGAACTCGCGAAGGTTGTCAAGGAGCTGGAGAATCAGCGCATGACGCTTGAGGCAACTGAAGCGGCCAAGGAGCTGATCGCAAAAGAGGGTTGGGATCCGCAGTTTGGCGCCCGGCCCCTGCGGCGAGCCATTCAGCGTCTGGTTGAAGATCCGCTGTCCGAGGAGCTGCTGCGCAACACGTTCAAAGTGGGCGACCACATCCAGCTCGACGCCGAGGACGGCAAGACCGTCTTCCGCAAAGTCGGCGAGCCGCTGAAGCCGCCGGCTCCACAACCCACCGGATCCGGCTAAGCATAGGGTCCAAGCACCCAGGGGTGGCCGCAGGGCCGCCCTTTCTTTTTGAAAGGACAGGGCTAGACCCACTGGTAAGAGGGTAAGACCAGCAAGGTCGCATTTACATGTCATACTCTATGAACTGGCTGCAGCGCGCATTGCGCGGCGACGTGTCCCCGTCAGTGCGCTTGACGCTCATTTGCATCGCGATTCTTCTTGGCATCGTGACGGCGTATGTCAACGCGCGCTATCCCCTGATCCGACTATCAGCTATCGGCATCGTCTACGTTATCGTCATCGAGGCATTGGGCGGCTTGGGTTGGGGCGTTTTTGGGGCCGTGGCGTTGTCGGTTGCGTTCAGCGCCGCTGAATACTATGCAGGTCCTGCGGACCAGCGGCAATTTGCGTTCCCAAACGCAATCGCACGTCTCATCGTTTTTCTCATTGCCGTCGCCTTAGTCGAAGCAATTCGCCGGCAGGCGAGCGCCATCAATGAAGGTCAACTCCGCCGTCAGACGCTCGAGCTGCAGCGCGTCCGAGCGGAGCTTTCAGAAGCGGATGCGCTTTTTCAGTCGGTGGGCGAGTCGATCCCGTTCGGCGTGTGGCACTGCAACGCCGACGGTCGCGTCATTTATATGAGCCCGTCGTTTTTGCAGTTGCTCGGAAAGAGCCTGGCGGACGTTCGCGAGGGTGGCTGGCTGGCCAATGTCGTGCCAGAAGATGCAGACAGAATTATCGCCGCATGGAAGGATAGACACAGCTGGCAAGACGTTTGGGAAGACGAGTATCGGATCAAAGGCTCCGACGGAAAGATTTATACGATTCTCTGTCGAGGCCGCTGCGTCACAGACGAGCAGGGTCACATTCTCGGATGGACTGGCCTCAATCTCGATCTGACTGAACGTTCCCGAGCCCGCGAACAGCTGAGCTTCCTGGTTGAGGCCGGTCGCCTGCTTTCCCTGTCGCTCGATCCCTCGACGACGCTGGAACGCGTGGCGAACTTGATGGTGCCCAGAATCGCCGACTGGTGCGTGCTCGAAACGCTGCAAGACAATGGAGAGTTGCAAACGGTCGTCATGCTGCACGCCAATCCCACCAAACTCGAGCTCGTTCGAGCGGTACGCGGCTATCCGCAAGCCAGAGACGATTCGCGCGGCGTGTATAAGGTTCTGAACACCGGTCAGTCGGAGTTGTATGAGAACGTCGACGAACGGCTGCTGCGAGAGACCGCTCACGATGAGCGTCACCTCAAGCTGCTGCGCGAGCTTCGTTTCAGCTCGGCAATGATCGTGCCGTTGCGGGCGCGAGGTCAAATTTTGGGAGTCATGACCCTGGTGCATGCAGAGTCAGGACGTACCTTCACGCGCGACGACGTGCGCTTTGCGGAGATCCTCGCCGCCCGAGCTGCCCTGGCCTACGATAATGCGCGCAATTACGCGAAGGAACAACGAGTTGCCGACACCTTTACGCGCGCCTCCTTGCCCACCTCATTGCCGCGCATACCAGGCATCCGCTTACATGCCACCTATTTGCCGGGTGCGACCGAATCAGAGGTTGGCGGGGACTGGTACGACGCGTTCCAGCTTCCCGACGGCCGGCTGGCGTTTTCCATCGGGGACGTCGCCGGCAAAGGCCTGCGCGCGGCAGTGTCTATGGCGAGCACGCGACCGGCCTTGCGGGGCTATGCCCTGGAGGGATTGACGCCCCATCAAGTGCTGGAGCGGGTAAACCAGCGCTTGACGTATGAGGGCGGCATGGTAACCGCGCTCGTCGGCGTGCTCGATCCTGTTTCGCTGCAGTTTACCTATGCCGGGGCAGGCCATCCGGCGCCGTTGATCGGCCATCCAGACGGCCGCGTCGAGCGGCTGACGAGCAAAGGACTGCCGCTGGGCTTGTTCGGCGAGCAAGCGTATGAAGAAACAACCGCTGCGCTCGCGCCGGGCTCGATGCTCGTCCTTTACACCGACGGCCTCATCGAATTCGACCACAATATCCTCGAGGGAGAGCGCATATTGTGGGAGGCAGTCGCCGGCGAGATGGAAGTACAAACGCCGGATCCGTCTGCGGCCATCGTGCGTCGCGTCATCCTCGGAGCACCACAAGATGACGTCGCGGTGCTGACGATTTCCATTTCGACGGCGCCGTTGGATCACGTCGACCTGGTGGTTCCTTCGTCGCCGGCCAGCGCGCGGGTCATTCGCCAAGCACTACGACGCTTCGCCGCGAGCATCGGCCTGGATGATAACCAAACGATTGATTTCCTCACTGCATCTGGTGAGGCGATCAGCAACGTCGTTGAGCATGCATACGGCATCGATGAAGGTCCACTCCACGTTCGTGCGACTCGGGAAAAGGATGAGCTCCTCGTGCAGGTAATCGACCGTGGGCGATGGCGCAAGCGCCAGAAGGATGGCAGCGGTCGTGGGCTTCCGCTCATGCACGCCCTCATGAAGAAAGTCGACGTCATGCGCAACGAGCAAGGAACCACCGTTAATTTGCGAATGTTAGTCGTGGGGAGCGACCGTGACCGATCAGGCGATTTTTCAAATACAGGTAACTAACGGTGTCGCCGTTGTCATCGCGACAGGCGAGATCGATATTGCCAATATCGATCAATTCAAAACGTTCATCGCCGATACAGCGCGCTCTC
Organism: Vulcanimicrobiota bacterium; assembly: GCA_030948685.1. Lineage (GTDB taxonomy): Bacteria > Vulcanimicrobiota > Vulcanimicrobiia > Eremiobacterales > Eremiobacteraceae > JAFANK01. Next base: position 26,512 of record JALYZV010000149.1, on the reverse strand, counting down.
ACGATGGCCCGCTGATCATCTCCACTGAAAAGGTCACGTATCTCGACAGTCACACGCTCGAGGCGCTGGTCAACCTTAGTAAACGTCTTCAGACCAACCGCCGGCGCTTGTTGGTGGTTGCTCCCAAGGACAGTCCGAGTGGGCGGATCCTGCGCACGACCGGCATCGAGCTTGCCATCGCGCTTTTTGAGACCGTCGACGACGCCGTGCAAAGCCTCAAGAGCTGAACGCAAGCGCGGCGTTGTAAGGGGCGGAAGGTGAATTGGGGTGCCGCAACGAGAGCCGATGCCAGCTGAGCTCTGGAGCACAGTCTTTGCTGGTGGGACTTTCATCGTCATCGCGGCGACGGCGGTCGCAGCACTGATTCAGCTGCGGCACTTGCGTGCCAGCAATCAGCTCAACGCGTTGCTGACGCTCATGCGGTTGTGGCAAGCGCCGGAGCTGCAACAACAGATCGCATATTTGCGCAACCAGTTGCAGCAGAAGATCAAGGAGCCCGCCTTTTTGGATGAATTTCGAGTAGGCACGCCTAGCCGCATGGAGCATCCCGAGCTCCTGGTTGCCGACTTCTGGGAGCAGGTGGGCGCGTTCATGAAGTTTGACTTGATGGACGAGCGGTCGTGGCTCGACGTGGCGGCCCCGCAGGCCATCGATGCTTGGAATCGGCTTGAGCCAATCGTCAGCGCGTTGCGTGAAAGAATCGGCCCGGCGTCATTCGAGAATTTCGAGTACGCCGCCGCAAGAGCAACGTTGTACATGCGCCGGCATCCGCGGGGTTATTTTCCAACCGCCACGCCTCGCATGGCCAGCCTGAAAGCGCAAGACGAGCGGAGCACCACCACCCCATGAGCGACCGGCCAACACTCGGAATTCTGGTTGGTGGCGGACCGGCACCCGGCATCAACGGGGTTATCGCCTCTGCCACGATAGAAGCGATCAACGAGGGTTGCCGGGTCGTCGGCATTTACGACGGATTCAAATGGTTGGCGAAAGGAAACGGCGTCCAAGCTTCTGAGCTGCGGATCGAAGACGTCAGCCGCATCCATTGGCTCGGTGGATCGATCCTACGCACATCGCGAACGAATCCGGCCAAAGAACAGTCCACCCTCGACAATGCCGTTCGCGTATTGCGCGAACTCGGGATCACGCATCTGCTGTGTATCGGTGGGGACGACACGACCTTTGGCGCAGCCAAGATTGCCGAAGCGGCAGGTGGGGCGTTGAGCGTCGCGACCGTCCCGAAGACCATTGACAACGACTTGCCGCTGCCGGACAACATGCCTACCTTCGGGTTCGAAACAGCCCGCGCGGTCGGCTCAAACATCGTCGAGAGCCTGATGGAAGACGCGCGCACCACACAGCGCTGGTACCTCGCAGTCACCATGGGAAGAAAATCCGGCGCGCTGGCACTGGGCATCGCCAAGGCTTCGGGCGCGACGCTGGCGGTCATCCCCGAAGAGTTTCCAGAAGGCCACGTACCGCTGCATATCGTGCGCGACACAATCATCGGCAGCATCATCAAACGGCGCGCGGCGGATCACGATCATGGCGTGGCGGTTATCGCCGAAGGACTCGCCGAGCAGCTCGACCCGAAGGAGCTGGGGACGTTCAAAGACGTCGCGCGTGACGCCTACGGCAACGTACGGCTTGCCGACATCGATCTCGGTGACATCATCAAACAGTCGGTCAGCAGCGCGCTCAAGGAGCTGGACATCGACACGACGGTTGTCGTCAAGGACATCGGCTACGAGCTGCGCTGCGCCAAACCGCTGGCCTTCGACGTCGAGTACACGCGAACGCTCGGCTACGGCGCCGTACGCTATCTGCTCTCGGGAGGGTCGGGTGCCATGGTCGCCTTGCGCGGCGGCAAGGTGACGCCCGTAACGCTGCAAGAGATGATCGACCCCGTCACTGGGCGCATCCAGGTGCGGCGCGTCGACACGCGCACTGAAGCCTATGAAGTGGGTCGCAAGTACATGATCAGGCTCGAGCCGAGTGACCTTGAGCCACCCAGAGTCTCAGCGCTGGCGGCGACTGCCCATTTGGACGCGCGCAAGTTCAAGCAGCGATTTGAGGCGGTAGTGCATCGCGCCTAGGCCCAGGATAGCGCGCGGCTGACCGTTGCCGTCTGCGGGTGCGCCGTTCGAACCATTGGTTGAAAGGCCGAACTTCACCATCTGCACGCGCGTACCGCCATCCTTTTGGCTGAAGCAAACATCGTCCATCAGCGAGCGCATAATAAAAATACCGAGGCCGCGTATGCCGAGATGCTCGGGGTCGATGCATTCTCCCTTACCGGCGGGGTCGAAGCCGCAGCCTTCGTCTGCGACCGAAACCGTGAACTCCCCGCCGTCATACGAACACGCAACGGTGAAACAGCCGCCATTTTTATGGCCGTGTTCGGCAGCGTTATTACACGCCTCGCCGGCGGCGAGGGTAATATCGCTGATGTCAGTTTGGAATAAGCCGCAGCTATTGGCGAAGGACGAGACCTCGCGCCGCGCTTTGGAGACCGATGCGAGCTTGCTTGGATATCTGCGTTTCAGCGTCTTCATGACGGGATCATTACGTTACCAATTTTCCCGTTTGCGCGAAAGCCGAAACCTCAGTGTCAGGCAGTTCGTGCTCCAATAGTCGCTCCGACGACGAGATTAGTACCGAACGTGTAGCCTAGCTCCCGATAGTCGCGGGTGTCTAATACGACGAGATCCGCCCGTTTCCCAGCTGTCAAGCTCGCAATTTCACCAGCCAAGCCAAGCGAGTAAGCGGCGTTGAGCGTGAGCCCCACGATGACCTCGTGCACGCTCAGTCCCATGTGGCGACGAGCCAAATATGCAACCTCTTGCAGCGAAACGCACGGACAGGTTCCCGGATTGTAATCAGTCGCCAGTGCCACAGGCACTGCGGCATCGATCAGCTTGCGAGCTGGAGCATAGCGCTCAAGCCCAAGATAGTCGACGGTTCCGGGGCAGAGCACGGCGACGATGCCAGCGCCGGCGATGCCTGCGATATCTTCATCTTCGATGAAATTGAGATGATCGGCGGTGCTCGTGCGCAAGCGCGCCGCAACGGTAGACCCGCCGCTGCGACTCATCTCGTCTGCGTGGATGCGCAAGCGCAAACCGTGGCTCGCGCAGGCGCGCAGAAATCGTTCGGATTGCTGGGGGCTGAAGAAGCCGGCTTCGCAAAAGGCATCCCCGTACCAGGCGATGCCTTGGTCTGCGATGCGAGGCACTATCCGCTCGCACAGCTCATTCACAAATGCGTCGTAGTCGCTGAACTCGGGTGGCAGCGCATGAGCCCCGCAGAACGTCGGCACGACACGCGGCAGCGGCGGGCGTCTGCCAAGCTCGGCCAGTACGTCGAGCAGTTGGAGTTCGCCCTGCAGGGTGAGCGCATAGCCGCTTTTGACTTCGGCTGTGGTTGTGCCATGGCGCAGCATCAGCGCAAGGTGGCGATGGCCGATATCGAGCAGGGTATCGCGCGATGCGGCGCGCGTTTGCTCGATCGTGTGGCGCATTCCCAGCGCCGGCAGGCGCCCGGCAGCGAGATCCTCAAAATCGGTAACTCGGCTGCCGGCGAAGAGCGCATGCGTATGCGCGTCGACAAACCCCGGCATGACGACACGCCCCTCAACATCGCGTTCTTCGAAGTTGGAATAGCGCGAGCGGGCGTGAGCGACTGCCGGCTGGCAGTGCGCGTGCGTTCCGACCGCCGTCAAGACACCATGCTCGACGAGCACGGTCCCTTGCTCGAGGATGCCAAGGTCTGATACGTCGATGCGTGCCTGCGGTCCAGCGCTGGCCGCAAGGGGAGCGAGGGTAATCAACCTGGCGTTGTGCAGCGAGTAGGAGGCCGAGCTGCCGAGGCCTACCACGTCACGAGCTGGCGGTCGACGCCTTCAACGTGCAGATAGTACGATGCGCTTGCGATTATCGCGGAAAGGGGAGCGATGCCGACGAGCTCGCACCCCGCGACCGTCACGCCGGCCGCCGCCGCTTCCTGGCGGATGAGCTCGGTGACGCGATAGAGGGGAATAGCCGACACGTTCACGACGTTCATCGATACTTGCACCATATTGTCCGGCAGCGCGAAGCCCAGCGCCTTGATGCCGACGAAGCCGCCGCTGCGCTGCCGTACCGCGATGGCAATGCGCTCCGCCACCTTGACGTCGGCGGTCGCGAGATTGACATTGAAGGCGATGAGGAAGTCACGCGCGCCGACTGCCGTTGCGCCGGCGCTTGGATGCAGTTCGGCCTCGCCGACGTCGGGGCGGCGCTGCGGTTCTTTGACCGCAGTGAGCAAGCCCTCGAACTGCCCCATGCGGACCGCCGACAGGTCTTGGCGCTCCGGACGCGTGGCCGCACGCTCATAGAAATAGGACGGAACGCGATAACGTTCCCACAACCCCTGAGCGCAGCGTCTGGCCAGCAATACCGCGTCCTCCATGCTCGCGCCCTCGAGCGGTATGAAGGGGATCACGTCAACCGCGCCCATGCGTGGATGCTCGCCAAGGTGCGTGCGCAGATCAATGTGCTCGACGGCGCCGCCGGCAAGTCGCAGCGCAGCTTCGACAACCCCGTCCCCCGTGCCAACGAGCGTGTAGACGGTTCTGTTGTGTGCGGGATCGCTTTGGGTGTCGATGAGGGTGACGTCCGGCGCGCTTGCAGCCATCTGCCCGATGCTTGCAATAACCTCTGCGCGACGACCCTCAGAGATGTTCGGAACGCACTCGAAAAGCTTTGCCATGGCTCAAGCGCCGTTTGGCGTCGAGCAGGCTGCCTCCCTTGCTATAGACAACTCTCTCGCTGCTCATGGCTGTCATTGAGACACGAGTCGACACGTCGTCGCCGGAATTTGCCGCGAACCGGCAATATTTTTCCGATCTGCTGACGCAACTTCAAGAGCGCGTCGCGCGGGTAAGTCAAGGCGGCGGTAAAGATGCGATGGCGTTGCACACGTCGCGCAACAAGCTGCCGTCGCGCGAGCGCATCGCGCGCCTCACCGATCCACAGACGCCGTTTCTCGAGTTCTCCGCCCTGGCGGCATGGGATATGTACAGAGGCGAGGCGCCCTCGGCCGGCATCATCACCGGCATCGGGGTCGTCTCCGGGCGCGAGTGCGTGATCATTGCTAACGACGCCACGGTGAAAGGCGGCACGTACTTTCCGCTGACCGTCAAGAAGCATCTTCGTGCCCAAGAGATCGCCGAGCAAAATCATTTACCCTGTATTTATTTGGTCGACTCGGGCGGCGCGTTCTTGCCGCTGCAAGCAGGAGTCTTTCCAGACCGCGAGCATTTCGGACGGATCTTTTACAATCAGGCGCGCATGTCGAGCAAGGGCATCGCGCAGCTCGCTGCGGTGATGGGCTCGTGCACCGCCGGCGGAGCGTACGTCCCCGCCATGTCCGACGAGACCGTCATCGTCAAAGGCGAGGGGACGATTTTTCTGGGCGGGCCGCCGCTGGTGAAGGCCGCGACCGGCGAAATTGTGTCGGCGGAAGAACTGGGTGGTGCAGACGTGCACTCGCGTATCTCCGGTGTCACTGACCACTACGCGCTGTCGGACGAGCACGCTTTGGGTATCGTGCGCGAAGCGGTCGCACATCTGGAGTATGAGAAGAAAACGCCATGGCCGATTCGCGAGCCGCGTCCACCGCGATACGATCCACACGAGCTCTATGGCATCGTGCAGCGTGATTGGCGCAAACCATACGACGTGCGCGAGGTGATCGCGCGCATCGTCGATGCAAGCGAATTTCATGAGTTCAAAGCGCTCTACGGGCAGACGTTGGTCTGCGGCTTCGCCCATATCGAAGGTCAGCCGGTTGCCATTTTAGCAAACCAAGGCATTCTGTTCTCGCAAAGCGCGCTGAAAGGAACGCACTTCATCGAGCTGGCGTGCAAGCGCGGCATCCCGCTCGTCTTCCTGCAGAACATTACCGGCTTCATGGTCGGCAAGCAATACGAGGAAGGTGGCATCGCCAAAGACGGCGCGAAGTTGGTCATGGCGGTGGCGAACGCCGAGGTCCCGAAATTCACGGTGATCATCGGCGGCTCGTTCGGCGCAGGCAACTACGGCATGTGCGGACGGGCGTTCGCGCCCCGCCAGCTGTGGATGTGGCCGAATGCTCGCATCTCAGTGATGGGCGGCCCGCAGGCAGCCAGCGTGCTGCTCACGGTTCGCATGGAAGGGCTGGAGCGCCAGGGCAAAGGCATGAGCACAGATGAGCAGCGCGAATTCACGCAGCCAATTTTGGACAAATACGAGTCAGAGGGGAATCCTTACTATAGCACCGCGCGCCTGTGGGACGACGGCATTATCGATCCGGCGCAGACGCGGAGCATCGTGGCGCTCGGCATTTCGGCGGCCGCCAATGCTCCCGCACAAGCGACCAAATTCGGCATCTTCAGAATGTAATGACTTTGAAGTAACGGATCTTTAGATCCGTTAACCCAATGCAGCAACGGACCTTCAGGTCCGTTAAAGAGGCGCGATGAGCGAATCTATGATCGTAACCCACGATGACCGGGTGGTTCGTGTGCGGCTCAACCGGCCGGAGGTGCGCAATGCGCTTGACGCTGCGCTCATCGCCAAGCTGACCGCCGCATTTCGAGGCTTCGAGAACGAGTCCAAGCTTCGGGTTGTCGTGCTTGAAGGTAAGGGTGCCATCTTTTGTGGCGGCGCCGACATCAACTACATGCGCGCAGCGCTCGAGCTCAGTGAAGAACAAAACTATGATGACGCCCTACGCCTGGCGGATATGTTCGCTGCAATCGATGACTGTTCGGTGCCGACGCTGGCCGGCGTTCAGGGCGCTGCGCTGGGCGGCGGTGCCGGCATCGTCGCGGCGTGTGACATCGTTGTGGCTGAAGAGGACGCGCTTTTCGGATTCACCGAAGCCAAACTCGGCATTGTGCCAGCAGTCATTTCGCCGTTCGTCCTGCGTAAGATCGGGCAGAGTCACGCTCGCGCACTGTTCCCGACAGCCGAGCGCTTCAGCGCGGAGCGCGCGCTGCGCATCGGCCTCGTCCACGAAGTCGTGCCGCCCGGCCAGTTGGAAGCGTCGGTCGAAAGCAAGATTCAGGAGCTGCTGACCAGCGGCCCTCGCGCGGCACGCCTGGCGAAGAAGATCGCCCGGACGGTGGGCGGTCTCGCGCCGGATGAGGCCCGCCGCTGGACTGCCGAGCGCATCGCCGGCCAGCGCACCAGCGCTGAGGGGCAAGAAGGCCTGCGAGCGTTCTTGGACAAGCGCCGGCCTTTGTGGGATTAGCCGCCCCCTTCGAGTCTGTCCTCATTGCAAATCGCGGCGAGATCGCAGTACGGGTCGCCCGCACCTGCCGATCGATGGGAATCCGTTCTATCGCGGTCTATTCGGACGCGGACGCCGGATCTCTCCACGTTCGCGCGTGCGACAGCGCGGTTGGCATTGGCGGCGTTTCACCGCGCGACTCGTATTTGCGTTCCGACCTCATTATCGCGGCGGCAAAACGCAGCGGCGCTCAAGCCATCCACCCGGGCTACGGCTTTCTTTCCGAGAACGCAGATTTCGCGCAAGCCTGCTTCGACGCGGGGATAACCTTCGTCGGGCCGCCGCCTGAAGCTATGCGCGCGGTCGGCGATAAGATTGCCGCCAAGAAAACGGCGATTGCAGCAGGCGTTGCGGTGCTGCCGGGCTACATGGAGCGAGCCCAAACGCGCGACGTTTTGGAAGCCCAAGCGCGCGCAATCGGCGTGCCGCTGTTGATCAAGGCAGCAGCCGGTGGCGGGGGCCGCGGCATGCGCCTGGTCGCGGATCTGGCGGCCTTGGGAGCGGCACTGGACAGCGCGCAGCGCGAAGCACTGGCGGCTTTCGGCGATTCGACGGTTTTTCTGGAACGCTATCTGCAAAGCCCTAGGCACATCGAAGTGCAGATCATGGCGGACACGCACGGCACCTGCATCGCGCTCGGAGAACGCGAATGCTCGATCCAGCGCCGCTATCAGAAAATACTGGAGGAGAGCCCCTCGCCTGTTGTCGGCGTTGAGCTGCGTGGTCGCCTCGAAGAGGCGGCCGTGGCCATAAGTCGCGCGGTCGGGTATACAAACGCCGGCACCGTCGAATTCATGCTCGACCGCGACGGCCGTTTCTACTTCCTTGAAATGAACGCGCGCCTGCAGGTCGAGCATCCGGTCACTGAAATGGTCACGGGTGTGGACCTCGTGCGGGATCAGCTTGTCGTGGCATCCGGCGGCAAACTCGCAATCGGCAAGGGTGGCGCTAGCGGTCACGCGATTGAAGTTCGCATCTATGCCGAAGATCCGGCGCATGGCTTTTTGCCGTCGAGCGGACACATTAGCACGTTTGAGCTACCGCAGCTGCAGGGCGTTCGCCACGACGTCGCGATTGAAGCCGGTTCAGACGTGTCGCCGGCCTATGACCCGCTGCTAGGCAAGCTCATCGTGCACGCGCCCACCCGGATGGAGGCCATTCGCCGTCTGGCCGGCGCGCTTGACCACTATCTGGTCGGTGGGGTGGCCACCAATATTGCATTCCTGCGCTGGCTCGTCGATCAGCCCGCCTTCAAGGAAGGTGCGACGAGCACAGATTTTCTCGATCGCACATTCCAACCCGGCGCTTTGGCAAACGCGCGCGATGCCGCGCTGGCACCGCAAGCCGCCGCCGGCGCGCTGCAAGACCTGCACCGGAATCTGCCTGGCGGTCTCGATGCGTGGCAGCATCTCGGCGGGTGGAGGCACTCGGCGAGCCCGCGCCAGGTCCACTTCGCGACGCCCCAGGCTGTGGTAGAAGTACAGCGAATCTACACCGAGGGTGCCTGGCGCTGTGGCGGGGAGGGGCAAGAAGCAATCGTCCAAGCGCAAGGAAGCGGCGCCTTTACATTGCGGTCAGGGGCAGAGGAGCAACGATTCGCCGCTTGGCCGCTCCCAGACGGCGTCGCGCTGAGCCTTCACGGTTCAGTCATCAGGCTCAGCCTCGCGCAGCCGCCAAGCGATGCCGCGCAAGCGCGCAGGCGTCATAGCGGCGAGTCCGTCAAAGGATCGGTCGAAGCACCGATGAGCGGCACAATCGTGAAGGTCAACGTCAAGCCCGGTGAAGCCGTCAAGGCGCTTCAGGTGCTGCTCGTCATGGAAGCGATGAAGATGGAGCACGCCATCGTGGCGCCATACCCAGGAACGCTGACAGCGCTCCGAACGCAGGTGGGGCATACTGTCTCCGCCGGCGACGTCCTGGCTGAAATCGCGGAAGTATAGCTCGTGGCCAATTTGCTCACCTCGCTTCCCAAACGCGTCACCGTGGTCGAGGTCGGACCGCGCGACGGTTTGCAAAACGAGCGTGCCATCATTTCGGCAGAAGTGAAGGTTCGCTTTATCGACGCACTGTCAGAGGCCGGGCTGCCTGCGATTGAAGCGAGCTCATTCGTTCGGCCCGCGTCCATTCCGCAGCTTGCCGACGCTGACGACGTGTTGAAGGCAATCAGAAGGAAACCAGGCGTGCGCTACATCGTTCTCGTGCCCAACGAACGCGGCTTCGAGCGAGCTCTGGCGGCCGGCGCGCACGAGATCGCCGTCTTCACGGCTGCCTCAGAAACGTTCAATCAGCACAATATCAACGCGAGCATCGCCGAATCGCTCGAACGCTTCCAGCCGGTCGTCGCAGCGGCCAAGAAACGAGCAATGCGGGCCCGGGGCTACATTTCAACCGCATTCGGATGCCCGTACGAGGGGCCGGTGAAGCCGGCGGCCGTTGTTGAGGTCGCCTCGCGGCTCATTGAACTCGGCATTGATGAGATCAGCATCGGCGACACGATCGGCGTCGCGACGCCGGGCCACGTCGCGGAGTTATGCGAGTTATTGCTGCACAAAATGGACGCCGGGCGTCTTGCACTCCACTTGCACGACACGCGAGGCACGGCGCTGGCAAACACGCTCGCCGGGCTGCAGTCCGGAGTTGCAATCTTTGACTCATCTGCCGGCGGGCTGGGCGGCTGCCCGTATGCGCCCGGCGCCGCGGGCAATCTCGCGACCGAGGACCTTATCTACATGCTCGACGGTATGGGCATTCAGACGGGAGTATCGCTTGACAAGGTCGTGCAGGCAAGCGCTTTGCTCGCTCCACACCTGGATCATCAGCTGCCGTCGCGATACTATCAAGCGGCAGTGGCCGCCGCTAGAACTACTTCAGGCGTTTCGCATTAAGCAACGTGTTCGTTGCTTCTTCGAACGTTCGCGGCAGACCGGTTGCAGCATTGCGCAGGGCAATACCCAGCGAGGCTTTGATTTCTTCCTTCTGCAGGCCGCTGCTGATGCGGTCGTAGATTCCCTTCGCCCCCTTCAGCCCACATTCGACCGCCAGGATGGCAAACTCGTCTTCGCCGGTGCGTGCGACGATGTCGTAGCCGCGGCAGGCGCGTTTGAGAACTTGCGCGGTTCTGAGCAGGGTTGCATCCCCTTTGTCGCGCCCTTGCAAGTCGTTGATTGCGCGCAGGCTATCGATGTCGACGCAGATCACGCAGGCGGAATGGTTGTGACGCGCACAGCGGGCTTCCTCAGCGGTGAGGATGCGATCCCACGCGCGCCGGTTGAAGGTTTGCGTCAGGCGGTCAACCAGCGCCTCGCCCTGGATGTCGCTAATCTGACCGGCGCCTTCACTTGCTTCCTGCTCGTGCTTGAGAATGGCCCCCAGCAAGCCGGCCACCATTTCAACCAGCCAGAGGTGTTGCTTGAGGCTGTCGTCCTTGGGATTGGGATCCATGCCCGCAAGCGTGCCATAGACTTTACCGTCGCCGAGCGGCAAAGGAGCGCCGATATACGATCCAATTTTCAGCGACTGGGCCATCGGCGCGGATTCGTAGGCAGCAAACTCGGCCACCCGAGGTGCAGCCCGCGGGCCGCTTCCTGCCACCATGCGCCAGCACACCGTGTCCGTCCACGGCATGACGTCGCCATTTTTGAGTTCAAATCCGCTGCCGACCGTGCCGAGAACAACCAGGTCGTCGCCGGCCACCCGGGTCGTCATCCAAAAACTCAAGCCGACCTTTTCGCGGAGCAGGCCTAATGCCACCTCAGCCGCAGAGCTGAAGTCTTCTTTTTGGATCTGCTGTATGTCGCCCATTCCTCTTTAATATATCGGACTCAAGAGCCCGCCTCCGGCACGTCCCAAAGCAGTAATTCGCCTTTACCCTTCACCTCGAGCGCCGGAATGCCGGCCATCCGGACCGCATCGCCGGTCCGAAGGCTCTCCCCATTGGCGACGATTTCGCCTTCGGCGATGAACAGAAAGCCGAGCCGCGGCCCCTCAAAACTGTAGCCGGCCTCGCCATCCTCGAGACGGCTGACGAGGAAGGCGGCCTTTTGCTGCAGGCTGATTGATGCGGTGGCGCCGGGCTTGCCGCTGGCGACAAGAAACAAGCGGCCCAAGCGATCGTTGACGCCAAATTCGCGCTGGCCGTACTGTGCCGGCAATCCCGTTTTCGGGGGCAGCACCCACATCTGAACGAGGTGCAGCTCTTCGGTCTTGGAGTGGTTGTACTCCGCATGGCGCACGCCCGTGCCGGCGCTCATGTACTGAACGCCGCCTGGTCCAACAACACCGCGATTGCCCATACTGTCCTGGTGTTCGAGGTCGCCGGACAACACGTACGTGATGATCTCCATGTCGCGATGCGGATGCGGCGGAAAGCCCTCGCCGCCGGCGATGCGATCGTCGTTGAGCACGCGCAGCGCACCCCAGTTTAGATTATTGGGATCCTGATAGTCGGCAAAGCTGAACGAGTAGCAGGTCTTGAGCCATCCGTGATCCGCACAATAGCGCTCGTCGCTGCGCACAATCGTTAAGGTCGGTGTTGTGGTGGTCATAGTCAAAGTTTCCAATCTATGCCGTGCCGGTCGGCTGCTGCCTTTGCCTCATCATACCCTGCGTCGGCATGACGCACGATTCCAATGCCGGGGTCGGTCGTCAGCACGCGGCTCAGTCGTGCCTCGCTGTCATCGGAACCATCGGCAACAACCACCATGCCGGCGTGCAGCGAGTACCCTATACCCACGCCGCCGCCGTGGTGAACGCTGACCCAGTGTGCGCCGCCGACGGCGTTCAGTAGCGCATTGAGAATGGGCCAGTCCGCGATGGCGTCAGAGCCATCCTTCATTGCTTCGGTTTCGCGATAGGGAGAGGCGACCGAGCCGCAATCCAGATGGTCGCGTCCGATGACGATCGGTGCCGCGAGCTCGCCGCGCTTGACCATGTGGTTCATGCGCAGACCGAACTCGCGCCGTTCCCCGTACCCAAGCCAGCAGATTCGAGCCGGCAAGCCCTGGAATTTCACGCGCTCGCGCGCCAACTCGATCCAGCGCCGCAAATGTTGGTTTTCCGGAAACGTCTCGAGCAGCGCAGCGTCGAGCTTGGCTATGTCTTGCGGATCGCCTGAGAGCGCCGCCCAACGGAACGGACCCTTGCCTTCGCAGAAAAGCGGGCGGATGTAGGCTGGAACGAACCCCGCGAATGCAAATGCATCGTCCAGGCCGGCCTTGCGCGCCTGCAGCCGGATATTGTTGCCGTAGTCGAAGACGACGGCGCCGCGCCGCATGAACCCGTTCATCGCCTCGACGTGCGTCGCTATCGATTCGAGCGCGCGCTTTTCGTAGCGCTCGGGGTCCTGTTCGCGCAGCTCCTGCGCGCCTTCCAATGAGACACCGGCCGGCACATAGCCGTTGAGCGCGTCGTGCGCAGACGTCTGGTCGGTCACCACGTCGATCGGCGCCCCACGCCGCAGTAGCTCCGGGAAGACTTCGGCCGCATTACCCAGCAAGCCGATGGAGAGCGCTCGCCCCTGCGCGGCCGCTGCCCCAGCCTGCGTCAGCGCCTCGTCGATGCTCGATGCCGCGACGTCGCAATAGCGGCCTTCAATGCGCCTGCGAATGCGGTCGGGGTCGACCTCGACGCAGATCGCGACACCGCCGTTCATGGTCACGGCGAGCGGCTGAGCGCCACCCATGCCGCCGAGGCCAGCGGTCAGCGTGATGCGACCGCGCAGCGAGCCGCCGAAATGTTTGTTCGCAACCGCCGCAAAGGTCTCGTACGTGCCTTGCAGGATGCCTTGCGTGCCGATGTAGATCCATGAGCCTGCGGTCATCTGCCCGTACATGGTGAGCCCTTGCGCCTCGAGTTCGCGAAAGATCTCCCACGTGGCCCAAGCAGGCACGAGCAACGAATTGGCAATGAGCACGCGCGGAGCGGCCTCATGCGACGGGAACACCGCGACCGGTTTGCCGGATTGCACGACCAGCGTTTCATCGTTCTTCAGACGCTTGAGCGTGCGCACGATGGCGTCAAAGGCTTCCCACGAGCGCGCGGCGCGCCCGCTGCCGCCGTAGACGACCAGATCCTGCGGCCGCTCCGCAACCTCGGGATCGAGATTGTTCATGAGCATCCGCATGGCGGCTTCCTGGCCCCACCCAAGACAGCTGCGCTGCGATCCGCGCGGCGCGCGCACCACGCGCGGCGCAGACGTCGTACTCATAATCTATAGCGCTCCGATCTGGTCCTCAACTTCGGCGACGAGCTTGTCGCTGCGGATCAGATCGACGGCGGCATGGATGTCGTCTGCGATCGTGCGATCCCGATCCAGATGCGGCACCCGTTCGCGCACGAGCTTATGAGCCAGCGCGGTCCCGCGTCCGGGCCGAAGCGGAGCGCGAAAGTCAAGTGCTTGCGCGGCCTCAAGCAGCTCGATGGCGACAACTGTTTCGTAGTTTGCGACGACGGACGCAAACTTACGGGCGGAGATCGTCCCCATGCTGTTGTGGTCCTCTTGGCCGGCTGACGTCGGGATCGAATCGACCGACGCGGGAACAGCTAGCGTTTTGTTTTCGCTCACCAGCGCTGCTGCTGTGTACTGCGCCATCATGTAACCGCTGCACAGGCCGAATCGCTCGGTCAGAAACGGTGGCAGTCCTTCGGCGCCTTCGAGCAGCTTGTAGGAGCGGCGCTCGCTGATGGACGATGCATCGGTGAGCGCGATGGCGGCGTAATCCAGAGCCAGGCCCACCGGCCCGCCATGGAAATTCCCGTTGCTGATGAGAGCGCCGTCTTCTGGAAAGATAATGGGGTTGTCGGTGACTGAGTTAATCTCAACGTCGAGCGTATGGTGGGCGAAGCGCAGGATGTCGCGCGCCGCGCCGTGCACGACCGGCATGCAGCGGAATGAATATGGATCTTGCACGCGGTCACAATCCCGATGCGAGGCAACCACCTCAGATTCATGCAGCAGCTTGCGGATATTGGCGGCGCAGTGCGCCTGGCCCTGATGCGGGCGGAGCGCGTTGATTCGTTCCGCAAACGGAGCGACGGTGCCCAGATACGCTTCCAGGCTCATCGCGCCCGCGATATCGGCAGCCTTGAGCGCGTTGTCGGCGCGCACGAGGGCGAGCGCCCCGATGCCCGTCATGATCTGCGTGCCGTTGATGAGCGAAAGGCCTTCCTTAAAGGAGAGCGTGTATGGCGTGAGCCCAGCTCGCTCCAGCGCGGCTGCACCGCTTATCCGCTCGCCTTTGAACCAGGCCTCGCCCTCGCCGATCACAACGAGCGCCATATGCGCAAGTGGTGCAAGGTCGCCCGAGCATCCCACAGAGCCCTGCGCAGGAATCAGCGGCGTCACGCCGCGGTTGAGCATCGCAAGCAGCATCTCGACAAGCTCGATGCGCACGCCGGAGTGCCCGCGCACGAGCGACTGAGCCCGTAACAGCATGCTGGCACGCGCCGCATCGTTGGGAAGCGGGTCGCCGACGCCGGCAGCGTGGCTCAAGATCAAATTGCGCTGCAGCTCTTGCGCCTCTGCCGGCTCGATCTTCACGTTCTTGAGCCTGCCAAACCCAGTCGTGACACCATAGACCCGGGCACTTCCAGCAACGGCATGCTCGACAATGTCGCGAGCAGCTCTGATGCCCGCACGCGCGCCGTCATCAAGTGCAACCGGTACGCCGTCGGTCGCCACTCTTGCAACGAGTGATAAAGAGAGATTCGTGCCGTTGATCGTGACGGCAGGGGTCGTCTGCATTGATACCGTCTGTTCGAGCCGGCCGCGGCTGCTTCCGCTGTAGAACGCCAAGGTCAGGACCTTTCAAAAACGAACCCCACAACCAAGTAACTGCATGCTGTCACTCGCGAAAGAGCGTGGGATTTCGTTTGCCGGTTCAGATCGCCATAGACGGTCCCGTCGCGTCGGGAAAAAGTACCGTTGCCCGCCGGCTCGCCGAGCGCCTGGGGTTCGCTTTCTTGGACACAGGCGCGCTCTATCGCTCGGTTGCGCACCTCGCACTCGCGCGCCACGTCGCTCCTGACGATGAAACGCGCGTCGACGAACTCGTTGCCCACAGTCTGCCCGAGGTCGTGCTTGAGGAAGACGATCCATTGACGTATCGCATTCGCATTGACGGCGTCATGCTCGGTTCGGAACTGTTTACGCCCGCAGTTTCGAAGGCAGTCTCGGCGATCGCCGCCATGCCAAAAGTTCGCCGGCAACTCATCGGCGCACAACGCTCCTTCGCGGCGGGGCGTAACGTCGTCATGGCCGGCCGCGATATCGGCACGGTGGTATTGCCGGACGCGCCGTTCAAATTCTTCCTCACGGCATCAATCGATGCACGCGTCGAGCGTCGCTTGCGCGAATTGCATGCGCAGAACATTGAGATCGACCGAGCAACGCTGCGCACGGAAATCGTCGCGCGCGACAAGCGCGACACGACGCGCTCGGTGTCGCCGCTCGCCAAGGCGCCCAGCGCGATCGAGATCGACACGTCCAGCATGTCAGCCGATGACGTGGTCGACGAGCTGGAACGAACCGTTCGGGTGACACCGCAGCGATGAGCATTGGCGATGCGCTATACTTGATGGTGAAGTACACGCTCAAACCAGCGTCGCAGCTGCTCTTCGACGCGCGCGTCAGCGGCGAGCAAAACGTTCCCGCACATGGACCCCTGGTGGTTGCCAGCAACCATATCTCGTATCTCGATCCACCCCTCCTCGGAGCGTGGTTTCCGCGCCTCATTCACTTCATGGCCAAACGCGAGCTTTTCGACACGCCTGTGCTCGGCCCGCTCATCAGAACGGTTCACGCGTTTCCGGTGAACCGCGAAGCCGGCGATCTGAGCGCGATTCGCCACGCCCTGCACGTGCTCAAAGCTAGTGGCGTCGTCGGCGTCTTTCCCGAAGGACGCCGCAACCTCGATGGCGAGGCGCAAGCGCGCAGTGGCGCGGTGCTGCTCGCCGCAACTGCGCACTGCCCGGTGGTGCCGGTCGCGTTACTTGGCACAAATGTCGCAGCGAAGCGGCTGCGCGCGAGTCGTGTCGAAGTCCGGATCGGAACGCCGATGACATTCCAGGGAAGCGCCCGAAGGCCAACGAAGCCGGAATTGTCCGCCTGGACAGCAGACTTAACGCAACGCATCGCCGACCTGATGGAGAACAATGCAGATCCAAAAAGCGAGAACTCAGGGGTTTTGCTTCGGCGTTGAACTGACGTACAAGAAAGCGCTCTCAGAGACGAGCGAACGCGACGATGTCTACACCATGGGAAACATCGTCCACAATCCGCTGATCGTTAAAGAGCTCGACGACAAAGGTTTGCACAACGTCGAGACGCTGGAAGACATTCCCGAGGGCACACTTTTTGTGCGCGCACACGGCTTGCCCCCACAAGTCCTCGAGGCCGCCGAAGCCAAAGGCCTGCGCGTTGTCGACGCCACCTGTCCGATGGTGACCCGCACCCAGCGCCTGGCAAAAAAGCTCTCCGATGAAGGCCGCACGGTCGTCATCCTCGGCGACCCGAACCATCCTGAGGTGAAAGGCATCGCTGGCTACGCGCCCGGCTGCATCATCATGAACGAGTGGCCGCAGGATGACGCAGAGATCCGCCGCGCCCGGCGCATCGCAATTGTCTCGCAGAGCACGCTCAACGGCGACAAGTTCCGAGAACTGGTCGGTAAGATCGCCGCGATGAATTATGAGCTGCGCGTCTTCAACACGATCTGCTCGGACACACAAGGCAGGCAAAAGTCGGCGCGCGAGCTGGCGGGCGAGGTCGATACGATGATCGTCATTGGCGGTACCAAGTCCGCCAACACTCGGCATCTGGCCGAAATCTCTGAGGCTGAAGGCGCCAAGGCGTATCTGATTGAGAATCCCGACGAACTCAAGCGCGACTGGTTTACCGGCGAAGAACGAATCGGCATCGCGACGGGCGCGTCAACGCCTGGATTTTTGGCGGACGAAGTCATCGACAAATTGATGGACTGGTTTCCGCAAGCTGAAGCAGTCTGGGCCTAAACCCGTGCCCGTGCGCGGCATTGAAGACTCGTACGCGCTCGAGCTCTTCGAACAATACCTGCGCACGTTTCTTGAGCACAACACCAGCTGCGATCCGTTAGCACGCCAGATCTCGCACCATTTCGCACTCGACGCTCCACAAGAAGCAATCCGCGGCAAGCGCTTGCGCCCGCGGCTGGTCATGGCGGCGGCAGCCTCGTACGGTGCCCGCCCGGAACGCGTGCTGGCGGCATGCACCGCTATCGAGCTTCTCCATAACTATTCGCTCGTCCACGACGATATCGAGGACGGCGATCAATTGCGACACGGCCGCCAAACGCTGTGGGTGAAATTCGGACTGCCACACGGTGTGAATGCGGGCGATGCAATCGGCGCGCTTGCCCAGCTTGCGCTCGCTCCCACCGTGCAGACGCATGGCGCAGCCATTGCGTTCGACATGAGCATGGACTTGGGCCGCGCCAACGTGCGCATGTGCGAAGGCCAAGCACTTGATCTCGCGCTGGAATCCGGACTGCCTGCAAACATCGACGTGTATGTGGCCATGATCGAGGGCAAGACCGCTGCGCTCTTCGGATGTGCTGCGGCGCTCGGTGCGCGCTGCGCCGGTGCGAGCGAAGACGAGGTCGAGCTGTGCTGGACCGTCGGACGAAACTTCGGACTTGGCTTTCAAATCCGCGACGACGTCGTTGGGATTTGGGGCAACACCGCGCAGACCGGGAAAATCGCCGCCGGCGACCTCTCGCGCCGTAAAAAGACCTTCCCTGTGATCTGGGCGCTGGAGCACGATCCGGTGAAGGCGGGAAGCGCCATACAAGGGGCGTATGGCAATGTCAAAGGCCCCAGTCACGACGAGGTCGAGGGCCTGCGCACGATGCTGGAAGCCTGTGGATCCTACCGCGCGGCTTGTTCGGCTGCCGATAACTATTTTGAGTCAGCCCGGAAACTTGCTCAAGGCATGGAGCCGTTGAGCGATTTTGTTTTGCAGAATCGGACATAAACTTGGGCAAACCCGCCAAGCGATCTAACCCATCGTCCAGCGCTGCATCTGCTGCGAAAGTGGCAGCGGTTCGCGATTCCCGCGACCGCCAAGCCAATATCGCGGCCAGCGGCAGCCTCAGCGGGCGAGAAATCCTCGCCGTCGCCGTTATCCTGGCGGTTGGGTTCGTCGTCCGCCTGCTCTTCATGCCGGCCGACGGTCACGCGACCGATATGGGAACGTTTGAGTCCTGGACGCTCAGCTTAGTCAAGTATGGCCTCCACGACTTCTACGGGAAGGCGGGCTTTGTTGACTACCCGCCCGGTTATATGTACATCTTGGCCGCCTTCGGCTGGGTGTACAGTCTCTTTTCGCACGCCAACGTGCCGTTCGACCTGCTCAAATTCACCGTCAAGTCGCCAGCCGTCATCGCCGATCTGGGGCTGGCCTACCTCGCATTCTTGCTCGTCCGCCGAACGTGGTCGCCCAACGCGGGCCTGTGGGCGATGGCGCTTGTTGTCTTCAACCCCGCCGTCTGGTTTGTGTCAGCATACTGGGGCCAGGCAGATGCCGTCACCGCCGTGTTCGTCGTGTGGTCGGTCTACTTTATGGTCACCCAGCGCTTTGAGCTTGGCTGGGTCTTGTTTGCTTTCGCGATCCTCATTAAGCCGCAACCGATCGTTGTGGCGCCGGCCTTGCTCATATGGCAGTTGCGCAGCGGCGCGCAGCGATGGCGCCTTGTACTGATCCCGCTCATCGGATTTGTGGTTGCGTATCTTGGCAGCGTTCCATTTGCACCCGAAACGCAACCCGTCCACGTGCTGTCGTGGCTCTACGATCGCTACCACACGGGCACGGCACTGTACCCGTATAATTCGTGCAATGCGTTCAACCTGTATTCGACGCGGCTTGATTTCTGGCAACCAGACAGCAAGCTGATTCCAGACCTGCCCTGGCTCGCCGGCTGGCCGCAATGGGCCTGGGGGGTCACCATCGTTTCGGCTTTCGTCTTCGCTGTCTGCGTCCGTGAATGGCGCACGCTGGGCAGCGACTACGACCGCCAAGAGCGTGAGAGCTCGTTGTACATGGCGTGTTTTCTGTCGCTGCTCGGGCTCTTCATGTTCGCAACCCGCATGCACGAGCGCTACCTGTTCTCGGCGCTGGCCTTTGGTCCGCTGATCTTCAACATCAGCCCGCTGAACCGTGTCGTCTACTTCATTCTCTCCGGTACGTTCCTCATCAATCTTTTCTATGCGCTGCAATACCTCCACGCGCCGAGCCCCGACCTTGCCCCCGCTTTGGTCCACCCGATCTCCATGCTTAATGTGGCGTGCCTTTTCTTGGTCGCGGGTGCGTATCTCGTGCCCGAGCTCGGCGAGTCGCTGAACAACGGCCTCGAACGCCTACGGACAAATTTTGCCGCTGGGCACCTGGCCCGCCGTCAAGCGCCGTTAGCCTGGGAGGGACTCCTCGGGCTGACTGCCGTTGATGTGCTGATCATTGGTGGGCTCACCGCAGTGACCGCCGCGTTGCTCTTCACAAGCATCGACCGGCCGGCGGAGCGCATCTTCGATGAGATTTACTACGCGCGTGCGGCGCAAGAGTACATCCATCACATCCCGCAGTTCGAGTGGACCCACCCGCCGCTGAGCAAACTGCTGTTGACCATTGGGGCGCTGATCTACAAAATCGATCCGGTGGGCGCGCGGCTTATGAGCGCGCTGTGCGGCACGCTTACCGTGCCGCTGCTCTACGCGTTTGCGAAGCGGCTCTTCTCGTCAACCGCTGCTGCAGTCGCTGCGGTCATTTTGCTCATCTCAAGCGGGTACTTCTACGTTCAGTCGCGCATTGCGACGCCCGAAATCTTCGTCGCCTTTTTTGCGCTGTTGACCATTTACTGCATGTACCGTTTCTGGATCGCTTCTCAAATCGTCAAATCCCGATCGGGCGTTGTTTATCCCGATGGTTCGCGCATTGTGCAGAACGAGGTCATCTTCGAATATGGCGAACGGCTTCCGCTGCGCAGCGCCCGACTGCAGGGCGACGGCGAAACGTCGCAGTGGTCGGCGGACCGTGTGCGGGTGGAAGAAGACCAGAGCAGCATCGAGTGGCACAAGGATGGCTCGATCACGGGTACCGTCCAACAGCGACCAGCACGCGACGCCCAGCCATGGTTGTTCTGGCTCATCATGACCTGCATTGGCGTCGGCTGCGTCATCTCCAGCAAGTGGAACGGGTTGTTCGACCTGGTCGGCATATGGGGGGTAGCGCTTGCCGTGAGCTTGCAGCGCCGGCTGCCCTGGGTGCCCGAGCGGCAGTTGGTTCAAGCTGAAACGCCTCGCCGCTTTGTGTGGGGAAACGCCTACGGATTTCGCCTGCCGATTTTCGTCGCAGGTTCGCTCGTTATTGCAACCGGCATTTATCTGCTCACCTACATTCCGTTCTTCCATATCGGAGCGCCGAATCTCAACTTGCACAACAAGCTCGGGGATCTGTGGGAACTGCAAAAGCAAATGTATTACTATCACCACGGCCTCAAGGCGACGCACCCGTATAGCTCGGAGTGGTGGACGTGGCCCTTCGAGTTACGGCCTGTCTCGTATTACTACCATGTCTTTTCCGGCACGTCCGCGCCGCATCAAATCGTTGGCGAGGTGCTGGCCGTGCCGAATCCGATTGTCTGGTTGATGCAAGTCATCACCATTCCGGTGGCGGCGCTGCTCGCCTGGCGCGCACGCCACAAGGGCGTCTTGCTCTGCGTCGCAGCCTATTTCTTTCAGTGGCTGCCCTGGATCGCGTCCACGCGCATCGACTTCCAGTACAACTTCTATCCCAACACGGCCATCATTTGCTTGTGTACGACCTATGTGCTCTTGCGGCTGTGGCAGGCGGGCGAGAAGATGCCCAACGCAACGCCGGTCAGGATCATGGTCGCCGGTTATATCGCGGCGTCGCTCGCGCTCTTCGTCTTTTTCATGCCCATACTGAATGGCAAGCAGATCACCTGGAAGCAGTGGGATGCACGGATCTGGTATAAGGACGGCGTACCGCACAAATACGGGTGGATTTAGGTTTGACTTCGGACCGGGTCACGTCGCTGTCGGTATTTTTCCCAGCCTATAACGAACAAGACATCGTCGCCAAAACCGTTGAGAACGCGTCGCGTGCAGCGGCGCGCTTCGCCGACGACTACGAGATCATCGTGGTTGACGACGGCAGCGCCGACAAAACCGCGGCGGTCGTGGAGGACATCGCCAGGCGCGATCCGCACGTGCGCCTGGTGCAACACGGCGTCAACCGCGGATACGGTGCTGCGCTTCGTTCGGGCTTTTCTAACGCGAGCAAAGACTATGTGTTCTTCTCTGACGCCGATGGCCAATTCGACTTGCAGGAGCTGTCGGGGTTGCTCACCTTGCTCAACCGGGCCCCGGTCGTGCTGGGCTACCGCATCAGGCGCAGTGACCCGCTCTACCGGCTGTTCATTGCGAAGGTGTACAACATCGTCGTCCGCCTGGTCTTCGGTCTGCGCGTGCGAGATATCGATTGCGCTTTCAAGCTCTTCCGTCGCGACGTGCTGCAAGAGGTGGTGCTCGAGTCCGACGGCGCCTTCATTAGTTCGGAGTTGCTGATCAAGCTCAAGCGCCGCAACGTGCCCATGGTCGAGCGCGGCGTGCATCACTACCCGCGCACCACCGGGAGCTCAAAAGGTGCGACGCCGACGGTCATTCTGAAGACGATCCGCGATGTTGTGCGGCTGCGTCTGGGCCGTCCGCTCAAGTCCCCAGGAAAAGTAGCGACGGAAATGTAGATAGGCGCATGTCAGGACACTCGAAATGGCATAACATCCGCCTCAAAAAAGGCAAGGTGGATGCGCAGCGCGGCCAGCTGTTCACCAAGCTCAGCAAGGAAATCATCGTCGCTGCCCGCACCGGGTTGCCGGATCCCGAGGCAAACTTTCGCCTCAAGATCGCGGTGGCGAGAGCGCGCGACGCCAACATGCCGACGGACAATATCAAGCGCGCCATCGCGCGGGCCAGCGGCGAGGGCAAGAGCGACAACTTCGAGGAGATCCGCTACGAAGGCTATGGACCGCACGGGGTTGCCGTGATCGTTGAGGCGGTCAGCGACAACCGCAACCGTACCGCGTCGGAAATGCGCTACATCTTTTCGCGCAACGGCGGCAATCTCGGTGAGACGGGGAGCGTGGGCTGGCTCTTTGACGAACGCGGCGTCATCACGATACCGACGGAAGGCATTAGCGAGGAAGAGCTGCTCGAAGCAGTGGTCGTCGACGGCGTCATCGACGTGCAGCGCGCGGACGACGCGGCGGAAGTCATCACCGAACCGCGCGCGCTTGCAACGGTGCGAGATCACATTGAACGCGCCTTGCTCGGATCTAAGCGAAAGTCTGTAACGTCGGCCACGCTCGACTTGCGTGCCAAAACGCAGGTCGATCTGTCGGCTGCCGACGCGCCTGCCGTTTTGCGCTTTCTTGACGCGCTCGAGGAACACGACGACGTGACGCACGTCCATTCCAACGCCGACATCCCGGATGCAGTGCTCGAAGCGCTCGCATGAGTGATGATCCGCAACGCCCGCGCCGGCGCCGGCCGCGACCAGGCGCGCCGGCACGCAGGTCAACCCGAACGTGGACTGCATATCTCCCCCTGGTCGCTTTGGCGGCGTTCGTCATCGCCGTTGCCTTCGTCGCCATCGTCGCCTGGCTATGGTTCGCGCCTGCCGGCAAACCCGTGACGGTGCCGCCGTTCATCGGCATGCCGTTTCAGAAGGCGAACGCACTGGCATCCTCCACGCACGTCGGCTTGCGAGTCGTCGCCCATCGCACGGACTTTCATGCTCCGAAGGACGTGATCATCGGTCAGTTGCCGGCAGCCGGCGAGAAAGTGAGGGAAGGACGGGTCATCGACGTGATTCTTTCCGACGGCGTGCCCACGGTCGCCGTGCCCAACTTGGGCAATCTCTCCTTGCGCGATGCAAAACTCGCATTGGAGAATGCTCATCTGACGCTGGGCAAGGTCGCTGAAATGGAAAACCTCGACGTCATTGCAGGTCAGATCCTCGAACAGCATCCCGATCCATTTACGCACGTGCACGCCGGATCAACGGTCGACGTGACCGTCGCCAAGGGACGGCCGCAGATGTACGCTCCGAATTTCATTGGCATGTCAGTGGATTTCGTCAAGCAAGCTGCCAGAGACGCGCACATCGTCCTCGGCCTCCTGAAGGAGTTGCCGATTCATGCGGGTGCAAAACCCAAGGGCACGGTCGTGGCCCAAGACCCAACACCGGGTGCACTGCTGGGCCCCAAGCAGAAGATGGCCCTGCAGATCTCCGGTGGCGCGCCCGCAACACCAACGCCTAGCCCCAGTCCGAGCGCGGGCGCGGAAGCGTCGCCAACCGCAACGTCGCCCTCGCCGTCGCCGCCACAAATCTTGCCCTCGCCTGGCACGCCGCGGACGATGCGAATTTCGGTCGTTCTTCCGAAGTCTGATGTTGCCAGGCCCGTCCGCGTGGTGCTGTTGGATGCGAGCGGATCGAAAACGATTTTCGAGCAGACGACGACAGGCGGCATCACGCTCACCTTCGATCTGACCGTTGTCGGTGGCGGCACGATCGAGACGTACGTCGACGGCCAGCTTGTGACGAGCACGCCGTTGTAAGCCTTAAGGAAACCGCTGCAGGCCCACAGAACGAACATCGCGATGGCAAAGCATGGCAACGGGTCTCCACGCGGTGTGAAGATAGCCCCGTCGCTTCTCTCAGCGGATTTTACCCGTATCAAGGAATTGATCAAACTCGTCGAAGGCGCCGGCGCAGATTATCTGCACGTTGACGTGATGGACGGCAGATTCGTTCCCAACATCACCTGGGGCCCGAAGATCATCAAGGATCTGCGCAAGCTCACGAAGTTGCCCTTCGACACCCACCTTATGATCGTCGAACCGGAACGTTACGTGGCCGACTTTGCCGCAGCGGGCGCGGACATTATCACCGTGCATTGGGAAGCGACGGTGCATGCCAACCGGCTCATCCATCAAATCAAAGAGCTCGGCGTGCGCGCCGGGCTCGCTATCAACCCAGCCACACCGTTGAATGTCCTGGATGAGATTGCGCCTTACATCGACCTGTTACTGGTCATGAGCGTGAACCCGGGCTTCGGCGGTCAGTCGTATATTCCGACCTCCACCCAGAAGCTCGCAGCCGCGCGCGACCTTATCGACCGGCGCAAACTCACGATCGAGCTCGAGGTCGACGGCGGGGTGCATCTGGACAACATTGAAGAAGTCGCGGGCACGGGAGTGGACACAGTCGTCATGGGGGCCGGTATCTTTGGCACGCCGCAGCCCGACGAAACACTCGCGCGTGTGCGTGCGCTGTGCGCACGCTGAATCCGCGTCTCACTGAAGACCAGCTCGTTTGTGCCATAACCCAAGCCCTGGGCGAGCCGCCCCGCAGGCTGCTCGTCGGCATCGGCGACGACGCAGCAGTTTGGAAAGCGCCCCGATCGCACCTGAGTCTGATCACGACCGATACGCTCGTCGACGGCGTGCACTTCCGCATCGAATTGACGACACCGCAGGCCCTTGGCCACAAAGCGCTGGCCGTCAACCTTTCGGACATTGCAGCGATGGGCGGAACGCCGGCGCTGGCCGTCGTTGCGCTGGGCATCACCGATGTGGTCGATGAAAGCTGGGCACGTTCTTTCTACAGCGGAATGGCAACGCTCGCGCGACGTTACCAGTGCGCCATAGCGGGCGGCGACATTGTGCGCGCTCCCACGCTCACGATTGCGGTCACCGTAGCTGGTGACGTACGCAAGAGCGGGATGCGGTTGCGCAGCGGTGCAAAGCCAGGTGACCTTGCCTGCGTGACCGGGCCGCTCGGTCTGGCTGCCGCGGGCCTGCGCTTGAGCGAGCGCGAAACTGTTCCGCTCCTCCGCGCGGCGTACGAAACGCCAACCCCCCGCATACCGGAAGGAAAGTTCTTGGGAGCATCTCGCTCGACACATGCCATGATGGATATTTCGGATGGGTTGTCACTCGACGTCGCTCGCATGGCACGAGCTTCCGGTGTGGATGTCGGTCTCGATCTTGCAGCCCTCAAACCGCACCCCGCCCTCGCCGGCATGACGGATGCGCTCGACCTCATGCTCTACGGCGGCGACGACTACGAGCTGCTCGTGGCGGTTGACGCGCGCGCGTATGCGCATTTGGCACAACGCTTCAAGGCGCGCTTCAAGCGCGAACTCAGCCGGGTTGGACGCTTCGAAAAAGGCAGCGGTAAGGTGTGGGAAGGTGAAGGCGGTTCACGGCGCGAGCACGCAGCCAGCGGTTACGATCACCTATCACACGCCGGGTGATGTTGAGTGGATCGTTAGACGGCGCGGACGACCTTATTGGAGCGCAAGCACGACGCGCACACGCGAGCGGTTCTGACCGTTCCTGCTTCTCGTATCCGAACGGATTGCAGATTGGGCAGCCAGCGGCGCCGCGTCTTGTGCATGGAATGGCTGACGTTGTTTCCAGACGCCGGGCCCTTGCCACACACGTCACATCGCTTGGCCACAAAAAGCTCCTTTTCAGTCGACTCGTGTCGACCGCACCATCCATGAAAGAAGAAAAGGCCGACAGCCTGTTATAATAGCACACGGGAGATACGTCTACAAGACCGGCCGAGCATGAAAAAGCGAGCAGGACGAACTTCCGTCGCACGCCAGTTGCGCCCGCCACCCGTGACACGCTGCGGCGGCACGACGTTTGTCGACTTCCTGATCGCGGGAAGCTACTTCCTGCGCAAGTACCGATCCGTCGTCAACGATCTCAACGTCTTTCCGGTACCTGACGGCGACACCGGCACCAACATGCTTTTCACCGTGCGCGCTGCCATGATCGAAGCGCGGCGCTGCCGCAGCGACAAGCTGGCTGAGGTCGCAGCTGCGGCCGCTCAAGGCTCGCTGATGGGTGCCCGCGGCAACTCCGGCGTCATCATTTCGCAGATGTTCCGCGGTTTCGCGCATGCGGTGCGGCATAAGGATTTCATCCAGACGATCGATCTAGCCGGCGCGCTGCACGAAGCGGTGCACGCGGCTCGCCAAGCGCTGCTCAAGCCGGTCGAAGGTACCATGCTCTCGGTAGCATCGGCCGCGGCAGATGCTGCTTTCAAAGCCGGCGTGCAGGAGCAAAACTTCTACAC
>JALYZV010000134.1 GCA_030948685.1 Vulcanimicrobiota bacterium | reverse complement strand
GTCCGATACCGTGCGCGCGCTACCGCGATTTAGACTCCCCCATGAAGCCGTAGAAGTAATATTCGCTACCGTCGCTCATGACGACGACGACTCGGGTGTCCTCATAGATTGCGCGCAGCACTTGTTTTCCCGCCATTGTGTCCAAAATACCCTGGGCGAAGACTCGCTCGGCCTCGCGCAACGCGTCGGGATCGATGTCCAGCAGGTCGGATGTTTGCAACTCGCTCACCTTAGACTGATCCACTCAATTCGTACTCCGGCGATTCGCGAATCGCCAAATCGCGGACAGCGGACGCCTCACCGGGCCCTCATGTTCTAGTCTTCGGCCGCAGTTTAGGCTGAAATTAGGCGAAAAGCCGCCACACGGCATCACACTTGGGACACACTTTGCTGAGCCCAAATGGCCTCGCAAACCCGCATGGCACCTGGGGAATTGGCGTTCGATGGCGAAGGGCGAAAGTGCCATGTATGTACTCGAAGCCATGAACGGACCGCAAGACGGCAAACGCTGGGAGTTCGAGCACAACATCGTCATTGGGCGCGATGCGGGATCGGCTCAGGCCTCGCTGCCAGTGGACCACGCAGTTTCTCGCGTTCACGCGCGAATCGATACCGAACCCGATCGTCTTGTGATTGCCGATCTGAATAGCAGCAACGGCACGATCCTCGGTGGCCAACCAATTTCCTGCGCAACGCAGCTCAACATCGGCGAGCCGTTCGTCGTCGGCAGAACGATGTTACGCGTACTGCGCGAAAAGGATAGTCCCGCAAACAGCACGGATGTTTGATAGCGAGGTACCATGCCAACGTCAATTCTGACCTTCGCGGAAAAAAAGCGCCGTCACGAAAAGATCGTCGTTGTGACGGCGTACGACGCGCTGACGGCTGCCATGGTGCACGGCGCAGGCGTTGACGCCATCTTGGTTGGCGACTCCGCCGGGATGGTCTTCGCCGGCCACGACACGACCCTGCCGGTGACCATGGACGAGATGATCTACCACACCCGTGCGGTCGTGCGCGGCGCTCGCAGCGCGTTTGTGATCGCTGACATGCCTTTTCTCTCATTTCAATGTGGACACGATGAGGCGGTGCGCAACGCTGGCCGGTTTCTCAAAGAGGCGGGCGCCCAGGCCGTTAAGCTCGAGGGCAGCGATGCGGGTCTCGTCGCGCGGTTGGTGAGTATCGGGATCCCCGTCATGGGCCATCTCGGGCTGACCCCACAATCGATACACGCACTTGGCGGCTTCCGTGCGCAAGGCAAGACCATGGAGTCAGCCGCGCGTTTGGTCGAACAAGCCAAGGCGCTGGACATCGCAGGCGCTTTCTCCATCGTGCTCGAGTGCGTGCCAACGTCGGTCGCTGCGCTCGTCACCCAGACCGTGCAGGCAGCGACCATCGGCATCGGTGCCGGCGTCGCGTGCGACGGCCAGGTCAGCGTCATCAACGATCTGCTTGGCCTCTCCACCGGCTATCTGCCGCGTCACGCCAAACGCTATGCCGACTTCTACAATGAAGGCCTCAGCGCGGTGCGCACCTACGTCGACGAAGTTCGCTCGGGGGCGTTCCCTGCAGCGCAGCACAGCATTGAAACGTCGGAAACACCCGATCGCGCGAGCACAACCTCCAGCGTCGATCCCTCATCGCGCTAAAGCATGGACGTGGTCACGCGCGCGCATGAGCTGCGTGGCAAACGCGCGAAGCTCGCGAGTCCGGTTGGGTTTGTGGCGACGATGGGCGCATTGCACGCCGGGCACGCGTCGCTTATCACACGCGCGCGTCAGGATTGCGCGTCCGTGGTGGTCTCGGTGTTCGTGAACCCGCTGCAGTTCGGACCCAGCGAGGATTTCAGCGCCTACCCGCGCCGCACAAACGACGATCGTCAACTGCTCGAGCGCCTGGGCGCGGACATTCTCTACAGCCCGGATGCGTCGGAGATGTACCCGAATCAGCCCGAGGTGCTCGTTGAGCCGACGACAATCGCGCAACACTTCGAAGGAGAACGGCGACCCGGACACTTCCGAGGAGTCGCGACCGTTGTGCTCAAGCTCTTTCACCTCGTGGAGCCACACCGGGCGTACTTCGGCGAGAAGGATGCGCAGCAGCTGGCGGTGATCAAGCGCATGGTCAGCGATCTCGATTTGCGCATGGAGATCGTCGCTTGCCCGACACTGCGCGAGCCCGACGGGTTGGCGCTGTCCTCACGCAATGCGTATTTGAGCACCGACGAGCGGCGTGCTGCGCCCAACCTTTATGCAGCACTACGATCCATTGCGGATCAGCTGGTGGCGGGCCAGCGGGATGTTGCGACGGCACTCGCCAGCGCCCAAAAATTGCTGGAACCGCTGCAAAAAGACTATCTCGGGGTCGTGCGGCCGGACGCGTTTTTGCCGCTCGAGACGGCGCCAGCGGCATCAGGGCTCGTAGCCGTCGGTGCGGCATATGCAGGCCGGACAAGGCTCATCGATAACGTGAAAGTGCAAACGCCGGCCGATCAAGAAATGGTGCAGGGATGAGTAGTCAGGCCACGGACGGCGCAGGCAATCTGGCCGGTCGCACGATTTTGGTCGGCGTCTGCGGCGGCATCGCCGCATACAAATGCGCGGGCGTGGTAAGTGCCCTGCGCCAAGCCGGCGCGGACGTTCACGTCATCATGACCGAGGCCGCGCAGCGCTTCGTCACCCCGCTCACCTTCCAAGCGATTTCCAACAACGCTGTTCATACCGACATGTTCGGCGAGGGCACGGCGTGGGAGATTGCGCACATCGGGCTCGTCCGCAAGACCGATGCGTTTGTGGTCCTGGGCGCCACGGCAAATACGCTCGCCAAAGTGGCACACGGCCTTGCAGACAACCTGCTGACCACCTGTGTGCTGGCCACCCGCAAGCCGGTGCTGGTCGCGCCGGCGATGAACACGCAGATGCTTGATGCGGACGCAACGCAGGCCAACATACGAGCGCTGCAAGATCGCGGGTTCACGTTCATTGAACAAGGCGCGGGATTTTTGGCCTGCGGCGAAGTCGGTCAAGGGCGTTTGGCTGACGAAGACGAGATCGTGGCAGCCGTGGAGCACGTTGTACGGCGCGCACGCAGCCTGGAAGGCGATCGCGTCGTGATCACCGCCGGCCCCACGCGTGAATTCATCGACCCATCGCGCTTTCTCTCAAATCCGTCCAGCGGCCGCATGGGCTTTGCACTTGCCCAAGAAGCGATGGCGCGCGGCGCATCCGTCACGGTCATTTGCGGACCAACCGAGCTGCGCGCACCAGCCGGCGTTACCGTTGTGCCCGTGACCAGCGCTCGCGAGATGCACGCTGCGGTCATGGAACACCTACCCGGCACGACGATCTTCCTCGGCGCAGCGGCAGTTGCAGATTTCCGACCAGCCCAGTTCAGCGACACAAAGATAAAGAAGGAGAGCGCGAGCCGCACGCTCGTGCTCGAGCGCAATCCCGACATCGTCGCTGACGTCAGTGCGCGGCGTCCGGCCGGCTGTTACGTGGCGGGTTTTGCGGCCGAGACCGACGACATGGAATCGCGCGCGAGAGAAAAACTCGCTGCCAAGCAACTCGACTGCATCGTGGTGAACCGCATTGATCTTGGCGGCGGCGCCTTTGCGGCGAAGGACAACGAAGTGACGATTTTGTGGGGCGGCCAGGGACGCCAGGAGATCAAGCGCGCGCCCAAGCTCGTCGTGGCGGGCGCGATCCTCGATTACATCGTCGTGCGACGCCTGCAAGGGTAGCGACGTCATGCTCTTGGCGGTCGAAGCCGGCAATACCAATATCAAGTTCGGCCTGTTCGAGATGGAAGGCGCCGCGGCGGGAACGCTTGTGCACACATGGCGCTCGGCGACCAATCATCAGCAGACCGCCGACGATCTCGCCGCTTCAGTCGACGGCATGCTGCGCCTCAATAACGTTGCCCGGTCAGCGGTCAAGCGAATCGTGATCTCTAGCGTCGTGCCACCGCTGTATCGCGCTTTAACCGGAATGTCGCAGCGCTATTTTACCTGCCGGCCGCAATTCTTATCGGCAGCACGCCAGACGATCGTGCCGGTCAAGACGCGGCACGCAGCAGAACTCGGCGCGGATCTCATCGCCGGCGCCATCGGAGCTGTGACGAAATACGGAGCGCCCATCATCATCGTGCAGTTCGGCACTGCCACGACCTTCGGCGCGGTCAATGCAAACGGCGAGTACTTGGGCACGGCAATCGCACCGGGTGTCGAAGTCTCGGTGGAGGCACTGATCGGCAAGGCTGCAAAATTGATGAGCGTGCCGCTGGTCAAGCCGCCGGCCGCTATCGGCGTCGACACCCCGACCTCGCTGCAATCCGGCGTCATTTTGGGATTTGTCGGCCAGGTGGAATATCTAATAGCCCAATTTCGCCGCGAGTTAGGCAGCCAGGCCCGAGCAGTCGCGACCGGTGGTCTTGCCGATCTCATCGCGCCGCACACAAGCGTCTTCGAGCTCCGCGATGAACGGCTCGTCCTGGATGGGTTATATCACTGGGCCGCTGCCAGCGCCAAGAGCAAGAGTAAAGTGTAACGGTGGCCCGCGAGACTGACCCCCAACAGTCGACCGCGTTGGAGCTGGGAAGGCGCGCCTTTATCGGCATGTCTGCGGGTGCAGCTGCATTCGGCGCAAGCGTCGCGAACGTGCTTGCCGCCGGTCAAGATTTGGGGAAGCCTCACGCCCCACTCGTGCGTGAAGACGATCCCGCAATTACCGTCGAGCGTCCGCACCTGCAAAGGCCGCAAGGACCAATCGACGCTTATGCCGCCTATCCGCGCGCGAACGACGCGAAGACGCCAGGCATTGTCGTGGCGCAGCACATCTGGGGCGTTGACGCGCAGATTCGCGATACGGTCCGGCGTTTAGCCAAAGCCGGCTTTGTCACGATTGCCCCCAACCTCTATGCACGGCTCAATGCGCCGAGCGGCGACGAGGCGACGGACTACCAGCCGTTCAGCGACATTGCGGCAAAGCTTGTCGACGCTGAAGTCGACGGCGACATCCAGGCAGGCGCGACGTGGGTGCGAGCACGGGTGGGTTCTAGTCCGTTGCAACGCCCCCCGAAGATTGGGGTGATGGGATTCTGCAGGGGTGGCGCGATCGCGCTGCGCGCCACCGTGGACGACGCTGCGGCCTTCGACGCGGCTGTGATTTTTTACGGTAAGGTTCGCTGGGGTACGATCAACGAAGCTGACGGCCCTATCACGGAGATGGCGCTCGGCTATACGGATGAAATTCATACGCCCCTCATGGGCCAGTTCGGTGCGCGCGATACGAGCATCAAGCCGGAAGACGTGCGCGCCATGCAGGCGCGGCTGAAAGTACCAAACGACATCAAGATCTACGATGAAGCGGGTCACGCCTTTTTTGACGATACCCGCGAACGCTATGTCGCGTCCGCGGCCGCCGATGCCTGGACTCGCACGCTCTCGTGGTTCGGCAAATACCTAAGGACCTGACCGCCGCCGCCGCCATACCGGTACGGCCGACTGGCCTCTCTTTTTTAGATCACCTTCCCGATCGTGGTTTTGATTTCGGCGATGCGAGCCTCATCGCGTTTGTAAAACGTCCATTGCTTGATGCGCTTAGCGCGAACGAGACCGGCCTGCGCGAGGATCTTGAGATGCTCGCTCACCGTTGGCTGGCTGACGCCAAGCTTTTCAGCGATCAGAACGCCGCACACGCCGTCCTTGACGAGATCGCCATCGACCTGGGCCGGGAAATGCGATCGCGGCTTTTTCAGCCATTCGAGGATGAGCAGCCGCCGGTCATTAGCGAGCGCCCGAAAGATTCGTTCGAGGGACATATTGACATTTTGCCAAATCCCTAATAATATGTCAAGCATGCAGGTGTCGGAACAAATCGTCTCACGCGATAAGATCTCGGCCACCGCAGAGCTCATCGCCCGGCATATCCGCCGAACGCCTCTTCTTGACGTGAACGGCGACGACTTCGGCTTGGCCGTGCCGAATCTGTCATTGAAGCTCGAATCGCTGCAGCATTCGGGTTCCTTCAAAGCACGCGGGGCGTTTGCCAATTTGCTGCTGCGCACAGTTCCTGACGCGGGCATCGTAGCAGCCTCAGGCGGCAATCACGGGGCCGCGGTCGCTTTCGCCGCAATGAAGCTAGGCAAACGAGCTCGGATCTTCGTACCGGACATTTCGTCGCCGGCAAAAATCGAACGAATTCGCCGCTATGGCGCCGACCTCGTTGTCGGTGGCGAGCGCTACGCCGATGCGTTTGACGCCAGCGAGCGCTGGCGGGCGCAGTCAGGCGCCATGGCGGTGCATGCGTTTGATGCGATCGAAACGCTGTTTGGAACTGGCACGATTGGAGCAGAGCTTGAGGAGCAGAACGCCGCCTGCGACACGCTGCTCGTGCCGGTCGGAGGTGGCGGCCTCATCGCTGGGATCGCATCGTGGTTCTCCGGCACCGTGAAGATTGTGGCTGTCGAGTCGGACGGGGCGCCAAAGCTTGCGCGAGCGCTGGAAGCTGGACACCCAGTCGACGTCGAGACCGGCGGCATTGCGGCGGATTCGCTTGCGCCGCGACGCGTCGGCGAGCTTACCTTCCCCATAGCGCGGCGCTACGTCGATCGCGTTGTCCTCGTGGCCGACGACGCTATCCGCGCCGCGCAACGAGCTTTGTGGAATAGCCTGACCGTGGTTGCAGAACCCGGCGGAGCTGCAGCCTTTGCGGCCTTGCTTTCAAAACAGTATCGTCCGCGCGCTGGCGAACGCGTCTGCGTCATCATCAGCGGCGGCAACAGCACCGCAGTCGATTTCAATCGGTAATCGTACATGAATACGCGGGAGAAGAGCATGCCCATTCAACGAATCAACCCAGGACCACGCATGAGCCAGGCGGTGGTCAACGGCGATACCGTCTATATTTCGGGGACGGTCGCCAGCGACACGTCCGCCGACGTCTCCGGGCAGACGCGGCAAATCCTCGCAAAGATCGAAGCGGTGCTGGCCGAGGCCGGCAGCGAAAAATCGAAGCTACTATCCGCGACGGTGTGGCTCGCCGATGCCGCTTCCTACGACGACATGAACGCTGTTTGGGATGCGTGGGTTGTCGCCGGCTCACCACCGGCGCGGGCCTGCGTCGAAAGCAAACTCGCCGCGCCTGAATATAAGGTAGAAATCGCCGCGATTGCCGCACGCGGTACGAAATAGGAGCTTTGCGATGGAGCTGGGCATACGAGGGCGCGTTGCGCTGGTCACTGGGGCGAGTTCAGGGGTCGGCGAAGCGGTTGCACTTGCTCTCGCGCAGGAGGGCGCGACGCTGGCGGTGGCTGCACGCCGCCGCAACCTGCTCGAACAGGTCGCAAAGAACGCAAAGGAACGTGGCGCGACCGAGGCGCGTGCGTTTGAGGTTGACCTCGACAGCTCAGACTCCATCAAGACACTTCTGGCTGACGTTCGCAGCGCACTCGGCGACGTTTCGATTCTGGTCGCCAACGGTGGCGGCCCAAAGCCCGGCAAGTTTCTCGACTTGCAGTTGGCTGATTGGGATGCGGGTTATCGCTCAACCCTGCGAAACATGTTGCAGCTGGTCAACGGCGTGATCCCGGCGATGAAAGCAAGCGGGTGGGGGCGCATCGTTGCACTCACATCGAGCTCGGTCAAACAGCCGATTCCCACCCTTGCGCTGTCCAACGTTTTCCGCATCGCGCTCGTTTCAGCACTCAAGACGCTCTCCCTCGAGGTCGCGCGCCATGGTATCACGGTGAACTCGATCGCCACGGGGCGGGTGCTCACCGATCGTTTACGCCATCTGTACCCAGACGATGAAGCGCTGCGCAAAGCGGCGGAGGAAGAAGTCCCAGTGGGTCACGTTGCGACGCCCGCGGAGTTTGCGCCCATGGTCGCGTTTCTGTGCAGTCAGCCGGCTAGCTACGTTACCGGTCAAACAATTGCCGTTGACGGCGGTCTCATCAAGGGGCTTTTCTAGCTGGCAGCTTGTTGACGCGGAGCGTCCTGCGCCAGTGCAACCATCATGCGGACGCCGTTTTCGAATGCCCGTTCATCGATCTTGAACCGGGGACTGTGGTGAGGCGCATCGACCATCGGATCGAATTGTCCGCCAAGGAAAAAGAAGCAGCCGGGGCGCTTTTGCAACATGAAAGAAAAGTCTTCAGCACCCATGAGCCTTCTCTGCTCGGCGACGTTCTCTGCTCCGACGGTCTTGGTTGCCAGATCGATAAAATACGCCGTCTCGCCTGGATGATTGGATGTCACCGGGTACAGACGCAGGTACTTGAAGTCGTAGGATGCCCGAGCGCTTGAACAGCAGCCGCCGAGCACCGTCTCGATTTTTGACGCCATACCGTCGCGCACGTCTTCATTAAAGGTGCGGACTGTGCCCAGCATGCGCACCTCATCTGGTATGACGTTGTGTGCCGTGCCACCGTGGATCGACCCAATGGTTACAACGGCAGGCTCGAGGGGATCGGTCGCTCGGCTCACAACCGTCTGCACGCTCGAGACGAAATGCGCGCCAGTCACGATCGGATCCACGGTGTGGTCTGGTTGCGCGCCGTGACCGCCTCGGCCCTTGATCGTAATGTCCATGGTATCGCCCGATGCCAGGATCGGGCCGGGCCTGGTCAGCACCACACCGGCTTTGCTTTGTGACCACATGTGCAAACCATACACCACGTCCACGTGAGGGTCGTCGAGGATGCCCTCGGCGATCATGGCAGCAGCGCCGCCTCTGCCTTCCTCGGCGGGCTGGAAGCACAAGACGATCGTGCCACACAGCGTGTCTTTGCGTTCCATGATCATGCCCGCGGCGCCCAACAAAATAGCAACGTGCGCGTCATGCCCGCAGGCATGCATCTTACCCGGCACCGTTGAGGCAAACGGCACGCCGCTCTGCTCCTCAATGGGTAACGCGTCCATGTCCGCGCGGAGCAACACGCATCGCCCCGGTTTTCCGGTCCGCAAGATACCCAAGACACCGGTTTGTGCGATTCCGGTTTTGACGTCGTACCCGAGCCGGCGCAACCGGTTGGCGACGAGGTCTGCGGTGCGTACTTCCTCAAAGCCAAGTTCGGGATGCGCGTGAATATCGCGCCGCAGCTCAATGACGTCCAAAACGACGGACTTCGGTACGCTCATGACTGCTTCCACGTGTTGCCTCGCCTGTATCTTTCTTAAGCTTGAACGGCGCTGCCGGGCGAGGCCTTATGGCCGCGCCGGCAGAAACCATCAAATCTGATGGCGTCTGTTCGTCCGCTTGTGATTGCAGGCATTTCTATGTTCCCGCCGTTGGCCCTTGCGCCGATGGCAGGCGTTACCAACGCCCTCTTCCGCAAGCTTATAAAACCTTTCGGTCTGGGGCTAACGGTGAGTGAGTTTGTGTCGGCCCAATCACTCGTGCGCATGAATAAGCGCACCCTTGAGATGATCGACGTCTACGCGGAGGAGCGCCCGACCGCCGTGCAACTGCATGGCAACGATCCCGAGGTCATGGCGCAGGCGGCAGCATTTGTTGAGGAGTGCGGTGCCGACATCGTCGACATCAACTTCGGTTGCCCGGCGCCCAAGATCGTCAAAGGCGGCGATGGCGCCGCCATCTTGCGCGATCCGGATCTAGCTGTTGCGATATGCGCGGCGGTGCGCAAAGCGGTAAAACGCGTGCCGGTCACGGTCAAGATGCGATTGGGCTGGTCTGCATCCCAGTACACCTTCATCGAAATTGCCAAGCGCGCGGAAGCGGCCGGCATCGACGCGTTTACGTTGCACGGGCGCTATGGCCAGCAGTTTTACAAGGGCCAAGCCGATTGGTCGTACATCGCGCGGCTGAAAGAGGCGGTCAACGTTCCAGTGATTGGCAATGGCGACGTTGCGAGCGCCCAGGATGCGCTCAGCCGCATGCGAGAGACCGGCGTGGATGCCATCATGGTGGGTCGCGCCTCGCTCGGCAATCCTTGGCTCATCCGAGAGATCGCATCCCAAATGCGCGGCGAGGGTACGCCGCCTGCGCCCACCGTGCACGAGCGGGTCGACTTTTCGCTGGCGCACTTTGACGCGATGATCGAGCGCTACGGCGAAAAGTCCGGCGTTTTGCAGATGCGAAAACATCTGGGCTGGTATCTCAAGGGAATCGAAGGCGCTTCTCTTCTGCGCGAGCGCATCAACCACGAACCATCGGCCGACAACGTGCGCGTCATCCTGGCCGAGGCAAGAACTCGAAGTGCGGCAGACGAAGGACGAGAGGCCCTATCGGAAGCAGTGTGAGCTGGCATACGCAGCGGACCGCAAATGCGTGCAACATCGCCGCCGCTTCCTGGTAGTATAGAGGCAAGCCGGAACGCGAACCGGCGGA
The DNA here is from genome assembly GCA_030948685.1 of Vulcanimicrobiota bacterium. Classification (GTDB taxonomy): domain Bacteria; phylum Vulcanimicrobiota; class Vulcanimicrobiia; order Eremiobacterales; family Eremiobacteraceae; genus JAFANK01. Next base: position 4,274 of record JALYZV010000134.1, on the reverse strand, counting down.
GGAGCAACATCATATAATGGATACGAGCAATCAGAGCGGCGGCCCGCCAAAACCCACACCTGCTGCAAACGCTCCGGCCCAAGCCACGCCTCAGGCACAACCGGCGCCTGCGCCGCACCCAAGCATCACGCACGCCGGCAGCGTCGGCGAGGCGCTTTCGAATTTGATGAGCTACATCCCCGGCTTTGCCGGCTACAAGGCGGTCGAGGACCGGCGCATCGCAGACAAGCAGCTACGTGCGGTCATCGGCGAACGTCTTTCCAAAATCAAAAGCCGGCTTGACGGTTTGATCGACTCGCTGTCGCGCAGCGGGAATATGGATAGTCTTGCCATCGTCGATCAAAGTGGACGGCGCTTGGAGAAGCTCGTCGACCGCATGCGCTTCGCCGACTACGGCTACGCTGCGGTTTTCGACCGTGTGCAGATGGGCGAGCCGGAGCTCACGCGCATCTACCAGTACGATGCCGGCATTATGCAGGAGTTGGGTGCTTTCGACGGTGCGGTGAGCGAGGTCGAACAGGCTTCAACTGATGCGACGCGCTTGCACACGGCGCTCGCCAAGCTCGACGCCCTCACGGCGGAGTTCGATCGTCGCTTCGAAGCGCGCAAGCATCTTTTCGACGGACTGCCGACGCCCTAGGCGCCGATTCGGCGTAAGCCTGTCCAGGTCGCAATCGCAGCTACAACCATAACGCACTCGGCGATGGTCAAGGCCACGAGGCCGCGCAGCAGGTTGCTCAGCTGCCAGTCCGGGTTCTCGGTGGTCGGCGAAGACTCGCCCGAGACGAGCTGCACGGCGGTGGTGCGATCGCCCCAGCGCTGCAGCTTGAGCGCCGCGCCTCTTTCGGTGTGCCAAAACAGATTCGCGTTTTCGATTTCGACGCTGCGACGTTCGCCGTATCCGCTGCGTAGCAGCAGATGGTAATGGTACGAAGACGACTGACGACTCGTATTCGACGAGGTATAGTAGCGGTCCAAGACGTTGGCCCACTCAATCGTGCACGGCGCGCCTTTGGCGCCGGACGAAACGGTCGCGCGGCAGTTGGGCGCAGCGTCAAACGCTGCCGCTCGCATCCGGTCCGCGTGATACGACTTGACGAAAAAGACCAGCATGATAAGGATAAATACCGCCAGCAGCGCGCTGCCCAAGAAAAGAATGCCCAGAATCCCCTGCGCTGCGGGCTGGCCCGATTGGCCCGGCGTCGGGCCGCCCGAGAACATCGTCGTCATCATTTCTTGTACATCGGCTCGGCGCAGCGGGGTTACGATGACGTTTGTTAAGCTCGACACGTTTCGAGCGGGACAAGCCTGGCTGTCCTTGAAACTTGTGCCGACCACCTAAGTATCTGTAGTGGCCCAGCAAAATTTGCGTGTGAGGTACTGAAATAAACATGGCGCTCGGACTATCGGTCATAGAGTTTTTCGATAACAGCGGTCAGCAGATCGTGCACCGCTGGCCCGAGGCAGGTTCCACTGACATCAAGTGGGGCAGCCAGCTCATCGTTCAAGAGAGCCAAGCGGCGGTGTTCTTCCGCGACGGCAGGGCGCTCGACACATTCCAACCCGGCCGCTACACGCTTTCGACCCAGAATCTGCCGCTCATTACGGGCTTGCTTTCCATGCCGTTCGGCGGTACCTCGCCGTTCCAGTCGGAAGTGTATTTCGTCGCGCTCAAGGTCTTTACGAATCAGCACTGGGGCACGGCGGAGCCGATTCTCTTCCGCGACAGCGAATTCGCAATGGTGCGCTTGCGCGCGTACGGCATCTTTAGCATTCGCGTGACCGACCCGCAGCTGTTTGTCAACAAGGTGGTGGGCACGGCCAATGTCTACACCTCGGATGCGCTGCAAGACTTCTTCCGCAACATCATCGTTTCGCGGCTAAACAATTTGTTGGGCGAGACGGTGAAGAGCATTTTGGACTTGCCAAAGTATTACGACGCCTTGGCCGCCGCGGGCAAGGCCCGCGTGAGAGACGACTTCGGACAGTATGGCGTCGAGCTGATTGACTTCCTGATCAACGCAATTACGCCGCCCGACGACGTGCAGAAGGTGATCGACGAGCGCACCGGGATGGGCGTCGTCGGCAACATGGGCCAATACATGCAGTTCAAGGCCGCCAAGTCCTTGGAAGAGGCTGCGCAGAATCCCGGCGGCTCAGCAGGTTCGGCCGCGGGTCTGGGCATGGGTCTCGGCCTGGGCATGCAGATGCCGGGCATGATCAATCAAGCGATGCAGCAGGCAGCGGCGCAAACCGCGCAAGACGGACGTGGTGCAACGGCCGCAACCGTCACCTGTGCGAAGTGCCAAGCTCAGATCCCGGCCGGTACGAAGTTCTGTCCGAACTGCGGTAGCGCAGTTGCCGCAGCCGGTGAATGCCCCAAGTGTCACGCGGCCACTGCAGCGGGCGCGAAGTTCTGCCCGAATTGCGGCAACAAGCTATAGTTCAGCGCGGATTTTAACGGAACGGCGCGAATGCAGTCGCGCCGGTTGCTTTTGTCGCAAGATTTTGCCGCCGGGCGCGCAAAGCGTTGGCCGTGGCATCCCTGACTGCGCCGATCGACGCGTTTATGCGCGCCGCGCTACTGGGCGCCGCGGACAATCGCGCGCTCCGGCGCTTCATGTACCGTCATGGAATGGGGTTGGGCGCGCGCCGCTTTGTTGCCGGTGAGACGCTCGACGAGTTCCTGGCGGTGGTGCGCCGCGTCAACGAGCGCGGCTTTAGCGTGGCGTGCGGTTTGCTGGGTGAGGACGTCCAGGATCGAAGCGCCACGGCAAGCGCGGTGCACGAGTACCGCCGCATCCTGACCTCATGCGCGTCCGAGGGGCTGCAATCCAACATCGCGCTCAAACTGACGCAGCTGGGACTGGCCATCGATCACCCTCTGGCGCGCAGCAATCTGACCGCGATTGTCGAGCATGCGCGCAGCTTTGCCAATTTCGTGCGCATCGACATGGAGCAATCGGCCTATACCGATGCAACGCTCGCTACCTACCGCTCGTTACGCGATGCTGGTTTTCCCAATGTCGGCACCGTGCTCCAAGCGTACCTGCGCCGCTCCGAAGACGACCTGCAGTCGCTGCTCCCGCTTCGACCGAACCTGCGCCTGGTGAAAGGCGCCTACCTGGAGCCGTCATCCATAGCCTTCACACGCAAATCCGACGTGGATCGCAACTACATGCAATTGATCGAAACATCGTTGCTGCAGGGCGGGTTCACGGCGATAGCAACGCACGATCACACCATCATCGAGCAAGCCTTGCATTTTATCAAGCGGCATGCCATCGTGGATGATCGCTTCGAGTTTCAAATGCTCTATGGCGTGCGGCCCAAACTCCAAGCGGAGTTAATGAAGCGAGGATATAAAGTTCGTTTGGCAATTCCGTTTGGCTCACAGTGGTATCCGTATCTGATGCGCCGGCTGGCAGAACGTCCGGCGAACTTGTGGTTCTTCTTGGGGACGCTATGGCGAAAATAGTGGCAACCCAACCTCGAACGCACGCAGCGACCGGCATCATCCCTGCGGCGCTCACCCCCATGCACGATAGCGGCGACGCCAACACCGCGCTGCTGGTCGACCATTGCCGGGGCTTGCTCGAGCGAGGCTGCACGAGCGTGCTTGTGCTCGGCACGACGGGCGAGGCCAACTCGTTCACGCTGGCAGAGCGACGCACGATCCTCGAGAGCGTCCTCGCCGGCGGCATCCCGCCAGACAAGCTGATCGTCGGCACCGGCTGCTGCGCCGTCGGCGATACCATCGCGTTGACGCAGCATGCGCTGTCGGTCGGCGTCAGACGCGCGCTCGTGCTCCCGCCGTTCTTCTACAAGAACCTCAGTGATGAGGGATTGTTTCGCGCTTTCGCGACCACCATCGAGCGCATCGGCGACGACCGCCTGCGGCTCTTCGTCTATCTTATCCCACAGCTGACCGGCATTGAAATAGGCGCCGACCTTATTGAAAAGCTCCACAGCGCCTTTCCAACCGTCATCACCGGGCTCAAGGATAGCTCAGGCAAATGGCCCGCGACAGAGGCGCTCTGCAAACGGCTGGGCGCGAAGATTGACGTGTTGGTAGGAACAGAAGCGCTGCTGACGCAGGCCGTGGCCGCAGGCGCGAGCGGCTGCATCACCGCGACCGGCAACGTGGCCGCGTCGCTGATTTTGAGGCTTTATGACGAACGCGGCGGCGTCACTGATGGCTCCGAGCGCACCGTCCAAAACATTCGAGCAGCGTTCGAGGATGTTCCGCTCATTCCGGGACTCAAGGCATATCT
>JALYZV010000158.1 GCA_030948685.1 Vulcanimicrobiota bacterium | reverse complement strand
TGTCGATCACGTGGCTGATGATGTTCTCCCGAATCACGTCGATCGGATAGCCGTCGGCATGCTGCGCGGAGACCACAATCGCGTCAACGCGCACCGGCTTATGGCCGTCGTACTCGACGGTGACCTGCGCCTTGCCGTCGGGTCGCAAGTACTCGATGGCGCGGTTCTTACGTGCGGCGGCGAGCGTCCGGGTCAGTCTGTGCGCCAGGACGATGGGCAGCGGCATGAGCTCTTTGGTCTCACGGCAGGCGAAGCCAAACATCATCCCCTGGTCGCCCGCGCCCAGCGCCTCGAGCTCGCTCTTGGCGCTGATCTCGCCTTCTTTTACCTCGAGCGCCCGGTCGACACCCATCGCGATGTCTTGCGATTGCTCGTCGATGGATACGGAAATGCCGCAGGTGTCGGCGTCGAAGCCATACTTCGCGCGCGTGTAGCCGATGTCGCGCAAAACTTGACGTACGATGCGCGGAATGTCCACATAGCAGGTTGTGCTGATCTCTCCGGCAATGTGAACCTGCCCTGTGATGACAAACGTTTCCACCGCCACGCGCCCAGACGGATCTTGCGCCATAACCGCGTCGAGCACGGCGTCTGAAATCTGATCCGCAACCTTGTCGGGATGGCCCTCAGTGACGCTTTCGGAGGTGAACAACCTTCTGTGTCGTGACATTGCTTTTAGGTTCCTTCGTTCCAGGATTCCAAATAGTGCTTTTGTTCGGCGGTTAGCGTGTCGATGTTGACACCCGACGCAACGAGTTTGAGCCGTGCGATCTCCGCATCGATCTCGTGTGGGACCGGATACACGCCGGGCTTGAGACTTCCACGTTTGCCGACCAGATACTCCGCTGACAGGGCTTGGTTGGCAAACGACATATCCATGACAGCCGCCGGGTGGCCTTCTGCCGCCGCTAGGTTGATGAGCCGTCCTTCACCGAGCAAGTTGATGGAGCGCTCGTCCCCGAGGTGGTACTGATCCACAAAATCGCGCGGTTGCGTCTTCTCCCCTTCGGCTAACCGTTCGAGCGCATCGATGTCGATCTCTACATTAAAGTGCCCGCTGTTGGCCACGAGCGCGCCGTTTTTCATCGCCAAAAAATGCTCTTCGCGCAGGACCTTGGTGTTGCCGGTGACGGTGATGAAGATGTCGCCGCGGCTTGCCGCTTCGCTCATCGGCATGACCGCATAGCCGTCCATGGCCGCTTCAAGCGCTTTGGTCGGATCGATTTCGGTGACGACGACCTGGGCGCCCATGCCGCGCGCACGCTGAGCAATGCCGCGGCCACACCAACCGTAGCCGGCAATGACGACCACCTTACCCGCGATGAGCACGTTGGTCGCACGGATGATGCCATCCAGTGTCGATTGACCCGTTCCATAGCGGTTGTCAAACAAGTGCTTGGTAAGCGCATCGTTGACCGCAACGATCGGATACGCGAGCACCCCGGCTTTCTCCATGCTGCGCAGGCGAATGACGCCCGTCGTCGTCTCCTCTGTTCCACCCGTGACGCCTGGCAGTTTATCTTTGAACTTCGTGATAAGCGTGGTGACGAGGTCGGCGCCATCGTCCATCGTGAACTGCGGTCCGGCCTTAATGACCTGCTCGATGTGCGAGTAGTATCGTGCGTTGTCTTCGCCTTTGACGGCAAAGACATTCATCTTGTGCTCGATAGCCAGCGCCGCTGCCACGTCGTCCTGCGTCGAAAGCGGATTGCTCGCGCACAGCCAAATCTCGGCGCCCCCCGATGCAAGCGCGATCATGAGGCTGGCCGTTTCCGTCGTGACGTGCAGGCATGCGCCAACGCGCAGGCCCGCCAACGGACGGCTTTGCGCGAACCGCTCGCCGATAGCACGCAGCACCGGCATGCTTTGTGCGGCCCAGGCGATGCGACGCTTGCCCTCTGCCGCAAGCGCGGGATCTTTGATGTCGTGCTTATTCTTCGTACCGAGCTGTGTAGACACTCAGGCTTCCCTCCAGGATCGACATTAGCCGCATAGCCGCTCGTGTCCGGTCTTTAGACCGGATACTGGAGAGTCCTGGCTTCATCGTCGTAGCGTTGCGACGTTCGTTTGGTGCGCTTGAGCCTCTTGCCCTAGAAAGGACCTCAAATAGGACCGCGCCAAACGGCCTCAGGCCGAATCATATGCGCTCAGCCCTTCACGCTCATTCGCTCGAGGAGATTTCTAATTGCCACTCACCGCGCTTTCGATGGATGCGTTCGCGCGCAAACTCGCATCGGCGGATCCAACGCCTGGAGGCGGGAGCGTGGCAGCTGCGGTCGGAGCGTTTGGAGCGAGTCTGGTGAGCATGGTTGCACTGCTCACGTCGAACTCACCAAAGCATGCAGCCGCTGCGGAGCGTTGCGCGGCTATCGCGAAGTTGGCGGGTGGGCTCGCCGATGAGCTCCTCAAGCTCGTCGATGAGGATGCGGCCTCGTTCGATCGCGTGAGTGCGGCGTACCGTATGCCCAAGTCGACCGACGCGGAGAAGGCTGCGCGCAGCACGAGCATTCAGACAGCGCTCGAAGGCGCGATCGACCCGCCCTTGCGAGTTATCGATGCGGCGCACCGCATCTGCGACGTGGCAGCGGAGCTGGCAGACATTGGAAACCCGAACGCGCTGAGTGATATTGGATGCGCTGCTCTCTGCGCGCAGACCGCGGCTCATGGCGCTGCGCTCAACGTTGAGAGCAATGCCAGCGCGCTCAAAGACCGAGCGCTCGGGCGAAACTATACCCAACGCATGCACGAACGGCTTGCTCAGGTGAGCCTGCTGGTCGAGGTCATCCTCGGCAAGCTGCCTGCCAAGACGGAGAAGTGACGTGAGCCCCGCACAGGTCCTCGACGGTCGCGCGATCGCCAAGGGCATTCGCGAGCAGGTGAAAACGCGCGTCGAGAAACTACGCGAGCGCAGCATCGTGCCTACCTGCGCGATCGTCCTGCTGGAAGGCGACGAACCTGGGCGCCTCTACGCTGAACAGATCGCCAAGAGCGCCGCAGCGATCGGCGTGAAGATTGACATCCGCCATCTGCCGGCAAATGCTTCCACCAACGACGTGCTCATCGCGGTGGCAGACATCGTCGACGACCCCCACATCCAAGCCATGATGGTACAGCGCCCGCTGCCGGCTGGGCTGGACGCCGAACGCATCGCCGAGGAAATCGACCCACGCAAAGACGTTGACGGCGCGCATCCTTATAATCAAGGCCTGCTCGTGGCGGGCGAGACATTTTTTGTTCCGGCAACCGCGGCGGCGGTGATGGAGCTGTTGCGCCAGCCCGGCGTCCCATCGCTGGACGGAGCCCGTGCGGTCGTGCTGGGACGTTCAGCCGTCGTGGGCAGACCAGTCGCGCTCTTGCTGACCGCGGCCAACTCGACCGTGACCATATGCCACTCGCGCACCAAAGGTCTTGCCGACATTACGCGGGAGGCTGATATACTCGTGGCCGCGGTGGGTAAGCCAAAATTCGTCAGCGGCGCGATGGTCAAGCCAGGCGCGACGGTCGTCGACGTGGGCACAAATTACCTCGACGGACACTTCGTCGGCGACGTCGACTTTGATGCAGTGTTGCCGGTTGCGGCGTTGCTCACGCCGGTTCCAGGCGGCGTCGGCCCGGTCACGACCGCGGTGCTCTTGCGCAGCGTGGTGGAGGCTGCCGAGCGCGCTCGCTAGTCCGATAGATTCAGAAGGTTGAGAAAGCCGACGAGATCGCCAGCGTCAACCTCCACGCCCGGATACGGGGTCGCCTCAGTCGGCACGTGAAAGTCGGTACCGGCCGTCATCACGAGTTTGTGCCTTCGAGCCAGTGCGCGGAAACGCTCCGCATCGTGCGCGCTATGGCTGGGGGAGTAGGCTTCGATGCCGCGTAGGCCTTCGCGGGCCAGCTCGTCGACCAGCTCTTCTGCCTTATTGCGTGTCGGGTGTGCAAGCACTGAAATGCCACCGCTCTCGTTGATAGCACGGATCGCCCGTACCGGTGAAAGCGTGGTTACCGGCACGTATGCAACGCAGCCTGAGCCAAGGTAGCGATCGAAAGCATCGTTGACATCGCGCGCTGCCCCAAGGTCGACGAGCGCGCGGGCTATGTGCGGGCGGCCAATCATGTTGCCCGTGCATTGGCGTAATACGTCGTTCATCGATATGCGCGTGCCGTGACGGCAGAGCTTCTCGACCACGCGCTCCGCTCGCAGCCGTCTGGCTTGCGTTCTGTCGCCAAGAACATCACGCAGTTGACTGGGTCCCAGACGAACGCCATATCCCAATATGTGGATTTCACGATCGCCCGTGTTCGTGCTCACTTCTATACCACAGATGACGCGGCGCCCGAATTTTCTCAACAGCTCTGCGTGGTGCTCGTAGACGGACAACGTGTCGTGGTCCGTAATGGAAAAGTAGTCCATGCCCACCGACGCAATTGTGCGCAGCAGCGCGGACGGCTCGAGCACGCCGTCCGACTCGGTCGTATGGAGGTGGAAATCGACGTTCAGCGCTTTATTTGACTGCAAGGGATTAAGATTCGCTCTTCAAAAGGCCGTCGCGTGAGCCCCAGAACTCGCCGTCCGGACGAGCCGCCCACCCAAGATCAAATCGCATTCCTCGAACATGCGATGGCAACGTACGGCCGTCAAACCTATAACTACGCCTACCGGCTCACCGGCAACGAGCCAGATGCCCGGGATCTTACGCAGGAAGCCTTTATTCGCGTCTTTCGGGCCTGGCGGTCTTTCCAGCCGGGCACCTCTTTCCTTTCCTGGATCTACCGCATCGTCACAAACCTGCACCGCGACGAGCTGCGCAAGCGCAAGGGCGTTTTTTTGCAAGAATTGCCCGACGACAACATGCCGCACGAGCTTCCCAAAGATGCCGCCCACGATCCCATCGGGGCGTTGCACGATCGTCAGCTCAGCACCGCAGTCGAGGGAGCCCTTCGCCAGCTGACGCCCGACCAGCGCTCCGTCGTACTGCTGGCGGACATCGAGGAGCGCTCCTACCAAGAGATCGCAGACATCATGGCATGCTCCATAGGAACCGTCCGTTCTCGACTTCACCGCGCCCGTCTCCAGCTGCGGAAGCTCATTCCGCGGCAGCGCGAGGAAGAGCAACGACAGGGGTACTCGCTGTGATGTGCTATAATACGGGACGGTCTCAGCTCGCTGTCCGCAAGCTCGCACAACCCGATTCGCGTGGCGGAACGAAAAGGCGCGGTTGCCCGTTATCTGGAGCGAGGGGATTGCGAAAGACTTCTCAGGAGAGAACTCTATTACTATGACGTGCCAAAAGTGCCGTGAACTCATGACCGACTATCAGCACCGCGAGCTCGATGCCGCGACTGACGCTGCCGTCTTCAATCACCTGCAGTCCTGCGCGGACTGCCGGCAGGAGCTGGCGACGCAGGCCGCACTCACCGAGTCGCTGCGTGCGGCGTTCGCGGCCCAGCTTGAGATGCCAACCTCGGTCGTGGCAAGCGTGCGCCAAGCAGTGCACCGCGAGCAATCAGCCGGCTGGACGACGAGCTTACGAGCTCTCCTGCGGCCGGTCGTGCTCGCGCCGACCGCGGCGGCAGCCGTCATCTTGGCGTTTGGCATCGTATCGTACGTTCACAACACGAACGGTGCGTCTCAGCTGACTGTCGCGCAGCTGTCGACCGACTACTTCGTGCGCCAACACGTCGCGCACACCATGAATTCGCAATCGGGCGATCGCGCCTGGAACGCGTACCTCCTCACGTCGAACCCCGACGACAACGCGAATGCAACCCCGCCGTAATCGTTCGCTCTTCTCACTGCTCACGCTCGCTGCAGTGCTGTGCTTTTCACCGCATGCGGCAGCGCTGTCGGCAACCGACGGGCGCTCGCTGTATGCTCAGGCGGTTGAGGCGGATGACCGGGTTTCATACTCTGGCACGCTGACCACGGTCGTTTATGAAGGCGATGACGATCGTGCTTCCTCGACCGTGACGCGCATCGAGCACAAAGCCCCGAGCCTGTGGCGCATTTGGTACCTGGCCCCGGCGGACGCATATGGCCGGATGATCGTTAGCAATGAATCGCTGACCTATCAATATGAACCGTCGCGCAATCGAGTTATTAGCCACGATTGGAACGAGACGGCACCTGGCGTTGCGGCGCCGGTCAACCTGCCGCAGGTAGAATCCAACTACTCGGTGGACATCGGCCCTGCAACCTCAGTGGCTGGACGTAAAGTGATGAGTCTGTCACTCGTTTCCAAACACACCGGCAGCCTGGTGCAGCGGCTCTGGGTGGACGACCAGTCAAAACTTATTCTGCGCCGCGAGAGCTACTCGTCGGAAGGTAATGTGGCTTCCAAGTCGAGCTTCGACGGCATCCGCGTCGGCGTCGACCTGCCGCAAGATCTCTTTGGGCTTACCGTGCCGAAAGGGATGACGCTCGTTCCAGGAGCGAGCTACGGCAAGGCCACCACTGACGTCAACGACCTTGTTCGCGGCCTGAACTTCAAGTTCGCTCCTCCCAAGTACTTGCCGGATGGGTTCGTGCTCGAAAGAGGCAGCCTCGCTTCGCACGACGGCATCGACACGGTGGAGTTCGTGTATAGCGACGGGCTTCGAACCTTTTCATTGTTTGAGAACGCGACTGGCCGCCTGCCGCGCTTTGAGCAAGCCACGCCGAAGACAATCGGCATCGGTGACGCCCAAGGCCAATACGCCGACGTCGGTGGCCAGACGCTCGTGTCATGGAACGCTGGAGGCCTGAACTTCACGATCGTCGGCGATCTTTCTCCCAAAGAAAGCGCCCGGATCGGGGCATCCATCCATCCTTAAGGTCTTCTACGATCCCATCTTCGAACAGCACCAAACCGGCGCAGGACATCCGGAGCGGGCGGCTCGGCTCGAAGCGCTGATCGCCGGACTCGAGGCCGGCGGCGTCGCGCGATCGGCCTTCGAACGTCCCAAAGCAGCCGATGCGGCGCTGATCGCGGCGGTGCACCCGGCTGACTACATCGCGGCTGTTGCACGCGTGTGCGATTCGCTCAGCGGAGAACAAATCGGCGAATTGCCGACCGGCGACACGATCGTCTCGCATCGCTCGTTTGAAATTGCCCTTCACGCCGCGGGCGGTGCCGTTGCTGCAGTCGCGTCAGGGCGGTATGACAAACCATCATTTGCGCTCGTTCGCCCTCCCGGACACCATGCCGAACCCAGCCGCGGCATGGGGTTTTGCATTTTCAACAATGTCGCGGTGGCAGCTGCTTGGGCCCTGGGCACGCGAGGCAACGTCCTCATCGCCGACTTCGACTATCACCACGGCAATGGCACGCAGGCCTGGGTTGAGCGTTCGCTCGAAGGCGGTCAGTCTGGGCTCGGCTTTCTTTCGACCCACGCGTATCCGGCCTATCCGGGAACGGGCGCTTTCGGCGAGTCGCGCGTGAGCGACAAGGGATTCGTCGTCGACATCCCATTGCCACATTCGACCGACACCGAGGACTTCGTCGCCGTGTGGGCCAGCCTGTTACCGCTCGTCGCCCAGCGTGTTGCGCCCCAATCGATCATCGTTTCTGCCGGATTTGATTTCCTATCGGGCGATCCGATCGCAGGGCTGCCGGTCGCGCCACGGGCCGTCGACGCACTGTGTGGCTTACTGGGCAGCGTCGCCGCTCGCCACGATGCCAATCTCGCGCTCGTGCTCGAGGGCGGCTATTCGCTCGACAACCTGCGCGCGAGCGGCTCATCACTCGCCTATGACTTCGGCAAGCACGCGCCCGACGTCCACGTTCCTGAAGCGAAGCAGCCGCGCGATGAGCGGCTGCACAGGATGGTCGAGGAAGCGTCGCGCTGGTTCTCTTAGGGACTATTTGCAGCCCGGCACAACTTCCCATGGAAGCGGCCAATGGTCGCCTGTTTGGGGTTGCTTCTTCGGATCATCGCTAACCCAGTGCGTGGTGAAGATAAATCCGTCGATGATATTTCCCAACTCCTCGAATTCGATTGGAACGCCCCCTGCGTTGCGTGTTTCGACGGTTTTGGTTTTTGACGGTGTGACGATCCGCAGCGTCATGCCGGGAGCGTCCACTACGTTCATCGCATATTGATCTTGCAGTGTTTGGAAGTGGTGCGACTCCATCAAGTGCGCTAGCCGTTGAAAGACCACCACGCCGGTGTAACGCCCGATGAGCAGTGTGTCGGAGTGACCGCTATAGACGGCGCAGCCGTTTGAGCGAAACGTCACCTCGTACGCGGGGCAGTGGCCAAAACACCCAGAGCGAGTAAAATCGATCTCGCTGATGTCGCTTTTTGACGGAAACTCAGCGAAGACAAAGGCGACCCCAGCTGCCAGCACGACGGCCGTCAACACAACGATCAGGCCGACGCCGCGCATTTAGGTGCCGTTGAGTTGTTTGATGTATGAGCGCGCTTTGGCTGCGCCGTTTCCGCTGGGCACGTATGTGAGATAGCGCTTATACGCCGCGGTGGCACCCTTCTTGTCGCCCAGATGCCGGTAGGTTTCGCCCAAAACGAACCACAGCTGCGGATCGGGATGTGCTTTGTCCTGGTGGGCGGCCAGCGCTTCGAAGATTTGACGCGATTGTTTGTAGTCTTTGAGATTGAAGTTAGCAAGACCGAGATTGAATAAACCCTGGTAGGTGTGCGCAATTTCAAAGGAGCGCTGAAATTCATTTTTGGCTTGTGCCCATTGCTGTTGGGCGGCATATGCCTGACCCGTCCAGAAAAGCGCTTCGGCGTCGTTGGGCTGAGCATTTACGATACGCGAGAACGCATCTTGGGCTTTGACATAGTGCTGTAACGCGAGCAGCTCAAACCGACCGTATTCGAAAAGCAGGGTGAGATTCTGGGGTGCAAGCGCCAGGGCTTGTTCGAACTCCTTTTCAGCCTGCGCATAGTTCTTTTGGCGCATGTCGTATTCGGCTTGCAGCGCGAACGGTTCCGGTGCCTTGGGGTGATCTTTGATCGCCTGCGCGAACTGCTGGCGCGCTTGGTCCGGCATTTTCTTGCTCAGGTAGAGCTGGGCGATGTCATCCTCAGGCTCGACGCTGTCAGGCTGGAGCTTGACGATCTGCTGCATGACGGCGACCGCACCCGCTACATCATTCTTGCGTGCAAGCGCTTCGGCTTTGCCGGACAGCGCGTCCGTGTTTTTGGCATCGTCGGCCAGGATGGCGTTATATTGCGCCAGCGCTTTATCCGGGTCGCCATTTTTCTGTCCGAGATACGATCTCGCGATCAACAGCTTGGCGCGCGTGTCTTTGGCGTCGATGCTCACCGCTTTCGCCAGCGTGGCACGCCCAAGTTCGTATTTCCCTTGGTTCAGCTGGACTGTGCCGAGCGCGTCGTAGCCGAAGGCTTCGTTGGGATGCAGCTGGACTGCTCGATTGGCGACGCGCAGCGCATCATCGAGCCGTGCCCCCGCCAGGTACGCGTCGACGAGGCTGGTCAGCACGGCTTGATTTGCGGGGTCAAGATTCTCTGCTCGCTCGAGGGACGAGACGGCGTCCGGCAGGTCTTGCAGCTCACGATCTGCCAAACCGATGAAGAACCAAACTTGCGCTTCATTCAAACCTAAGCGAATGGCGGTCTCGAGGTGATCGCGTCCTTCGCTCGGCTTGCCGGCCTCCACCAGCAGCTGGCCGAGTTGAGCATGCGCACTCTTGTCGTTCGGATTGTCTTTGACCGTTTGCGTCAGCGTCGTGATGCGCTCTTCGGGCGTGGGCGTGGGAGAATTGGTGGGCGAAGGGCTGGGCCCAGGACCGCGAGGCCGGGCGAAGGCGTCCGTTGGCGGCGCAAACGCGACAACCGCGATCAGCAGCAGACTGAAGAGAGCGGCGATGAGGTAACGGGGCAAAGCTGGTCCTCTCCATTCGGTGCGAACGCGGTCGCACCACGTCAGGTAACGATTAAGCGGCGCCCTTGCGTTCCTTGACGAGCTTTGTAAGTTCGGGGACGATTTGGAACAGGTCGCCGACGACGCCAAGGTCGCTGAACTCGAAGATAGGCGCATTGCCATCCTTATTGATGGCCACGATAATGCCTGCACTGCGCATCCCGACTTTGTGCTGAATTGCTCCCGATATACCGCAGGCAATGTAGAGCTGCGGCGTCACCGTCTTCCCGGTTTGACCGACCTGATGCGCGTGCGGAATCCAGCCTGCGTCGACGGCCGCGCGCGAGGCGCCGACAGCGCCGCCCAGCGCATCTGCCAGAGCTTCGACGACGTCAAAGTGTTCCGGTCCACCTAGACCGCGACCGCCCGACACGATGATCCCCGCCTCCTCAACGGTCACCTTGCCCGCCTCTTGAACGACGCTCTCCTCGACGCGCGCGGGATATTGCTTTCCAGCGCTCGCCGCGAGGGCAACGACGTCGCCCTTGCCGGGCTCGTTGCGAGCGGCAAAGCTGTTCGCGCGGCAGACGATGACTTGGTACTGGGAATCCTTGAAACCGATCGTGCTGATGATGGATCCGCCGAATTTCGGCGAGAGCACGATGAGCGCGCCGTCCTTGACCGAGATGTCACTGGCTTCCGTGATGATGCCGGCGCCGAGCCGGACAGCGAGGCGTGAACCAGTGTCCTTGCCCACATTGGTCGCCGGAACGAGCAGCGCGGCGGGTCCGGTTTGCTTGAGCAGCGCTTCGATAGCATCGACGAGCGGATCGCCGAGAAATTGACCAACCGGAATGTCGGCGCCGGTGTAGATGGTATCGATCGGCGTGGTCTTGAGAGCTTGCGCCGCATCGTTGGCACCCGTCCCCAAAACCACGGCTGCCGACGGAACCGAGAGCTCGCGTCCTAAATCAGCGGCTTTGGTAGCGAGTTCGAAGCCGCTGCGCCGGACCTTACCCGCTTCGTGCTCGATCAGAGCGATGACCGCTTTCATTTCTATACGCTTCTTATATCAGCTTTTTGGCGATGAGGAAATCCATGATTTTGCGTGCGCCCTCTTTAGGATCCGCCGCCTGAAAGACTTCACCGCGAGCGCGGGAACCGACCGTCGCGAAGGAGTCCACGCGCGTCTTTGCGCCGGCATCGCCGATGCGTGCGCTGTCGGCGCCGATGGCGGCGAGCGTGAGAGTCGTGACTTCCTTTTTCTTGGCACCCATGATGCCCTTGAGCGTGGGATAGCGCGGCTCGTTAATGCTCTTGGTCACGGAGACAAGCGCGGGCAGCTTAGCGACGACACGCCAGTAGCCATTGTCCGTCTCGCGCTGAATCTCGACTGCGCCGTCTTTGACCGAGAGCTTTTTTGCATAGGTCAATGCGGGAATGCCGAGATGCTCGGCGACCGCGGCCGGAACGATACTATTGATGGCGTCGGTGCTTTGCGTGCCGCTCAGCACGAGATCGAACCCGATATGCTTGAGCGCAAGCGCCAACAGATAGGCGGTCGCCATCGCGTCGCTGCCGCCAACTGCGTCATCGGAGAGCATAGCGGCATTGTCAGCCCCCATTCCGAGGGCTTTGCGGACGATATCGACGCCGCTTTGTGGGGCCATGGTGAGAATGGTGACGGTGGTATCGTCGCCGAGCGATTCTTTGAGACGCAGCGCCTCTTCGATCGCATACTCGTCGAACGGATTGAGGACATTTTCGATGGATCGGCGGTTGAGACGTTTGGTCTGGGGGTCAAGCGCCTTCTCGGCACTCGTATCCGGCACTTGCTTGACGGCGACGACGATCTTCAACGGCCAGGCGGCTTTTCGTCAGACGCGGACGTATTCGCCGCGTTGCTGCAGCAGCAGGTTCAGCCGTTCGATCAGATCGCTCGCGGCATACGGCTTGCGCAGCATCATGATGGGCCAGCGCTCCGCCGTTCGCAAAACGTCTTCTTGCTCGAGGTAGCCGCTCGCAACAATGAGACCGAGCGACGGACGATTGAGCTTGATGTGCTCGACGATCTCAAGTCCATTCATGTCGGGTAGTCGCAAGTCGAGGACGATGGCGTCGTACGGCTCGCGCGTCTTGAGGTGGGCAAGTGCATCGCGTCCGGAGAGCGACACGTCAACTTTGTGACCGTACTCGCGCAGTGCGGCGGCCACCGTCTCGCACAACGCTTCCTCATCCTCGACGAGAAGGATCCTCCCAAAACGCTTGTGATTGCGGCGCGGCCCGTCTACGACAAACGTACCCGCACCATGGCGCGCCTCGACCGTACCCTCGTGCTCGAGCAAGGCCAGGGCTTGTCGAACCGTCATGAGCGCGACGCCGTACTGCTTCGCCAAGCTTGCGGATGCAGGCAGCTGCTGCCCAGGTTTAAGCGATCCGCGAGCGATGCGATCGCGGATGTCAACGGCAATTGACTGATACTTTAAGACCCGACGATCAGAAACTGGCATGTCGGACTAGGGGTTTTTCAACCTCGCTGTTGTTGCTGGAGACAGGCGCTTTCTGGATTTTTCCAAACTTACCCTGGTGCTGGAGGCACGTCATCGCCATATCGAATAGCGCGCTTGCGACCCTTGATTGCTCGCGCTGCTCGCGCAGCTACGATCCGGATCGCGTCCGTCAGCTCTGCCAGTGTGGGGCGCCACTGCTGGCGCGTTACGATTTCGCCGCCGCCCGCGTATCGTTAACCCGCGAATCCTTACAGCAGCGCGCAGACGACCTTTGGCGTTTCCGGGAGCTCTTGCCCGTGCGGCACGACGAGGCGATCGTCTCGCTGGGCGAGCGACCCACCCCGATCCTGGCTCTGAAGCGGGCGGGCGAGGATGTCGGCCTGACGGGTTTGTTCTGTAAGGATGAAGCGGCGCTGCCGAGTGGCAGCTTCAAGGCGCGCGGCGCAGCGGTTGGAATCTCGCGTGCCCGCGAGCTCGGCGTCACGTCCTTTGCGATGCCGACCAATGGTAACGCCGGCAGCGCATGGTCCGCTTACGCGGCGCGCGCCGGCATGCAAGCAATCATCGCGATGCCTTCGCGCGCTCCGGCGATCCATCGCCTTCAGTGCGCGCTCGCCGGCGCGAAGGTCACACTCGTTGACGGACTGATTTCCGATGCTGGCGCAATCGTGGCTCGGTTGGTAGCGAAGACCGGGATGTATGATGCTTCCACCCTGAAAGAGCCCTACCGCATCGAGGGCAAGAAGACGATGGGTTTCGAGATCGCCGAACAGTTTGCGTGGCACCTGCCTGAGGTGATTGTCTACCCGACCGGCGGTGGCGTTGGACTTATCGGCATGCACAAGGCGTTTTGCGAATTGCGGACGATTGGGTTGCTCGGCCCACACATGCCGCGTTTCTTCGCCGTGCAGTCCACGGGCTGCGCGCCCATCGTCAAAGCATGGCAAGAGCGGCGCGAATCCTCCACCGCCTGGCAACACGCTGCGACTATAGCGTTCGGCATCAACGTCCCGAAAGCACTCGGTGATTTTCTCATCCTGCGCATTCTCAAGGGAACGGGCGGCGAAGCGATCGCAGTGGATGACGCCCGTATCCTTGAATACCAGCGTAAGCTCATCGAGCAAGAAGGCGTGCTCGCCTGTCCGGAAGGCGGCGCGACGCTCGCCGCGGTGGCGCAGGCTCGCCAGAATGGGGCGATCGGCGCCGCTGAGCGCGTGCTCATCATCAACACCGCCGGCGCACAGCTCTCGCCCGATGTGCCATGCCCTCACCTTACGACGATCGGACCAGATGACGAAATCAACGTTAGCACTCACGATTGACGACGTGCGTGCGGCCGCGCTCCGGCTGCGCGGCATTGCCGAACAAACGCCGGTCGTGCGCTCAACCGGACTCGATGCGCTGGCCGGCAACTCGCTCTTCATTAAGTGTGAGAACCAGCAGCGTGCCGGCGCATTCAAGTTCCGCGGTGCTTACAACCGGCTGGCACAGTTGTCGGACGACGAGCGACGCCGTGGCGTGGTGGCGTTTTCCTCAGGCAATCACGCGCAGGGCGTG
Source organism: Vulcanimicrobiota bacterium (assembly GCA_030948685.1). Taxonomy (GTDB): domain Bacteria; phylum Vulcanimicrobiota; class Vulcanimicrobiia; order Eremiobacterales; family Eremiobacteraceae; genus JAFANK01. The sequence goes on along the minus strand of JALYZV010000158.1, from coordinate 38,139 downwards.
GCGCTCGCCGCACAACTGCTCGGTGTGAAAGCAATCATCGTTATGCCGGCGGACGCGCCGGCGACCAAGCTGGAAGCGACCCGCGGTTATGGAGCAACAGTCGTGACCTACGACCGGCGCAGCGAGAATCGCGAAGCGATCGCCGCCGAGATTGCCAGCCGGGCGAATGCGACGCTCGTACCGCCGTTTGACGACTATCGCATTATGGCTGGACAGGGCACGGCAGCCTATGAGCTCTTCGAGGAAATGCACGAGCTGGATGCGCTGCTCGTGCCACTCGGCGGCGGTGGCTTATTGGCGGGCTGCGCAGTTGCCGCAAAACACGAGCGGCCGCACGTGCTCGTCTACGGCGTCGAGCCCGAGGCGGGCAATGATTGGCAAATTTCGTTCGAGCGCGGGGAGCGACAAACGATCGCCGATCCCGAAACGATCGCGGATGGGTTGCGATCGTCGTCGCCCGGCGAGCTGACCTGGCCGATTGTCCGCGCGCTGGCCGACGGCGTCCTCACGGTTTCCGATGACGAGATCCGCTCAACCATGCATGCCGCTCTGCAGCACGCTCAACTCGTGCTGGAACCGTCAGGATCGGTCGCGCTTGCAGCTGCAATCTTTCGAAAACTGGGAGTACATGGAAAGCGCGTTGGCATCATCATCAGCGGCGGGAACGTGGACCCTGACACTTTCGAGCGGCTGGTTCGTAACGCGGGGCGTATCAGCGCTTGACCGAACAGGGGCGGCGGATGCGGCGCCATAATTCCTTACGGAGCATGCCGGACTTCACTTTCGTTTCATATAGCGCGATGCCCGACCTCGACTCAGACGACCGCCTTGCCCTGGACATTCTGAGCCAACGAGGATTCAAAATGGCGACGGCCGTTTGGGACGATCCAGCCGTTGATTGGTCCAAGGCCGGGATCGTCATCATCCGCTCGACCTGGGATTATAACCTGCGGCATGAGGCGTTTTTGGCGTGGGCTGAATCAGTTGCGGCGGTTGCACCGCTGTACAACCCCTTGCCACTGGTCCGCTGGAACATCCACAAGAGTTATTTGAAGGATCTCGCTGCGCGCGGCGTCGCGGTCGTGCCGACGCAGTGGCTTGCAGCGGGATCGCATCCCAATCTGGCGCAGGTGCTCGAGCAGGCGGAATGGACGAGCGCGGTCATCAAGCCCGCCATTGGCCTGTCGACGTATGGCGTCCGACGCGTGAGCGGGCAGGCCGACGATCAAGCGCACCTCGACGCGCTGCTGCGCGAGCATGACGTCATGGTGCAGCCCTACATGAAGTCAGTGGAGGATTACGGCGAGCGTGCCCTGATGTTTATCGACAGCACGTATTCGCACGCGGTGCGCAAGACCGCGTTTCAAGCGCTGTTGCCTGCCGGTGAGGCGGGTGAAACTCCGACCGAAGCAACCGGGGCCGAGATCGCCGTCGCGGTCAAGGCGATGCAAGCGCTCCCAACCCGGGCGCTCTATGCGCGTGCCGACCTCGTCCACGATGACCAGGGTGAACCACGCGTCCTTGAGTTCGAACTCATCGAGCCGACGCTGTTTCTGGCTATGCATCCCCGAGCTGCGCATCGTTTCGCCGATGCGCTTGCTGGACTTTTCGTGCGAGCTGCCTCATGAACAAGGATCGAAGCCAGCGCGTCGCCCGAAAGACCTTCTTAGGAACAGCGGCTCTGGCTGCTTCGGCGGCCGCCCTGGCCGGCTGCAAGAAGAAAGAGGCGGGTCGCGGGCGACGGCGCATCGTCTATCAAGTCCTCACACCCGACCTCTACGATTACGCGGGCATGATGGCGAAGATTCGCACTACCAATCCGCACAAGCAGCTTTTCCCCGCGACGGCAGCCGAGGTCCAACCGGCGATCTCGAGCGCACACATCTTTATGCATATGCAATTTGCACTGAACGGGTTCGATTTCTCGCTCCCCAGCAAAACGAGGCTCGCAACGCTCGGCGTATTCTCCGGCTCGGCTGTGGTGTTCGCGCTCAATGAAGAAATGTGGCGCAAGTACGGGATCGGCTCACAATTCGGACTGGCCGACACCAACGTATACTATCGCGCGACTTCCAATCTCGACCCGAGCGCAGCTCCTGACGATCCGAAAGGCATGTATCAGGATTGGAGCGCCCAGGCCGTGCTGAAGCGCGGTGGCTCATTCATGGTCTGTCACCACGCGACGACGTACTTTGCAACGGACTGCGCTCTGCGTCACGAAAAGGACCCAAAATCCGTGCTCGATGAATGGATGGCGAATATGCTGCCCGGATTCATGATCGTACCATCCGGCATTACCGCCATACAGCTTGCAGCGGAGAACGGCTGGAAGATTTACCCAGTGGGCTAAGCTTTGGTTGCCGGCCTAGCCATACGCCGGTTGAACTGCGCCTTCGGAAATCTCCACGAGCTGGTCGTCGGGTATAGTGCGGTCTGCTCTGAAGACGAGCGTCGCCACGCCGTTGGTCTCTTCCACGAGCTCCATTCCAAAATCTTGAAAGACCTTGCCTGCAGCCTCATTTCGCGGTGTCTTCTTGTATGTGAAGGACACGTCCGCCGGGGAAACCCGCATCATCTCTTTGAGCAAGTAGGTGAGAAACGCGTGCTCGAGCCGTTTGGATTGGATCCGGCAGCTAAACATAAGGTCGGTAACGCGGCGCTCGGCCGGGTCGACGATACAAAATCCGACCGTGCCGTAACTCCCAAAACGATCGCGGCAGTCAAGCACATACGTGCTCAGATTCGATCGTATGATTTCTCTCAGCACGCCGCGCGAATACAGATTTCCAGAAAAGTTCATCTGATTGGTGCGCTGCGTTAACTCGTGGACACGCTCCAGGTTGGGTTCACTCAGCGCCGCGATGTGCAGTTCAATGCGGCAATCTTTCAAAAACGAGAGGTAGTCGCTCCCGAAGGAATCCGCGGCTGCTTCCCGTACGATTGCCGCTTGGTACATCAGGCGCCGAGACGAGCCGACTGCCGTGACTGAAACGTCGCAGTCTTCCCTCTCTCGTAGGGATGCAATCTCCGAGGCGCTCAGCGTGCGGACTTCAGGCAGCGCGTGTTGCACCTCGCTTCGTTCAAATTCCGAATCGTCTATGAAGAGGAGCGTATCGACGCCAATGTTGAGTGCGCGTGCGATCCGTTCTACCGCAGCGCTTTTGGGTCCCCAAGAAATCTGTGGGTGCAGAAAATACTCGGCGACGCCGAAACGCTGGAGAACGGCCGAGACCTCGCCGGGCTCATTCTTGCTGGCGACGGAGTTAAGGATGCCACGCCGGTCGAGCTCCTTGATGGCCGCGACGGCTTCCGGTCTGAGCCGCAGCCGATCCACGCCGTCCTCGAGCAGCGTTCCATCCCAGAGCGTGTTATCGAGATCCCAAACAACGCACTTGACCTTGGTTTGCGAGCCGGCGAGGTGCAGACTCTGGTCCCGCACGAAATCAAGCAACCCAAAGTAGAGCGCCGTACCATCCGCGATGTCATTCGGAATAATGGAAACGTAAAACGGTGATCGCAGGTCGACGGCACGTGAAATCTCAGATGTCGGTATTCTTTCTCGAGTGTAGCCCGGCTGAAGGGTGATCATGCGGTTGAATTGGATCTTGATATTCTGGTCAGCCGGCATGATTGATAACGAAAGCGCAATCGGCCGATCGTGAGGGTTGTAGCACTCGACAACAAAGCAATTCGGCCGTTCCTGCGAGGGCGACGGTCTTAATACATGATCTCTCTTGTCTGCGTAGCGCCGGCGAATAATACGTCGTCGCAACGCTTGCGGCATGGGTGACTTGAAGATAAGCGAGCCCAGCAGACGATCACCTCTCTCGATGTTTTTTGCTTTGCTCGCCGGGGATAGGTTTGTGTTTCCATAGGACCAGAGCTGCCCCCAGCGCTTGAAACGTATCTTTAGGAGGTAGCCGTTCACCGCCTTAGCATCGTCAATGCGCACCATGCCATCGGTGAAGCGACGGCATTTCAAATCCGCGCGCGGCGCATACAGATCGCAGGTTGCGTAACACTTGGGCGCCACGCACTCCGTGCAGTGCTCGCTCCAAGGCAGTGAGGTCTTGGAGACGATGTGTGGCGTCAACTCATGAAAGCATTCGAGTACCGAAGTTGGTACCTGATCAGCTGACTCGACGCGGCCGTTGGCCTCTGCTTCGTACACTGTCTACCCCAGCTTACAAACTTGCGTTCGCAAGCGCAGCCACCATGCCGCCCTTAGTCCCAATCACATGAACCGTCCCATGAGATAGAACCCACGGGGACTCAGGAAACCCTGCAACGCGTCAATCTTTCTTGAGAATAAACAAGTAGTCGAAATAGCCGCCCGTGCGCTCGCCATACTGCTGGCGCCTCATCCCGGCCAGCTCCCAGCGGACCGCGAGCGCTTCAAGCCAGGGGGGCGACCACGGTTTTGTTGCGAGCGCCATGGCACGTGAGCCACTCGACCGCCGGATTGCCCGTGCATCTTTCATGTGGAATCCAGCCCGGGCGAAGGTCGCGCGATAGCGCTGTAGCGTCAAACCACGCGCGCTGTCTGCTTGCTCCAGGACAACGGCAACTCCGCCAGGCCGGCACACCCGCGCCATCTCTGAGGTCAGCGTGTCCAGTGCTTCGCCGGTCAACAAAACGTACACGCACAGCATCAAATCGAAGAAGCCATCGGCGAACGGCAATGATCCCTCACGCCAACAAATGAGCCGTTCCGGGGGTATAGTGTTTTGTGCGCTCGCCATATCCAGACACGCTTGCGTGCGGTCGACGCCGTACACCTCGGCGGCGTACTCCGTCAGGAGCGGCAGCAGCCGTCCTCCGCCGCAGCCAAAATCTAAGGCGCGCTGAAAGCTGTGGCCCGACGAGCCCAGCGCGCGGCGAATCGCCGTCTGGTGAACCGCATCCATAAAGCGGTTCTTCTTGCCGGTTCGATCGGCGAAATCGAGCGCAACCCCGAACACACCGTGGCGCGCTCGTTCGGTCCACGACACGCCTTGGTAGACGTCAAAGTCAGGCTCGGTTATGATTGCAACTCTCCAGTGGCGCTTTCAATCGCGTTGCCATATTCTGGGATGACCGGGATTCGAACCCGGATGCTCTTTCGAGCAACAGATTTTAAGTCTGTCGTGTCTGCCGATTTCACCATCATCCCAAATGGATCGGTCGAGCATTACCTCGACCGTCTGTTTGCGTTTGCGCCGGATGGAACGAAACCCTCGACGGCTACCGCCGCCCCATCACATCATAGCGCTTCGCCAACGGATATAATCGGACGACCCCGACAAAGACAAGCGCCGACACCGCTACATCAATCCACGAAGGCGACTCGCCCAGCTTCATGAGGACGATAACTTCGAACCATGTAAAAAGTCCGATAACGACGAGATTGACGATCGCGAGAATCCACCAAAGAACGATCATGCGTTGACCTCTCTTTGGTTATCGGCATCAGAGGTAGTACGTCAGCGTGAGTGTCAATAGCTCGAATGTTTTGACGTTGCGAAGAGGAGACCGAGGTCAAACCAGCCGTACAGACGATTGCCACGATCGGTTGGAACGCCGATGGTGGGGCCGATGAAGTCCGACGCGGGGAAGATTGGGTCCGCAGGTGCAGGCAGCGCGCGACGGGCCGGTGACGGAGCGGGCGCGGCCGAGACAGCTGCTGCTGGGGCTGGAACAGCGGACGGCACAGAATCGGCAAGGACTATTGTACGGAGTGCCGCAGCCAGGGTGAGAGCGAGCGCGCCGAAACGGACGCATCGAGTAAACATCACCCCCTATCGTAGCGGTGTATTCGAGGCTGCACAATCCGCCAAACGGATGAGCCAAACGGATGCCGTTGCCAAAAATATCATTTCTAAGGATGAACGAAGAGGAACACCACTCCTAATACCGCGATGAAGGCGCCGCTGATAACCTCGCCGTAGCGCTCGAACGGCCCGAGGTTCATGCGCTGCAGACCGGCCGTTGACGCCACGCAGAGCGCGACATACGTGCCGATCGTCGCCAGCGCAAAAACAACCGACATAATCGCGATGAGGCCGATGCCAAACTGCGAGGCAGCAAAGAACGCCGGGATGCCTTCGACCATAGGCGATGAGCCAAGCACGAGCAGCATCGCGGTCCTCCCTGACGTGGAGTGCGCATGCTCGTGCAGCGGCGGCGCGAGGGCAAGGTTGCCCTCGGCGCTGTGCCAGTCGTGCCCGTGCGTATGCCAATGAGTGTGGACGGGGCCTCCCTCGTGCTTGTGAATGTGCGCGTGGGCTTGTCGCGTTGGTTCATGGTGATGATGACCGTGCGCGTCATGATCGTGGTCGCTCAGAGCGTGATCGTGATGATGCGACTCGGCAGCTAGCTCTCGCAACGCGCCGATCGCGACCCAGGCGCCGAAGCCGATGAGCGCGATGCTCGCCAACAAGTTTACGGCATGGCCAAATCGCGCGGCGAACGCGACCCCTGCCACCCACAGCACGACTGCGATGAGTAGCGTCGAAAGCGTGTGGCCCAATCCGGCCAAGGCGGCTGCCCTTGCGGTCTGCGCGGTGGACCACCCGCGTTGTCTGGCGATAAGGGTGATTGGCACCCAGTGATCGGGCACGAGCGTGTGGAGCACGCCTACAACCAGCACCGCCAGAATGAGCAGCTGGCTAGACATGAAAGCGCTGCTCGACGATCAGCATCGTCGCCTGATCGTTGGGTGATGGACCGCCGATGATGGAGGGTAGCCCGCGAAAGGCCGAGCTGCGGACCTGCACGAGCACGACGGCCTGTTTTGATTCTGCCAGTTGCGTTCCCGCAAACGCAACATTCTGCGCAAAATCGACGTTCGTGAAGCTACCCTGCGCCCACGACCCGCGCATGGCGTAGCGGCCGTAGCCGATCGACACGAGCGCTGACTTTGTGAGCGATCGCGATGCTGCGAGCACGATTTGCGGCGCGTTGAGCGAGACCGCGTCTTGCGGTTGGTTCGTTAGGAAATCGCGATGCATCGTATCGTCAACGTAATCCACCGTCACATCTGCTATCCGTGGATGCCAGGCAAGCCAGACGGCATACTGGTGCATGCGCCCAAGCGTGCCAGCGCCTGGAAACTGGGGCAGGTAAAATCCCTCGACGAGGCCCGTTTGGGTCCCGTTGTCAGTCGTCGCAAGCTCCACTTGCTGATACGCTCCGTAGGCCGCATGGATTTCGAACGGCCCGCCATTGAGTGCATAGCGGAGCCGGTAGCCCTGGCGATTAGCGCCAATAATCGAGTTGTCTGTGAGCTGATAGGCAGATTTGAGCCAGATTCCCGGCCACGACCAAGCGACGCTCCAGATATTTTCTGGCGCTCCGTACGGTAAGATCGCGGTTGCATAGCGTGGCTCGAATCGATACGCTTCAATAGAAGTCGTCGCCCGGCGAGCAGCGTGCAGCAGGGCTGCGTGGTAATATCCACCGGGTTTTTCCGTGCCCGGCAAGAGAACATCGTTAGCATTGTACCAAGCGCGACCCACCTCGACGAGACCATCGAAGGTATTAGCCACGTGAAATTCGGCGCGAAGGCCTGCAATGGTTTGTGTTTGCCCGCCCAGATTACTGGTCGGCAGCTCGCCCTGCGGGCCTAGATTAAGCCGCGCGCTCTGCCCGAAGAGCGTCGACGTGCTAATCATGTCTCCGCTCGTTGCCAGGTGCAAGAAGTCTGCCGAAAACCGCGTGCCACTGCCGCGATCGAGGACAAGCGATCCAAGATTGAGTCTGGCAGACGTTCCCGGCAGCGAAGGCAAAGCCGCGCTCGTCACTTCGAGCGTCGTCGACTTCTCGTGGAGCGTGAGATCGATGCCTTGCAACGGTAGTCCGGACGGCGGGCTCGGCCAACCATCAAGCGCTGGCGCGCCGTTGCCTAAACTTTCGGCAGTTTGCGCGGTGACTGCAGGCGTGAGATTCGTCAGCGGAGGTTGGGCGAAGACGAACCTGTCGCTCTGGTTGAGGTTGAACCAGCCGCCGCGCAGGAGCCAACTGCCGTTGTTCGCGCCCACAGATCCACCAAGGATTGATGCCCGCGCGTTGGTGCCATCGTCCTGTCCAGCATGTGTTGGAAAACCAACGGCATAGGGGAGCGACCGCGACCCCAGATGCGGATTAAGCGTCGGCATGAGCGACTCTGTCCAGTAGGCATTGTTCGTCGTACTCCCCGTTGCGTAGCCGATGCCGGACTGCAGGGACGCGTTCATGCGGCTGCTCGTGAAATGCGTGGTCAGCACGAATTGTGCCAGCCCAGCGATGCCCTGCGTATTCGGCGTGCTTGCGAATGTGTCGTATGGTGTCATCGGTGAAAGGGGACTACCCGCGGCGAACCCGGGACCCTCGGGCGGTGTGAGGCCGCTGCCGGCTGCGGCTTGATCGACGAGCGATGCAAATCCGTCGAGGGAGTTTCGCCAGCTCGCAGGTCGCTTGAGCAACGGGCTCGGCGCCGGCGCGGGCGTTTCGATGCTCTGCGTTGACGGCGTCGGATCGGCCCGCGAATAATCCGGCGCCCACGTCAGCATCACAGTCGCCATCGCCGCAATCATGAAGGTTAGGACGCGCATTGGTCGAGGCAGTTGGGCAGGAGCACAACGAACCCTGCGAGCTGCCCTTTTACAGGCGCCGCAACCTAGCGTGGAGAAAATAGTGCAACATTGCGATTCGAACGGACCTCAAGGTCCGTGCTGCGTTGATGAACGGACCTGAAGGTCCGTTGCTGCAAAGGTCTATTCTACAGTCTGAGGGTTCGAACAATGGCCGTCTATACAAAAACGAGCGTTCCGTCGGGTGCGCGCACGCTCCCCCGGGAATATTACACGTCGCCGGACATCTTTGCGCGCGAGGCGGAAAAGATCTTTGCGCGGCGCTGGCTTTTTGTTGGACGCGAGGAGCAGCTCCAAAAACCCGGTGACTACTTTCTTGCCAATCCCGCCAACGAGAGCTTGATCATCGTGCGGGGTCAAGACGGCCAGCTTCGGGCGCTGTACAACGTATGCCGCCATCGCGGAACGCGCATCTGCACGGAGGATGCCGGCAAGTTTACCGGCTCGATCATGTGCCCGTACCATGCCTGGACATATGCCCTCGACGGCCGGCTCACCGCGGCTCGCAATATGGATGGTGTTCGCGACTTTGACAAAGGCCAGTACCCGCTGAAGCAGGCAGCGCTCGCGACTTGGGACGGTTTTATCTTCGTCAATGTGGCCGAGGATCCGGAGCCATTCGAGCAGGCCTATGCACCGCTGCTCAAACGCTTTTCGAAATGGCAGATGGGGGAGCTTTGCGTCGCCAAGACGATCACGTACGATCTCAAGTGCAATTGGAAGCTTATCATCCAGAACTACTCGGAGTGCTACCACTGTCCGCTGGTCCATCCTGCGCTCGACAAGCTCACGCCGTTTGACAGCGGCCGCAACGATCTTGGCGAAGGACCTTTCCTCGGCGGTTATATGACCATGCGCACGTCAGGCATGCGCATGAGCATGAGCGGCACGTCGCATTATCCGGCGCTGCCCGGTGTGGACGGCGAGGAGCTCGATCACGTGTACTACTACGCGATCTTCCCGTCGATGCTGCTCAGCCTCGAACCCGACTATGTCATGGTCCATCGAGTCGTGCCCGTTGCGGTCAACCGCTCAACTGTCATCTGTCAGTGGCTGTTTCGCCCGGAGACGATGGCCATGGCCGGATTTGATCCAAGCGATGCCGTTGATTTTTGGGATATGACCAACCGCCAGGACTGGAATGTCTGTCAGCTGTCGCAGCTCGGCGTCGAGTCACGGTCATATACGCCGGGCCCATACGCTAACCAAGAAGGGTTGCTGCACCAGTTCGACCGTCACTATCGCAGCGTGATGGAGTCGTAATAAATTTTGGCAGCCAAGCAAACCTTTCGAGCGTTATGCCCGGCAGTGTTGTGCGCGGGCATATTTTTTTTGATGGGCGCGGCGAATACCGGTCAGGCTGAAAGCAGACACGCACTCCCGGGCGATGCAAGCGCCCTCACCGCGTTGCACTGGCGATCGATTGGACCGGCGCTCGCTGGTGGCAGGGTTGCCGCGGTTGCCGGAACAAACGCCGATACGCTGCTCTACTACTTCGGGGCAGCAGGTGGCGGCGTATGGCGAACGACCAACGGCGGGGTGAGCTGGGACGATGTCTTCGCCCAGCAGCCTGTCGCATCGATCGGCGCGCTTGCCATCGCGCCGTCGGATAAAAATATTGTCTGGGTCGGTACAGGCGAATCAAAGCCCCGCAACGACATTACGCTTGGCGACGGAGTATGGAAGAGCAGCGACGGCGGCAAGTCGTGGGAGCATCTTCCTCTTGACTCACCGTCAATTGCACGTATTCTGATCGATCGCCGCGACCCGAACTTCGCGATCGTGGGCGCACTCGGTACGCCCTATGCTGATAGCGCGCAGCGCGGGGTCTACCGGACGACGGACGGCGGCCGCAGTTGGCAACAGACGCTCTATATCGGACCGTCGGTCGGCGCCGGCGATCTGGCGTGGGATGCGCATGGCGGCAAACTCGTCTTCGCGGGCATGTGGCAAATCCGACGGGTGCCTTGGAACTTCACGAGCGGCAGCCCAGATGACGGCCTCTACCGATCGCGCGACGGCGGACTTACGTGGCAGCGTTTGCAGGGCAATGGATTGCCCAGCGGCATCATGGGGCGCATCGGCGTTGCAGTCGCGCCGAGCAATGCGCGCATCGTCTACGCCCTCATCCAATCGAAAGAGGGCTCACTCTGGCGATCGGCAGACGGCGGCGATCATTGGCACTTGATCGCGCGCGACAACTACATCAACCTACGGCCCTTCTACATGAGCCGTCTCGAGGTCGATCCGCGCGATCCAAACCACGTGTTCTTCCTGTCCGAAGATCTCATCGAATCGCACGATGGCGGCCGCACGTTCCGCATCGTCGACCGCCAAACCCACCAAGATCACCATGGGATGTGGATCGCGGCAAACGGCCTGCGCTTGATCGAGGCAAACGATGGCGCCGCGCCTATTAGCCTCGACGGCGGCAAGATCTGGGATTGGCGCAACAACGTGAGCATCTCCCAAATTTATCGCGTTGGCTATGATATGGACACACCGTACACGGTGTGCGGTGGCATTCAGGATAACGACTCGTACTGTGGGCCGTCCGACAGCCTGAGCCCGCTCGGCATCCTCAACCATGATTGGCGGGACGTGGGCAGCAACAGCGACGGTTCGTGGACGTGGCCGGACCCGCACGATCGGAACCTCGTCTGGAACGTCGGCGTGCGCGACCTCAACGGCCAGCTCACCATCTACGACAAGCGTTCCCACCAGAGCTATGACGTCACGCCGTACGTGCGCGACACCAATGGCGCTCCGCTGGCAGGGCTTCCATATCGCTTCAACTGGGAGGCGCCAGTCGCGTTTTCACATTTCGATGCGCAGGTCGCGTACTTCGGCGGCAACGTTGTCTGGGAAACCCATGACCACGGCCGTCACTGGCGTCAAATCAGCCCGGACCTCACGCGCAACGAACCGGCTCACCAGCAGGTCGCCGGCGGTCCGATCAACACGGATGTCTCCGGCGCCGAGTTCTACGACACCCTCCTCGATATCGCGCCGTCATCCGTGGACGGCAACGAGATCTGGGTGGGTAGCGACGACGGGCTGGTCCAGGTCACTCGCGATAAGGGAGTGCGCTGGAGTAATGTCACCCCGACGCTTGCGGCTCCGTATGGTCGCGTCGAATGCGTCGAAGCATCTCCACATGCAGCGGCATCCGCCTTCGTGGTGGTCGACCGGCATCTCTCCGGTGACCAAGCGCCGTATATCTTTGCGACGTCGGATTATGGCGCCAGTTGGAAATCGGTTGTCGGCGATTTACCGGCCGATGAAATCATCCACGTCGTGCGCCAGGACCCACGCAATGCCGAGGTGCTCTATGCGGGTGGCGAGCACGGCGTCTGGGTCAGCTTCAATGGCGGAGGCCACTGGCGCAGCCTGAACACCAACATGCCGACGGTCTCCGTGCGCGATCTTCGAATCCATCCGCGCGAGAACGACCTTATCGCGGCGACGCACGGCCGCGGATTTTGGATTCTCGACGACCTCACGCCGCTGGAAGGGTTGGCCGCCGCAGAACGGGCTCAAACAGAATTCTTTCAACCGCGCACGGCTTATACGTATTATCGATGGTGGATGTACGAATACGGCTACGGCGGTCCGGGCGGCGTTACGTGTTGCGCGCCTCAGAACCAGTTCTCGGGTGAAAATCCGCCCAGCGGCGTGTTGCTGAGCTTCTATCTGTCGCGCTCGGCCAAACAGAAGCCGACGCTGACGTTCCTCGACGCGTCCGGCCGCATGGTTGCGCACAAGGATGGCGCAAGCGGCGTGGGGTTGAACCGCGTTGCCTGGGATCTCAGTGAAGATCCTCCCGTGCCATGGCGCAGCGCTGCTCCATGGAACCAAGGCCCAGGAGGCTTGACCATCGTTCCCGGAAGCTACACAGCGGTGTTGCACGTAGACGGTGCGTCTGTGCGGCGAACGTTCAGCGTCAAGGCTGACCCGCGAGCGAGCTGGACGCAGGCCCAATATGTTGAACGCCACGATTTCCTCGGCAACCTATACGCTGAGCTATCGCAAATCGACACGGCGCTCAACGCCCTGGATGCGGTGCGCGGTAAGCTCGCCAAGAAAATCGAGACGCTCAAGGCTGCGCGCGCCGCGCTTCCCGACATCGTCGCCAGCGAGCAGCTTCTGCGTCAAGCACAGGACCTTTCCGCCGAGATGTCTTCGAATCCGCGCAACACCGAAGATCCGCTGTGGCGCGCGGACAAAGTGCGCGAGCGCGTGCTGGTTCTCGTTGATGTTTTCGACCTCCAGTCGCAGGGGCCGCCGCTCGCCGGTCATCGGCGTGAAGCGGCCGAAATCAAACCGCTGTTCGATGCAGCCATGTCGCACTACCATAACTTCATACGATCGTTAGGAGGTTCATTATGATTGTGGCAGACGATCTTTGGATCGCAATCGTTGTTATACTTCTCATATTGATTCTGCTTGCCGTCACAGGCCACTTGAAGCTCTAGTTTCCGTAGGGCGATTTGTGGGTTTTCGTCATAGTATCCCAGCGCTGCTAAGCGCGGGGAGGGAGGTCGCCACCATATGGATGTGTTGATCGTCGTGCTGATCGTCCTGATTCTGCTGGCCGTGACCGGCCACCTGAGGCTGTAGCGCTAAACCAAGGGCGGCACCAAGAGTGCCGCCCTTCCGTTTTTCGTCCAATGCCTCCCACAATTCCCAGCTTCAGATTTTCGCGGAGAGGCTAAACACAAATTCCCGTAGCGGCATGATTGACTCCGGCGTGTATGCTGCGTAGTTGTCGCCAAAGTATTGGGGATTCGTTGGCAACCCCGTATTGAAACTCGTTCCAAGCGGGAACGAATAGAACGAGTTATCGCCGTAGGCAAGGATTTGGTTGTGGGCCGGCAACTCCCACGGATAACCGTGATTGTGAACCATGGTGAAGACGTTTGTCCAGAGGAAGCTCGCCTTGGTATTTGCACCGACGCTGTGCGAGATACCAAGGTTCATGGTCAACCACGATGGCCCTTTCAGCGAGCCGTATTGGTCGAATCGGCCGGTGTATGGGTCCGGGCCGTTACCTCCGAGCGGCGCAGTTTTGCCTGCGGGCAACGGTATGCAACCCGGGTAGTTGCCCGGCGTCGTTGGCGGCCCGACGTTTGGACAGTGTTGGTCCGGGAAGCTTTGCGGATCGCCGTACGGATTGCCTGACTGGTAATTGAACGTCGGTGTAATGTCAAAACCGTTCACTCTCTGATCCATGGCGAGGTTGATGACCCACCTCACGTTGTACGAAGAGCCGGTCCCTCCAGGTGACAGCGCTAACGACGGTGAGTAGAGCCCGTTAGGATCTTGTAGCGGGAAGTTCGTGCCGTAGTACGCGTTGTAGCCACAGATACCGGCGCCCGTGCAGTTGCCGTCAATTCCAATGCCGTTGATAACGTCGATAACGTTGCCCGTGCCGGCGACAGTCCGCTGAAAGCGGATCTTGGAGTCCAAGTACGTTGCCGCCAAGGTCGCACCCAAGCCGTTGCCGGCAGGCTGGGCCTTGGTCAGCAGAAATTCGACGCCCTTCACATTGGCTGCTCCGAAATTGTAACCAGTCGCAAATGTCGGCTGCAGCGGGTTGACCGGTATGCTGAGTATCTGGCCGCGAGTCACGCGCGCAAACGGAGTCACCTTTGCCGACACCCCATGGCTCAGATCTTGTTCGAAGGACAGATCGTAGTTCGTGCTATCCTGAGGCACAAGGTCATGGACCGCCAAAAAGCCGAGCGGATCGTAAAACCGATTGAGGATTTGCACCGTGGCACCGGCCCCGAAATACGGAGCGGCTATGTATTCGTTGCCGAACGTCTCTGGTTGTTGCACATATCGGCCAACCGAGAAGCGCAGAACCTGTTGCGGCGAGATGGTATACGTCGCGCCAAAGCGCGGACTAACGTCGAAGTAGTCCTGCGAGCCCGTCACGTCCCTCCAGGCAGCCCCGCCCGGTGTGATCACTGGTTTGCCCGGTGTGGTTGGAAGCGAGTTGAGGAAGCCGAAGCACGGCTCGCTCGGCGCGTAGGCGTAACCATGCAAGCATTCGCCGAACTGGTTTTGCGCTTGCTCAGCGACGCCGTTCGGGCCCGTGATCTTCAGCGGCATCAGCGGAACCGAAAAGTGGTCCCAGCGCAGCCCAAGGTCGAACAGCAACCGGTCACTCGGCTTCAGGCTGTCGACGAGCGCAACGTCGGTGTTGATCGGACTGATGTTATTCCAATAGGCGAAGGGCGCTCCAATGAAGTCAACCACTGATCCAGGGGTACATGTGTTCAATTGTCCGAGGGCAAGAATGCCGCAGGCCACAACGCCGTCGGGGAAGGAGTTCGGCGCATAATTGTAGCGTAGCGTAACATCCTTTGTGTAGTCGACGTTCAGGCGCAGAAGATTTTGGGCGTTGATCTGGTTCTGATAGTTCAGCGTGTATCCGGTCGCGTTGTCGTGTAGCTGATAAAAGGAGTCGCCGAGAAAGCCATTGGTGGCTTGGTCGAAGTTCCAGGCCGAATACAGCGTGTACGCATAGACGCGGAGGAACGACGAATTGGTTAACGACCGCGTATAGCTGACTTTTGCGACTGACTGCTGCGTGCTTTGGCTATCGACATAAGAAGACGGTATCGGACCACCAGTGCCGGGACCACCACTTGGGTTGGGTATGAAGCTGCCACCCGACGATGGCCATGTATACGCTCCAAATGCAAAATTATTGTACGTTTGATTTATTTGACCGGTGTACGGCGTTCCAATTGGCCAGAGCAGTTGCCTTGCCGAGTTGATGGCGGCACCAGTGGTACCTTCGAAGAACAGCGCCGGATCCATACCGGTACCCGCGTAGAGAAAGTTGTTGCCGGTTCCACCGACGACATACAGTGCTTGGAGATCATCGCTCAAACCGTTGTGCCCGATTGTCCAATGAAGATTTGCAACGGTATCTCGAATCGCGGCCGAGGGGTTCACAAAACCCTGCCATGAGGCTTGCGATATCGGTGTGTTGAATGTATGTGCAACCGAACAATCGATCGTCAAGGGAACGGGATCCGCTGAGCCTGTGTTTGCGACAACCTGCGCGTTGAACGAACCACAGCCTGGATCATTTGCAGGCACGACAATGCTGGTGTTGTCGAGGTTCGAACGGCTACCGAAATTATAACTGGAGTTGGATGCAAGCGTCGAGACAAAGTACGTAAACCTGCGATCCGGAGTGCCCCCGTACACGTCGGCTTGAACCGTGTGATTGAATACCGGACCGCCGACGATCGCCGTTACGTCGGCGCCGCCGGGATAACTGCCGCGCCGGATGACTTCGTTTATGTAGCCTGACATCGAGCGACCGGCGTCTGCCGGTTCGCCGCCCGTGTACACCTCCAAGCTGGCAAGACCGTTCGTCACGAACGAGGTTGCGTTTGCAGCCTCAAACCCACGATTGAGAGGAATGCCTTCGAGCTCGAAGCCGATCTGGTCGTTGGACCCGCCTCGAAAGCTCAGGCTGCCATTGCCGCCGTAGCCGCCGCCGGTACCAATTGTGCGCACGACGCCAGGGAGAGACCCGGCAACAGCGTTTTGACTGTACAACGTCTCAGCCCCGCCAGAGCTTCCCTGGTACGATCGTATCGCAGCGGCATTGACCGCATACAGGTCTCCGGTCACCGTCTTGTTCACGACGCTGGCGGTCGCGGTGGTGACGACTTTGCCCAACGTTTTGGCCGTAGCCCGCAGTGCAATATTAACGCCGGCCGTCTGGTTTGTTTGCACCGTAACGCCGTAGATCGTTGCAGTATCAAACCCGTCCTTCGTTGCGGTAACGCTGTACGTGTCGGGTGAAAGGTTGAGTGCCGAGTAGAACCCGCGCGCGTCAGTTTGGGTGGTGACGGCTTGCGAAGGTGATGTGACCGCCATTTTGGCGCCGCCGATCGGGTTATCTCGTTCATCCGTTACATGGCCCGAGATATTTCCAGTGACACCCGCGATCGTTTGCGTCGCAGTAGCGAACAGCATGACCAATACAAAAATGAAAAGGCGTCCTAGCCGAGCTTTTACCATGAAAGCCCTCCTCACAAAGGTATGTCCCTTTGGTCCCTCCTGGGCGGCTGAGATTCCTGCGCCGCGAAGTGCCTCTTCCGTGGCGCGAATGCATTTACGGCGAGTCGTTAGCGGCGGCGGGGACGCTTCTGCGTTTCGCGATATTGACGCGGAGCGCGTTCTTCGAAGGGCCGCAAACGATCGGCTTTGCGCAGCGTCGGCTCATCTTCATCCACGCGCCCCGCGTTGCGATCCCATTCGGAGACCTGACGCCAGAAATCAATGATCTTCTGTTCGAGCGAGGTCGAGAAGCGTCCAGCTTGCGCCGGCGGCGCAGCGTCGCTCGTGCTCTGCTCCGGCGCCGAGGCGAGCGCGACCCGGATGCGCCGCCCGTCTTCTTCTTCGATGATGAATGGAAACTGCGGATGGCGGCCGGCGCCCAAGGCGCGCTTGATCATGTCAATGCCGCGCTCGCTTGAGGGGAGTGTCGCAAAGCGCCCGTCATCCAGGCGCACGACGCAGCCGAAACGGCTGCAGTGCAAGACGTTGCCTCGAACGTGCCGCATGACTACTTTTGGGTGGCGGGTGCCGGCGTCGCTTGCGTTACTTGGACGAAGATTTCGTTGGGCTTAGTAAGACCAAGTTGTTCGTGGATCAGCGGCACGAGGTACTCTGGGTCGCGCAGCCGGTCGACACGCGTCACAAGCTTCTGGTTGACCGCTTGCAGGTTGGCGTTGGACTGCTCGACCTGAGCGATCTGCTGGTGGAGCTGCACATTGCGCGCGCCGGCATGCCAAATTTGTATTGCAATCGTGCCGCTCACAAAAAGCGTCGCACAGAGCATGAGCGAGCGCCCGGCAACCGTCGCGGCGAGGCGAGCCAAACGCCAGCGTCCGGCGGACGCCCTCGTGCGAGCGCGAGGATCGCGCGCCAGCCGTACGATCTTATACTGGAGACTACCGCGCCGCGCTGTCATGCACCAATTCAACGTGGGCGCCGATGCGGCGAAACTTTTCGTAGCGCCGGTCGACAAGTTCATCCGGGCGCAAGCGTCGCAGGCGCTCGAGCACGCGGCGGTCAGCGGCGAGCGTATCACGGATGATGCGCTCGGGGTCCTGGTGCGCCCCGCCGAGGGGTTCCCGGATGACTTCGTCGACAATGCCGAATTCGAATAGTTCGTCGGAGGTGAGGCGCAATCGTTGGGCAGCTTCTTCGGCCCGAGACGCATCGCGCCACAGAATGGAGGCGGCAGCCTCGGGCGAGGCGACGGAATAGATTGAGTGCTGCAGCATGATGATGTGATCGCCGATCCCAATGGCCAGCGCGCCGCCACTGCCACCCTCCCCCGTGATGTTGACGACGATCGGCGTGCGCAACCCACACAAAAGTTTCAGCGACGATGCTATGGCTTCGGACTGACCACGTTCTTCGGCGCCGATGCCGGGATACGCCCCGGGCGTGTCGATGAAGGTCACGAGCGGCCGCTTGAATTTCTCTGCCAAGCGCATGACACGCTGCGCTTTGCGGTAACCCTCGGGATGGGGCATGCCGAAGTTGCGGTAAAGGTTGTCTTTTGTGTCACGACCCTTTTGCTCACCTATCACAAATATCGGTAAGTCGTCGAGGTAAGCGTAGCCCGCCACCACGGCTGGATCGTCGCGGAAGGTGCGGTCCCCATGCAACTCAGTGAAGCCCTCGAGCGCGCCGATGTAGTCAAGCGCCAGCGGACGCTTGGGGTGGCGCGCCAGATGCACGCGCTGCCACGGGGTAAGGTTGCCAAAGATCTCGAGCTTCAGCTGGCGCGCCTTCTCTTCGAGCGCGGCGATCTCGGCTGAGAAGTCCACCCGTTGGGTTTCGTTGAGCTTCTTGAGGCCCGATATCTTCGCCTCAAGCTCGAGCAGCGGCTTTTCGAGCTCGACGATGACGTTCATGCGGGCACCGCCTCTGCAGACAGAAACTTCAGCAAACGTCCAAGCGCGATCTTGAGCTCGGTCCGGCGCACGACCATATCGACTTGCCCGTGTTCGAGCAAGAATTCGGCGGACTGGAAGCCTTCCGGCAGCTTCTGGCGGATGGTCTGATCGATGACCCGGCGTCCGGCAAAGCCGATGGCCGCGCCTGTTTCTGCGATAATCACGTCGCCCTGGAAGCCAAACGATGCCGAAACACCGCCGGTGGTCGGGTCCGTCAGCACGGTGACGAGCGGCAACCCAAGCGCTGAGAAACGCTCGACGGCTGCGGTTGTCTTGGCGAGCTGCATCAGCGCGATCACGCCCTCTTCCATGCGCGCGCCGCCCGATGCGGTAACGAGCACGACGGGGAGACGCTGCCGTGCACATTCTTCGATCAGCAGGGTGACCTTTTCGCCGACGACGCTGCCCATCGTGCCGCCGCGAAAGAAGAAATCCATAACGCCCAGACCGCTGCGCACGCCCTCAATGCTGCACAGCCCCACGACAATCGCCTCGAGTAGGCCCGACTTGGTCCGATCGCCGGCGATCTTGGTTGCGTAGGGCACGCGATCGCTCCACAGCAGCGGGTCGCCGGTGGCGAGCAGCGGCGCGAGCTCTTGGAAGTCGCCGTCGGCAAGCAGCGCGATGCGGTCGAGGGCGTGCAGCCGGAAGTGATGGCCGCAACGCGAGCAAATGTAGAGACGCTCGGAGAGATCTTTCTTATAGAGGCGCTCGCCACACGAGGGGCAGATTTCCCACAGCGCGTCGCTATGGGGTTCGGGTTTTGCGCTTCGGCGTCGGAGCCAGTTCGGGGTTGGTGCCAACTCGTCTACTCCTGCTCTTTCAGCGTTTGGGTGGACGTCGCTCGGCCCCGCGGCTGCTGCCGCCCAGCACCGGCGTAAATCTTTCCCAGCTGCTTCAGATAGTTGACGATTTCGCTCGAGTTGAGTTTACTCGAGCCGTGCCGGCGGTCGGTGAAAACGTACGGCACTTCCTTTGCTTTCTGGTACTTCCCTTTCATGATGACCTCGAGTCCGATCTTGAAGCCGATCGGGTCGAGCGTCACGCCCTCGATCACCGAGCGTTTACAGAAAAGATATCCCGAGGTGATGTCCTTGACGCTCGTTAGCGGCATGGCGAGCATGATGGCGACGCGCGAGGTCACGCGTCGTCGCCAAGGCCAGTTGGTGATGCCGCCGCCAGGGATATAGCGGCTGCCGATCGCGAGCTCGCACTCGCCGTTGCGTACGGCGTCAACCATGGCGGGAATGATGTTCGGGTCGTGGCTGAAGTCCGCGTCCATAACGCCGAGAATGGGCGATGAGCAGGTTGCCCAACCGTCAATCACCGCTGAAGCGAGTCCAAGCTTGCCGGCACGATGCACGCAGCGAACTGGGTAGCGGGTGGCGAGGGAATCGACGAGCGCACCCGTGCCATCCGGTGAATTGTCGTCGACCACGACGAATTCACCATGGATAGCGGCACGAGAGAAAACGTCGTTGAGCGCCGAGATAAGTTGCTCGATGCCGCCTGCTTCATTATATGTGGGAATGACAACGGAGACTTGGTACTCTTCTGTCACTGCTAGTAGGTTCATGATTTGGAAATTTTAACCTGCGGGACAAGATGGCCAAGCGATGTTCGCCATTTTTCACCACCAGCCGCGGAGTGCGGCGATGGCTGCCACCATGGCGGCGGCTGCAGTCTCGGTGCGCAGGATCGTGCGGCCAAGCGACGCCAGATCGCAGCCCGCTGCGCTCGCGCGTTGCAGCTCTTCACTTGTGAAACTTCCTTCGGGACCGATAGCGATGGCAATCGGCCGCGCGGTCTTGCGTTGCAGCGCTGCGGCAAGACTGCTTTTCTCTGCCTCCTCCCAAGCAACGATGAGCTGCGATGTGGGTGAAAAGCGTGCGATGGCGTCGTTGAAACTCATCGCTTGCTCGACGTCGGGCACGACCAGGCGCTGCGACTGCTGCGCCGCCGCGCGCGCGATGCGACGCCAGCGATCGACCTTCTGAGGCGAGTCACCGCCGTATGAGCGCGTACAGCGTATGGGGACGATGCTCGTCGCTCCGAGTTCGACCACCTTTTCAATGACAGCATCCATCTTCGCGCCTTTCGGCACGGCCTGGAGTACTGCCACGTCGACCGGCAATTCGGATGAAGGCTGCAGTGCACGCACAAGAATCGATGCAATCGCCCGCTCCCCGTCGATCTCGGTCAACTGCGCTTGCCACGCCATCTTCTGGCTGACGATCGTGATGTGCTCGCCCGCTTTCATCCGCAGGACGAGCGCCAGATGACGCGCATCGTTTCGATCGAGTTCAATCAGCGCCGATGGGCTGCAAGACTGGCTGACGAAGACGCGAGGCGCGCTCACGAACGCGTTCGCTTTCGATGCACGTAGCCTCGCCAAAGGGACGTCACGACGGGCAGGCCGCTCTTGATCGAGAGCTGCGCGCGGCGGCCGGTCTCCACGAGCTTCAGACCGTGACGAGCGAGCGCCTTGAGCACGCTCGCTGCGCCGCGCCTATCGATGCCGCTTGTAATGAGCAAACCACCCGGCTTGAGTTTGCGCGCCAGCGCTGCTGCCATCGGCTCCAGCACCCGGGCTGTGATGTTTGCGCTGATCAGGTGCGCGCGCGGGAACGAAGCCGGCACGCCACGCCGCCTGAGCACGCTCGCCGCCCTGAGCTTATTGGCTGCGAAGTTATGGCGGGTGGTATGGACCGCGACTGCATCGACGTCGCTTGCATACACGCGGGCCCCGCGTTGTGCAGCCGCCAGCGCCAGTATGCCAGAACCGCAGCCGATGTCCAAAACGGTAAGACCCCGCTTCACTCGCGGCAGGAGCAAGATCATGGCCAATTGCGTCGTGGCATGTTGTCCGGTCCCGAAGGCCATGCCTGGATCGAGCCGCAGAATCTTGCTGCCGCGAGGCGCTTTGAACGAGCGCTCCCACGAAGGCACGACGTAAAGGCCGGTCGCAATTCGAAATGGCTTGTTCTGCTTCTTCCAGGCCGATGCCCAAGCTTGTTCGCGCACCTCTTCGCGCTCAAGGGTTGCATGGCCCAGAATGCGTCGCTTCTGCGCAGCTGCGAGCATTTTCTCAACGCGCGCCGTCGCTGTGCGCGCGTCAACCCGAGGAACGTGAACGGTGATGCGAGCGATTGGCGAGACCCTGCCGTCTGGGCCGCATTTCGGACCGGCCTCAATAGAGGGGAGCGCACCCGTCGCCATCTCCAGCAAGGCGCCGGCGAAAACGATATCAGCCGGCGGCACCATGAGCGAGAACCGCCGCCAGGCGGCGGCGCCTCTACTCGCTGCCGAACGCCTTGCGGGCTTTCTTGAAGAGATCCCCGTCCTCGACTTCCTCGCCGCCGGCGCGCGCGAATTCTTCGAGTATCTCGCGCTGCTTGCGCGTCAGCTTGGTCGGAACCGCGACTCGCACGTCGACGACCAGGTCGCCGCGGTGGTGGCTGCGCATCTTGGGCACGCCGCGGCCGCCGATGCGAAACGTCGTTCCCGTTTGCGTGCCGGCCGGAATCTTCACGGTGGCCATACCATCGAGCGCTTCGATTTCCAGCGTCGCCCCCATCGCGGCTTGCGTAAAGGAGATCGCGGTCTGGCAATGGAGATCTGCGCCGTGGCGCTGGAAAATCTCGTGCGGCGCGATGCTGACGTAAACGTAGAGATCACCGCTCGGGCCGCCCCGCTCGCCCGCTTCACCCATAGCGCTATAGCGAATGCGGGTGCCGTCATCGGCGCCGGGTGGAACATTCACCGTCATGCTTTGCTTGTGCTCGGCGCGGCCTCGGCCATGACAGTGCTTGCATGGATTGCGCACGATTTTCCCGGTGCCACCGCAGCGGACGCACGGAGCACTCGTGATGAATTGGCCAAGCATGGTGTTGCGTGCGTGGCGTAACTCGCCCGTTCCCTTACAGTCGGGACAGTCCAGCGGTTCGCGACTGTCGGCCGAGCCCGACCCCTTGCACGTCTCACATCGCGCAAGGTGCGTGAACGAAATCGTGTGCTCACCGCCTGCGAGTACTTCCGCCAGGTCGATCTCGAGATCGTAGCGCAGATCGGATCCGCGCGCGGGCCCGCGCCTCTCGTGCATGCCGCCGCCAAAGAAGAAATCGAAAATGTCCCCGACGCCTGCTCCTGCAAATCCGCCCGGACCGCCGAAGAGCCCATCGACGCTGCCGAAACGGTCGTAGTGCGCCCGCTTATTGGGGTCGGAGAGCACCGAATATGCTTCGTTGATTGCCTTAAAGCGTGTTTCAGCGTGCTTCTTATCGTCGTCGTGAACGACGTCGGGATGTGCGCGGCGGGCGAGATCGCGATAGGCGCGCTTGATCTCGTCGTCCGATGCGCTTTTGGAAATGCCCAGGACTTCGTAGTAATCGTGTTGCGTCGGCACGGCTCGGTTGTCGATGCTCCTCGAGTGGATCGGCTACTCGCCGGCCTGCGTTGGTTCGCCCTGGAAGAGCGCGTTCAGACTGTCAGCCATGCAACTCATGAGTGCGATCAGCCTCGCGTACTGCATTCGCCGTGGTCCTAGGATACCGACCGCACCCGCATTTCGATCTCCTACCCTGTACGGGATCGTGACGACGCTGCACTCGTTCATGTCGGCGCTGGGCAGCTCGTGTCCAATGCTGATGCGCGGTCCGTGCGCTTCGAGTGACGTATGCAGCAGCTGATAAAGCGTCTGTTGCTCGTCCAGCAAATCGAGAATCGCACGGAGCTTGCGCAGATCGCGAAACTCCTGTTGATCGAGCAGGTTGTGCGCGCCGCCTGCGAAGAGGCGTCGCTCGACGTCAGCATGTGAATGCTCGGCGAGTATGCCAGCAATCGTGCGCAGCAGATCCTCGGTCAACGGGGTTTCACGAGCGACCTCGTTCAACGCGTCAATAGAGATGTCAGCGAGCTGCCGCCCTTGGAAGCTGGCATTGAAGTTATTGGCCGCGCGCACCAGATCGTCGGCTGCAATCTCATGACTCGTTTCGACCGTGCATTGCGCGGCAAGACCCAGGTTGGTGACCAAGACCACATGGACCGCGCGATCGCCGATGCGGATGAGCTCGATGTGCCGAAATATTTGGCTGCTCAAGCGCGGCGCGATGGCGAAAGCGATGTTGCGCGTCAGGCTCGAGAGCACGTGCGAGGCATGGTCGAAGATCGAGTCGAGTTGATGACTGGCGCGATGCACTTCCGCCTTGATGCGATCTCGCTCTTCGGCCGTGAGCGCCTCAGGCAGCATGAGCCGGTCGACGTAATAACGGTAGCCCCGGTCTGAGGGGATCCGGCCCGCCGACGTGTGCGGCTGGTCGAGATAACCTTCCTCATCCAAACTGGCAAGCTCAGCGCGCACCGTTGCGGGGCTGATTCCCAGATTGTACTTCTGGGTGAGGGTGGCCGAGCCGACGGGCTCGCCCGTCGCAATGTATTCGTAAACCACCGTCCCCAGGATGGAGGTCTTGCGACGGTCAAGCTCAGGCTCGGTTGGTGCCTGAGGCTTGGGGGCAGCGTTTTTCGGCTTTTTCGTCATATTAGCAATCGGCACTTGAGAGTGCTAATCGAATTTTACGCCAAACGGTCGGGCCCTCCCTTGTAGAATGAGTCGGCCGTGCCCGACTGGCGCTACGGCGCAGCTATAAAAGGAGTATCGGTGGAAAATGCACGGAGCACGCAGCGCAGCGCGCTCGTAACGGGTAGCGCCAGCGGCCTCATGCGCGGCGTGTGTGTGTCGCTGGCACAGCGCGGCTACGCCATCGCGGCGAACTATCGGGCACCACGAACGAACGCGGACGACACCGTGCGCGCCGTGCGCGCAGCGGGCGGGCGCATCGAAGCGTTTGCCGCCGATGTGTCTTTGCCCGATCAGGCAGCGTCGCTTGTGGCAGCAACGCAACAGGCGTTCGGCAGCATTGACGTGCTCGTCTGCGGCGCAGGACCGATGATCGTCAAAGACGTCAACACCACGACCCTCGACGAATATCGCCTCATGGTGGACGGGAACATGAGTTCCGTTTTCTATACGGTCAAGGCTGTGCTGCCGCTCATGCGCGAGCGCCACTTCGGGCGCGTTATCACCTTCGGCATGACGGGCGCAGAGGTCACAATGGGCTGGCGGCACTTAGCGGCATACGCCGCTGCAAAATCTGCCGTGATTACGTTCACGCGATCGTTGGCACTCGAGGAAGGGCCGAACGGCATTACCTGCAATGTCGTCAACGTCGGTGATATTCGCGACAAGAATGCCGACCGCAGTGCAGTCCTACAACGACGCGACTATCGCAATCCATTGATGCGCCCTGGCAGTTGGCAAGACGTGGGCGACGCGGTTGCCTATCTGGCGAGCGACGACGCCTCGTTCGTCACCGGGTCCGTGCTCAACGTCAACGGTGGTTGGCAGGGCTTCCTGGCCGAGTTCTCACGCTGGCCATGAGAACTGGAGCTGATGTTCGGCATATTCGGTTCGTAGGCGACTAGGTGGTCGTTCAGGTCGCCGCGGTGCTATCGCTGGCTCTCCTTATGGCGTCACCGGCTGCCAAACCCATTCCACACAAAATGGTGAGAGTGTCGTATACAGTTTCGATCGGCAGCCCATCGAATCGTGTACGGTCCGGCACCGTATGGCTGCAGAGCTACTCCTGGAATGGAGGTGACAAGTTTAAGATCGGTACGATCGTGGATGGCACGACCACAATCTCGCTCAGCGACGCGTTATCCCCAACCCTTATCAACCCGCTCGACGGGAATCACGACAACTGGGTCGTTCTATTGCAAATCGGGTCGTCGCTCTGGTACGAAACGCAGACGCTAAACCACCATACCCTATTCTCAAACTTTGTTGCGGCAGTGAACTCGCTCGGAAAGGCCAAGACATCCGGCCGCACAACCGAACTCGTCTTGCCAGCGCCGTCGAAACGGACCATCACTTTCCTGAACCTGGACGGCATGCCGGTGGCGCGGTCGACGGTTGGCGTGTCCCTTCACGTCAGCGACGCTGACCACTGCGGAGTGGAGCAAGGACCGTCTATCGGCGATTACCGGACGGATCCCAACGGTAGACTGACCATTACCTATCCGCCTCAGCCGCTCGCGCTGGCCATTGGCCACTTCGAACCCAAGCAACCAGGTTGGTGGTACGAGCTGATCGTCGTCGGTTCAGAAAAGTCGATTAGCGTGCGCCGCAACTTCCGATTCCCCCCATGGTCGAGATGGCAGGTGACGGTCATGCGACCGGACGGGAGGCCGGTCGCCGGTGCTCTCGTATCTTCCTATTTTAATGCCGGCTGTGGCCAAGCTGGAGGCGCCGAAGCGAAGACCGACAGCAGCGGGCGTGCATCCCTCCGCGTTGCACCCGCACTCACAGGATGGGTGGACGTGAGCCTGGACGGCAAGCACCATCAGCTAACGGGTCACGAGCGCGCATTGCTCGAGAGGAGTGGCTTTGTCGAAGTCAGGCTACCCTAGCGAGAGAGCGGATAGCGAATCAGCGGCGGCTGTTTCTTGAAGAAAATCGCGCACTGCCGATAGCGAGTGGACACGAGCAGCAGGCGGAAGCGCCGCAAGAATGCGCTGGCCATACCACATCGTTTCGAGTCTGCCGTCCAGGATGCACATGAGGCCCTTGTCCGACGTGCTCCGTATCAATCTTCCCAGACCTTGCTTCAACTTGGTGATCGCAGCCGGCACCATCAGTGATTCAAAGGCGTCGCGGCCGGAAGCGGCGAGCAGGCGCGAACGCGCAGCAACGAGCGGATCGTCCGGTGGCGGGAACGGTAACCGGTCGATGATCACGCACGACAGCGCGCTGCCAATCACGTCGACGCCCTCCCAAAACGACGCCGTCGCAAAGAGCACCGCGTTGGGCTGCTCGCGGAACCAGTGCAAGAGTGCGCCTTTGGGCATTTGACCTTGGATGCGATACGGAAAAGGCAGGCCTGGCCCAAGCATGGTTCCCACCGCCTGCATCATCGCAACCGATGTAAACAGAACGAATGCTCGGCCTTGGGTCGACTGCAAAATGTGCCCGATGACGGGCGCCGCTTCGGCAGCAAAGTGCGGACGCTTCGGGTTGAGCCGTTCGGCCGGAAGATAGAGTACCGCCTGGTGCTTGAAGTCGAACGGCGAATCGAGGATCAGTTCGTCGATGGCCGCGCCCTCGAGTCCGACTTGTCGGCGCAAGTATGAAAAGTCGCCACCCGTCGAGATGGTGGCCGATGTCATGACGACGCTGCGGGTCTTCTCAAAGAGCAGCTCGCGCAGCAGGGTCGCGACTGACGCTGGTGCACTATGGGCCGCGTACAGGTCGCGCCGCTCATCGCTGCGCTCGACCCACGTAATCCAATCCTCGCCGCCCAGCCGCAGACGCTCGATGGTCTGCGTATGGGCCACGATCAGCCGAATGATCAAATCGCGCCGGCGCTTGAGCGCCTCCTCATCTGCGGTTGGAAAGCGCGAACCTTTCGCCCATCTCTCGGCGACCCAGTTTTCGGCACGGTAGAGCGCGCGCTGCAAGGGCTCAAGCAGTTCTGCAGCACGCGCATTACGGTCAAACGGATAGCGCAGCCCGGGTTCTTCAGCCAGCGCCGCGCTAAACTCGTTTGCGGCCTGGCTGAGCGCCGCGTTGAGGAGCTCGTCGAAGATATAGGCACGCGCCAGTTTCTGCTGCAAGCGGCCGATGCTCGCTCGCGAGATGCTCGACGCGAAGGCGGCGGTCGCCCAGTCTTCGATCTGGTGCGCCTCGTCCAGCACCGCGTAGTCGTAGGCCGGAATGATGCCGCCGCCGATGGCGAGGTCGCTAAAAAACAACGCGTGGTTGACAACCACGATGTCTGCGTGACGTGCGGCTTCCCGTGCGTGCATCTGGTGGCAGCGCTCGGGGCCGAAGAATTCACACGCCTCCATCAGACAGTCGTCGGCGTCTGCGTCCACTTCGCGCCACAGGAAATCGGCGGGTACGAAGTCCAGCTCGGCGCGGTCACCCGTCAGCGTGCCATCTGCCCACGCAAACAGCTTGCGGTCGTCGTCGCCTTGGGCCAAGACAAGACGCGCGCGCAGCTGCTCGAGCTTATCGCGACACAGGTAGTTGTTTCGGCCTTTGAGCTGCACGACGCGCGCGCTCGAATCCAGCACGTTGAGCACCTGCGGAATATCCTTGGTCAGCAGCTGCTCTTGGAGCGCGAGTGTCGCCGTCGAGATCACGACGCGCTGCCCCGACAGGACAGCCGGAACGAGGTAGCCGAAGGATTTGCCGGTGCCCGTGCCAGCTTCGACCATAACGTGGACGTGCTCGAGAAATCCGCGATTGACGAGTTTGCCCATGGCAATTTGCGCCGGCCGATATTCATAGCCGGCAATTGCTTTTGCCATGAGGCCGCCTCGGCCTAAGACTTCATCTATAGTGAGCATTGGCTCGAAACGTTAAGCGAACGGGTGTTCGAGCCAATTCGGGTCAGCGCGACGATGCCCTCTAGAGATTCTCCCAGTCGCGCTGCTGCCTGCGCTTGCGCTCGAGGCGGCGTTTTTTCTCCACCAGCGTTTCGCTGACGCGCGCCTGCGTGTTGACCGGCAGCGTTGGCCGCAGCGCACGTCGCCGCTGCGCCGCGATTTTTTCCTCTAACTCTTTCAGGCGCTTCGCCGAGGCTGGCTTCTTCTTTCGTGGCATCGGGGCTGCGTTGGGCGACGCTGCGATCGAGCCCTACGCGCACCGGTGCGCGGCTCGTTAACGGACCTAAAGGTCCGTTGCTGCAAAGATCCGTTGCTTCTTGAAGTAACGGACCTTTAGGTCCGTTAAGGACAAAGGTCCGCTGCTACGCTTCGCAAGAACGTTGGCTCGTGGCCATCACGCAAACGAAACCGGAAACCGCAACCGCGGTCCAGGGCTCGCTGCCCACCAGCATGCGCGCGTTGCTCAAAGAAAAACCCGGACCCGGACTGACGCTCAAACAGGTTCCGCTCCCGCGCATCGGTCCGACTGACGTCCTCGTCAGGGTGAAAAAAGCGGGCATCTGCGGCACCGACGGGCACATCTGGGACTGGGATAAGTGGTCGCAGAGTCGCATCGTGCCGCCGGTCATCGTGGGTCATGAATTCATGGGAACGGTCGCGGCGGTTGGCGACGCCGTTCGCAACGTCGCCCTGGGCGATCGCGTCGCTGCCGAAGGACACATTTCGTGCGGCGCCTGCCTGCTCTGCCGGACTGGGCAAGAATATATTTGCGAGCGCGTTCGTATTCTGGGCATCGATCGGGATGGCGCGTTCGCCGACTACGTTGCTGTTCCCGAACACAACATCTGGAAGCTGGATCCGGCGGTGCCGGATGAGTGGGCGGCGGTCTTCGATCCGCTGGGCAATGCCGTCCACACCGTGATGACCGCCGGGGTCAGTGCCAAGAGCGTTGTCATCACGGGTGTCGGATCAATCGGCCTGATGGCAATTCCGGTTGCGCGAGCCGCGGGGGCGGCGCGCGTCATCGCAATCGACATTAACCCGCAAAAGCTCGCACTCGCCAAGTCGCTCGGGGCGGATGAGGTCTTTGACGCACGCACGCCCGAGCTGCACCACAAAGTGCTCGCGCTTACCGGCGGCCATGGCGCCGATGTTTTGCTTGAAATGAGCGGCAGCGGTGCAGCCATCAACCAGGGACTGAGCATGGTGCGCAATGGCGGGCGCGCCGCACTGCTTGGACTCCCTTCCGACAACGTGAGCATGAATTTGGCGGAAAACATTATTTTTAAGGGTCTGACCGTGCTGGGAATCAACGGGCGCAAGATGTTCGAAACGTGGTATCAGATGCAGGCCATGGTGACCGCTGGACGCATCGACCTCAAGCCCATCATCACTCATGTTTTGCCGCTCGAACGTTATGCCGAAGCTTTCGACCTTCTCAAAGAAGGCAAGGCCGTCAAGATCGTCATCGACGTCAACGGCGACTCGCCATGAACCAGTCCTACGAACGCAAACTCAAGACCGATCTGGACGCGCTGCGCGCCGCCGGGACGTTCAAAACGCTGCGCCACGTCACCACGCCCATGGCTGCCGAAGTCAACATGGAGGAGGTCGGCGAGACGATCGTCCTTTCGAGCAACAACTACTTGGGGCTGGCGGATAATCCGCACGTCGTCGCGGCGGGAATCGAGGGATTGCGCAAGTACGGCGCGGGAACGGCAAGCGTGCGGTTCATCTGCGGCACCTTTGACATTCACCGCCAGATTGAAGAAAAAATCGCGTCGTTCTTCGGCATGCCCGCTTCATTGACATACGTTTCGTGCTGGACCGCCAACGAAGGGCTGATTCCGACGGTTGCCGTTGCGGGAACGGCGATCGTGTCTGACGAGCTCAATCATGCTTCGATTATTGACGGCTGTCGCTTAGCGACGCAGGCGCAGCGACTTCGCTATAAACATTCTGATATGGCAGATCTCGAAGCGAAACTGGCTTCATTACCGCCGGACATGACGAAGTTCATCATTACCGACGGCGTCTTCTCGATGGAGGGCGACCTTGCCCAGCTGCCGCAGATCGTCGCACTGGCAAAGCGCTACAACGGCGTCGTCATTGTCGACGACAGTCACGGCACGGGTGTCATGGGAGCAACGGGCCGAGGCACCATCGAACATTATGGCTTAACCGGTCAGGTTGATATCGTCACCGGCACCTTGGGCAAGGCGCTGGGAGGCGCTGCCGGCGGTTTTGTTGCGGGCTCGAAGAACCTCATAGAAACATTGAATCAGAAATCGCGAACCATGCTCTTCTCCAACGCGCTGCCGGCGACCGTTGCTTGCTCAGCGCTCGCGGCGCTCGAGGAGCTTGAGGCGCATCCTGAGCTGCTGGCAAAGCAGCGCGAAAACATTCGCTACTTCCGGCAGCGGCTCGCCGCCATTGGCTACAAGCCGCTCGACGGTGAGAGCGCAATCATCCCCATCATCGTCGGAGAGACTGCCTTTGCGATCAAGATGAGCGAGCTGCTGCTCAAAGAAGGCGTTTTCGTGACCGGATTCGGCTATCCGGTCGTGCCCGAAGGGACGGCCCGCATCCGTGTCCAGATGAGCGCGGCGCTGGAGCGCAGTCATCTGGACAAGGCGCTGGCTGCCTTTGAAAAGGTGGGTGCCCAGCTCGGGGTCATCCCCAGCAAGGTATAAAAAGGCACGAAGAGAGCGGGCATACGCTATGCCCGCTCACCCAGAGCGCCAAGGGAGCCTTTACGACTTAATTGACTTGCCCGTGTTGAGAACGATGATCTTGTCGGCATGCCGCGCGCCAAGCAAATCCTGGTCATAGTAGATAGTGACCCACATCCCCGGCTTGATCATGGCCATCTGATACGTTGTCTTGCCATCGTCGGAGAACAGTTGCTTGAACTTGGGCAGCACCAAGAAACTGAGCGTTTCGTTCCCGTCTTTATTGTGAACTTTTATGTTTGTGGTCGAGACGTGAACGACCTGACCAGTCCAGATATGTACGTCCGCCTTTGCCGGGGCTACCGACGTCGCCGTTGCACCAGCGATCACCGCCGTGCAGAGCATAGCAATCACAAAGTTACGCATAAGACCCTCCTCGATCTGTGGGTATTATTCCCAACGTAGCCTTCAACGTAACCTTGCAACACTGCGTTCCGCATCACGTGAAGCAGCGTATCGCTTGAAGCGGGCGCTTGGTTGCATACGGCAACAGGACGGCACGCAATGTGCCGCCCTGCGCGCTACCGACGCTGGGTTAGACCGTTCGGCGCGTGAACAGCCGGACTATCAAGAGCAGAATCACGCCGCCGATGAACGCGACGAGAATGCTCCAAATGTTCAGCCCGCTCACACCCGGATTTCCAAATGAGTTGAAAAGCCAGCCGCCGATAATTGCACCAACGACGCCCACGACAAGGTCGCCAAGCACGCCGCCCGGTGCTTCACCGGGGACGACCGCCTTGGCAAGGAACCCCGCGATGATTCCGACGACAATCCACGCAAGAATACTCATAGCTACTCCACTGCATCCCGCAGCTTACGCTTGGCCCGATCGAAGCTGGCCGCTGTTTTGTGGCCGGCCTCGCGCACAGTTGACTTTGTCTTTTGACGGGTGGTCATCGCGTCGCCGGCGATCGTGCGCTTGCCGCGCTCGATTCCCGCTTTCGCGCGGTGCGATGTTTCCCGCGCGGCATCGGCCGCATCTTTGACGGCTCTCCTGGCGGTGCGTCTCGCTTTCATGCTTTCCTCTTTCTGTGGACCCCGCTAGCGGCATTTGCGCGAGCGAGAATCACAATGATGATTGCCATGAAGACCACGACCGCTACCAGCAGCACCCAGTCTCCTGAGTGCCAGGTGGCCGTCGTCGAAACTGCTGGCGTCGGTTGCGCAGCCACTCCGAAGATCGAAATCAGCATAGCCACCAACTCTTTTCTCGCACGCTCTCGCGAGGTTTACCCGGCTGCACCGCGCTTAAACCGCAGCACGTGGTGGAACCGGCCTCAGCATGAAGCCCGGATGTCCCGATGCTTCCGCCAATGATCTCAGTGGACCAGGCGAGCGCGTTTCTCGCTTCCTTGCCCAAAGGCGACGTCCACGGTCACGGCGTCGTCCGGCAATCGTTCCGAGAAATATTTGCCAAGCTCATCGAGCGTTGGGGCAGCCATGAAGGGCGTTAGGCCGGCAGCAAACGGCGCCACGATATAAATTAGAAAGGCCGCGAAGAAAAAGCCTGTGGCTGCTGGATTGAGCGAGCGCACGAGATCGGCCGACGCGCCGAGGGCGTCAATTGTCGCCATTTTTCCCGCCGAGGTCGAACCAGAAATCGGCGAACTCCACCCGGTAGTATTGCCACCAGCACATTTCAGTCATGCCGCTCAATGCCGGCGTCGAGAGCGCAACGATTTCAGCAACCTGCCAACGGTCTGCCATTCTGAAGTTGACAAGGCATAACGCTCCGAGTTCGTCGATGGCGCCATCGAGTTCGGCCGGGCTGGCAGCCAGCGCCGTTGCAACATCGCGTCGGTTGAATTGGACGAAGCCATCGTCCCAGCCCGTCACATAGAACATCTCGAGCAGACGGCAACCCAACACGCTGAGCTTGCCCACGTGACGCAAGTTCTCGATTTCATATAAGACTTTGGTCACCGAGTTCGGGACCGCGAACGTGAGCTGTTTCATTGCGGAGTCGCAAACAGGGCGCCGGACATGCAGCTCATCTGTTGCACCTTTCAAGGGCTCCTAGCGTTAGCGCTCATCGCTCCCGCGACCGTCGCTCATCACTTGCGTTCTTCCCGGTGGCGGCGAGGCCAAACTGGTTTGACGGCCCTCATTTGGGGGAATCATTTCACAAGCCGAAAGGAGCCTAGCATGGGCAACGTTGTCTGGACCATCATTGTAATTTTATTTGTCTTGTGGCTCATTGGGTTCGCGGCCCACATTGGGGGCGGCCTGATTCATCTACTCCTCGTCATCGCGCTCATCGCGTTCATCTACAATCTGATCGTCGGCAGCCGGCAGACTGTCTGACCGTCTCACCGCTGGAGGTGTCTCAGCATGGGTTGGATTCGTGACTCGTGGATACAGCGTGTCATAAGTAGCACAGACAAAAGAGTGCATTGCACTCGAAGTCTCGGCGCAGTCCTCGTGGCGGGCATGCTCGCTCTGGGTGCGACCGTGGCGCTTGCAGCCGACGTGTCGATCATCGTCAACGGCCAGCAGGTACAATTCGATCAACCGCCGATCGAGCGCAGTGGGCGCGTTTTCGTGCCGTTACGCGGCGTTTTCGAGCGGCTAGGAGCGAGCGTCGTCTATGACAACGGCATCATCAACGCAAGCGGCAATGGACGCACCATTCAGCTGAAAATCGGTTCGACGACCGCGGTCGTCAATGGAACGCAACACCAGCTGGACGTCGCGCCGTTCATCGTCGGCTCGCGAACGCTCGTGCCGCTTCGTTTCATCTCAGAATCCTTGGGTGCAAACGTTGACTACAACGATACCAACCGCACGGTCAGCATCAATCTAGGCGGATCGACGCAGTCGGGCGTGCATTTGCTGAATCTGACGCCGGCGTCGGACGCGGTCGTGGCGGCAAAAAGCCCGGCCGTTTCTGGGTCGTTCAGTTCGCGGGTTGACCCGAACTCCGTTCACATCACGCTGGACGGTCGCGACGTATCGAGCACGAGCGATATTTCGAGCAGCGACTTCCTCTTCACCCCACCGTACCCGTTGACGCCCGAGCGGCACACGGTACGCGTGACGGGTCGCGCCGCGGACGGTTCGAGCTTCGAACAGAGCTGGTCGTTCACGTCGGGCACGAGCGTCGTGCCGAACTACATTACGAACATCCATCCGGCCAACGGGACGTCGGTGAACGGCTCGTTTGCACTGTCAGGAACGACGTTGCCGAATTCATCGGTTCACATCGTCGCCATTCCGTCAGCGTTGGTCGGCGGGATCTTCCCGGTCACGTCCGGCACCTATGTGGCTGACATCAAAGCCGATAGCCAGGGGCATTTCTCGCAGACCCTCGGCATCCAGCCATTGCCCGGTGGGACCGTGTCGGTGAGGATCACCTCGATTGCGCCGACAACCAACGAAAGCAAGACCGTCGATCTGAAGTACAACTCATAGACAAGGTCGGGCCGGGCGCGGAAACGTGCCCGGTCTAGATTCCGGCGGGTTGCTGGACAGCATTGAGGGCGTCTGCAGTCAATTGAAATGCAGGTACGATAAGCGGCAAGCCCGCGATTTGCAGGATTCGTGCGGCAAAACCCTCGGCCGGGGCAACTAAGGCAACTCGCTGGCGATGGACCCGTAACTTGGTAGCAAAATCGGCAAGCAGCGCGATCGTGCGGCTGTCGAAATAGGAAGCCTTCGTCAAATCGATAACCAGACCCGGGCCTTTTTCCTCAGCCGCCTTTTCCAAGCACAAACGCAGCTCGTCAACGTTGGCGATATCCACTTCTCCGCGCACGGTGATCACGTTGATGCCATCGACGACGCTTTGGATGAACTCGGCTTGGTTCGTCACGTTATGACCCTCCCGATGGGTTGTGTCAGCCGTACGGTTGTCCCGTTCTCGTTTGCCTCAATGGAGACATCCTGGACAATGCTTTTTAGGATCTGCAGCCCATACCCCGCGCCCCCGTCATGCGGCCCACGCCACCGGCCGGTATCGCCCACTTCGACGATGAGCATACCCGACGCAACGCGGCCCTGAACGCGTACATCGCCGCCAGTAACGCCATATGCGTGCTGTATGGAATTCGTTATGGCCTCGCCCAGCGCCACTTGCAGCAACTGGATCTTTTCGTCGCCCAGCCCGGCAGCGACATAGAAGCGGCGCAGCGCTTGGCGGAAGATGCGTCCGCTTGCGGGTTGGGCTGGCAGCGTCAGATCGAGCTCGAGCAACGGCTTGGCCGATGGTGCGACAGTCAGCACCGCAACGTCGTCGAAGGGCGTTTCGACCATCCTTGACGCGATCGCTTCGGCCGCGTTGGGAAGGCGCGCAGCCACAACGTCCTGGACCGCCTTGTGAAGGATCTCTTCACCTCTCGTCTTGTGCCTGTTGCTCTCCACCAATCCATCCGTGTAGAGCACGAGCAGCGAACCTAAGGGAAGCATGAGCGTCTGTTCCGGGAAGATCGCCTCGCCCGCAACACCCAGCGGCGGAGCAACCGGAGCACAGGTGGCGATGTCGCCTTCCGCGTTGGCCACCAGCGGGAGCGGATGGCCAGCCACAGAGCACGTGAACGTCAGCTCTTCAGGATCCAAGACGCCAAAGATGGCCGTCACCATCGTGGGTCTGTCGTTGAGCAACAGCTGATTGGCGCGAGCCATGACCCGCGAAGGCGTAATATCCTCAAGTGCGGTGGCTCGGATGAGAAGTCGTACGGTACTCATGATGGATGCAGCCTGCAGGCCTTTACCGGCGACGTCGCCGATAGAAATGCCAATTCGCCCATCCGACAACTGAAAAGCATCGTACCAGTCGCCGCCGATTTCCGCTTCTCGTGCGCCGGACTGATAATGCACGTGAATGGCGATCCCGGGGACACTGGGGAGGTGGCTCGGAAGTGAAGCACGCTGGAACATATCGGCAACGCGGTGCTCGCGCTCGTAGAGCATCGCGTTATCAAGCGCCAACGCGATACGGCGTGCGATGATGCCGGCGAAGTCGACATCATCTTGCACGTAGCGGCGACCTGAACCAGCGGTCGTCGCGATCGTCAATGCTCCAAGCGTCTGCTCGCGAGCGACCAAGGGTACCACGATGAGCGATGTGGGCTGGAAAGCATCGACGGTCGCTTGCTGGGCAGGGGAGGCGGCGACCGTACTTTTTGTCTCGGCAGGTATATTGTCTCGCAACTCCGGTTGCTGGGTCGCAATCGCGCGCGAGGCCGTCAGCCCGAAAAGAAGTCTCCACGCGTCGTTGCTGGGGAGCTCAGCTGCCGCTTGCGTGGTGCTCGCATCATGATGGAGGAGCAGCGCACGCCGCACCACACGCTCGCTTCCGATGAGATCGACCGCACACCAATCCGCCAAGCGTGGAACCAGCAATTGCGAAGCACGCTCGAGCGTCGACATGGGTTCAAGCGACTGCGAAAGGACGCGCCCGAGGTCCGACAATATGGAAAGCCGCTGCTCGACCCGCTTGCGCTCCGTGATGTCGAGACTGAATCCCGCCCAACCGGTAGTCGCCCCGTCGGCGTCTCGCAGCCGTACGCCACGAACCAGAACCCAATAAGTCTTACCATCGACCGCCAGGACGCGGTACTCGCCCTCGACTGCGTCGCCCTTCTTGCGGTCGTTCCACAGAGCGAGGAAACGCTCCGCGTCATCGGGCGGCACCCGTGTTCGCCACCCGCCTTGCGCGATCTGGGCGCGCGTCATTCCGAACAGCTTGCAATAGCTTTCGCTCAGGTGTTTGAGGTCGCGCCCGTCGGCGCTTACCTCCCACGTTCCGAAGGGTAGCGATTCCCCAACGGCTATGTACCGCTGCTCGGCCAGCCGAAGAGCAGCTTCGCTCTCGTGCAGCCTTTTGACGTCTGCCAATTCTTCTCTCGTGCTTGCCAGATCCGCCAGCGTCGCGTCAGCCGAGAGCTTCCTGCGTCGCATGGCTTCCATCAAGAGCGCAGGTGCCGAAAAGCTGACGGCCGCGATCAGCACATTCCACAGCAGCGAGGACGGCAGAGATCTGTAGCCTGTTGCCGTCTCAACCGACGTGAACAAGAGGGCGGCGGCAATGCCCGACACAAGGCCCCAGCGGTATCCGACAAGAGCTGTGATGCCCATGACGAAGACATACGAAATCGGACGCAGCTGGATGGTGGGATTACCATAGTCGAGCGCGGCTGCGATGGCCATCAGCAAGACGAGGATCAGGATGGCCCAGACTGTTGTCTGTTTCGACAGGTTTAGCGTACGGCCCGAACCTCTTTCCGAACATTGGGCGACGAACTCTGTCGCAGTGCGGTTACCAGCTGAAGGGGGTCATCGAAAACTGCGTCAGCCGCAGCGAGGAGCTGCTCGGGAGAACCGCCGCAGCGAAAGGCGATGATGCGCACGCCTGCGCGATGTGCCGCTTCGATATCGTAAATCGTGTCGCCCACCATGACCGCATCAGAAGCAGCGAGCTGCATTCGTGCGAGAGCCGCTTGGACCATATCGGCGGCCGGCTTGGCTCGCTCGACATCATCCGACGTGATCCATTCCGTGATAATGCCGTCGACCCCCGCAACCGCCAAGAGCGGTTGAAGCTCATCTTCCTTTGCGGACGTTGCAACAATGAGCTTGATGCCGCGTGTCGCGAGTTCGCACGCAAGCTCGTGCGCGCCGGGCGCCGGGCGCAACCGCTTCAGGTAATCCCGTTTGAAGATTTTCTTGTGGCGCTCAATGGTCTCTGTTTTTGTGCTCTCATCCAAGTCTGGCTTCAATCGAGCGATGAGATCGTCCCCGCCCATGCCGATGAGCGGTCGAACGCGGGCAGGCGGCACGTCAAAAAAGCCACATTCCGCAAACGCCCTCGACCAGGCAGCCGCGTGTGCTGCGTTGCTCAGAACCAGCGTTCCGTCAACGTCGAAAATCGCACCGCGCGTCGTCACGTCGATTACGGCCATGCGAGTTTTTCGCAACCTCGTCAAAGTTGGTGGAAATCTTGACCAGCGGCACTAAACGATCTACCCGAGGCCGATCGCAGTCAAACGCGATCACCCTCTCCGCCGGGGAGGGAGCAGCCGAGCACTGCGATATTGATGAGCACGGCAGCAACAACGATCCAGAGCGTGTCGGGTGAGGCGTCCATTAGGTAGCAAGTCCCCCTTCTTGGGTAGTGCTCATGGGTGATTCCCGAGCGGGGTGAGGCCAAACGATTCGCGGTTGGCAGAGCGGGTATAAGTTGCGACGACCAGTTGTAAAGGAGCGGAGGACGACGATGA
The DNA here is from genome assembly GCA_030948685.1 of Vulcanimicrobiota bacterium. Classification (GTDB taxonomy): domain Bacteria; phylum Vulcanimicrobiota; class Vulcanimicrobiia; order Eremiobacterales; family Eremiobacteraceae; genus JAFANK01. The sequence continues at coordinate 127 of JALYZV010000158.1, read as the reverse complement.
GCACGATCAATCAATGGAATGACCTAGCCGACAATGTGGCAGAAAATGTCGCTGAGACGGCAGATGAGTTGGCCAAGAAGACCGCCGACGTTACGCGCAAGGCGAGCCAAACGCAGCCCGCTAAAAC